>CAZPSA010000001.1:0-68786 GCA_964589375.1 uncultured Clostridium sp.
ATTTGACTATACCTTAATTTTTTAGGGAAATAAATCCCTTATTTGCACCTTCTTTCCTAAGAGAGCTTGTATCTAGTCAGTATATTTTATTCTTAAGAGTGTATTAAAGCAGACTTAGGAAATATTAATGTATTACAAGTATATTTTACCATAATATGGAAAATACTGCAAACGTTTTATTTAAGAATTTGTTTTGTGTTTATTTTTGATAGATTTAAATACAGCTGCTCCGAAATCACGCCGACGTTCTCTTAAGTATGCTTTTACCTATATTTACTCCTATTTTAGATAAAGAACTAATAAAGGTCTTAAAAGTTGGTAGTAATACTAATATTCAAATTCCCTTGTTCCTAAAATTTGAAATTAGTTCAACTCCCCCAGCCTAGCCGTAAAAAAAGAAGGGCTGGCTCCTTTGTACAGTTCTACACTTCTTGAATAAAAAAAGAGCTATTTTCAACGTTCCATCATAGCAAAACTATGAATTTTTGTGAAAATAGCTTATTCTTTAAAAGTCTATAAAAGACTTTTTGACCGACTTTAATAATAAAACTATACAGATTTTAATATTAAAACTTACTGTTATGTTCCCTCACACATGGACTTTTGGTAGTCTTAAACCTAGGTTGAACTTACCAAAGGTATATGTTATATTTGTAGTATTTTAAACATATTTATATAAATTTTTGCTTAATTTTCTATTTTTTTGTTCAAAATAGCAGTAAATCACCTAATTTATTCTATCTTCTTTCAAGACAAACTACACACTCATCGGTCACCTCATTGTCCCACAAAAAATTCTTTAAAGTTTCGCCATCACTAGGGATGGCGAAAGAAAACTCTATAGACTTTATAGGGTATTGAGGATTTTCCTCTGAATAGATTTCCACTTTATTTACTAAAAGAGAAAGTAATGATTTTTTCTCTTCTTCATTTATTATATCATATAATTCGTCAAATTGGCAAATTAAACTGTATATTTTTTCTGCATTTATTGAATTTTCTTCAATAGATCTTTTTTTATTTTCAAGTATTTCTATCTTTTCTTCTATATCTGCCATTACATCGTATAGTGCATATATTCTTCTATTTAAATTTTCTATTTTTTTATCTCGGTATTTTTCATCTAATGGTAAGTTATCCAGTTCGTTTTCTAATCTCATTTTATTTTGAATAACTTCTTTAAGCTTATTATCAAAATTACGAATTTCTTTTGAAATTAAAGTTGTATCAATTTCTGCTCCAATACATTCTTTCAAACTATCTGAAAAATATTGACTTTTAATAAGTTTTCTAATTGTCTCAATAACATATGGTTCAATATCAGTAGTTTGAATATTTCTTCTATAACCACATATTCTTCCTCGTAATTCACTTTTATGGCTACAATAGTAATAATATCTATCTACTAATGTTCCATCTCTTCTTATCCATGTATTTCTATTAGCATACATTGGTCCCCCACATTTAGGACACCTTAAAATTCCAGTTAACAAATGAGCTTTATTTTTACCAAATCTTGGAGGATTTGCAACGCCAGTTTTAAGTCTTTTTTTGTATGCTTTTTGCCATAATTCTTCATCAATTATAGCTTCATGTTGACCATCAGCTAAAATATAGTTATCTTTGTTAACAGTCCTATATTGATTTTTAGTTCCTTTTATTTTTTCTCTTCCTCTTCTACCGAAAGCAATTTTACCATAATAAATAGGATTATCTATAATACGTTTAATTGTAGTAGGAGTCCATAATTCTAAATATCCATTATGGTGTGCTACTTTTTTTATTCCTTGATAATTTAAATATTTAGCTACTCCTCCTAACCCTAATCTTGTATTACTAAATATTTCAAATATTTTTTTAATTGCTTCAGCTTCTTCTTCAACAATATAGATTTTTCCATGTTCTAAAACATATCCATATGGAGCAAATCCTCCATTCCACAAACCTTGACGTGCTTTTTCTCTTCTACCATTCATGGTTTGTTCTATAATGTTTTCTCTTTCTATCTCTGCTACAGCTGATAGAATCGATATTAATAGTTTACCACTTGTTTGTGAAGAATCAATGCCTTCATCAATACATATTAAATTAACATCATATGATTGTATAAATTCTAATGAATTTAATATATCAGCTGCATTTCTTCCAAAACGAGATAGTTTATAAACCAAAACATAATCAACTTTTAAACCTTCATAAATATCTGTTAGCATTCGTTGAAAACTTGGTCTTCCTTCAATTGATTTTCCAGACTTTCCTGCATCTTCATAAATGTTAACAACACTCATTCCTTCTCTCTCTGCAAATTTAGTTAATCCTGTTCTTTGCCCATCAAGGCTAAAACCATCAATTTGCATTTCTGTACTAACTCTTAAATAGATGACACATTTTTTTCCTTCACGATTCATACTATGCTCCTATTTTTTTAAAATCCTGTTTCCATATTTTATTAATAAATAAGCAAGATATTCTACAAATTCTTCGTATCTTTCTTGTTCTTCTGGTGTACTCATTTTTTTACTTATTTTGCTTTTTTTAGTTTTAGGTAATATTTCTTGCTTTTTTTCTTCTAGTAAATTACCTATACTCTTGTCCTCCTTTCTTTTGTGATGACAGAGTATAAGTAGTTACGCTACTAAAACTCCATCATCAGATGTATTTCTTTTAGTAGCGCTCCTAGAGAACACGAACTAATAAATATTAATAAAAGGGGATTTCATCTCCCCTAAATCAAGCTATTTAGTGTCATTCGACAAATTATTACAAGTTTCTTTTAACGCTTCATAGCCTGCATAAATTAAGTCAATTTTTCTAATGTTATGTTTTTCAAGAAACTCATTTATCTCATCATACTTTTCTTTTGGAAGTCTAGTATTAAATTGAGTAGTAGCCTTTAATCTTTCTTCCTTATTTCTTTCTTCATAACTTCTTCTTGCATTTCTTAGTGGTGTATCTTCTTTTCTTGGCATAACTAATTCCTCCTATTTTATTATTGCACTTACAAATAATGTTGCTATATTTAATATAATATTACAAGCTAGTGCTACAACCATGATTCCAACTTTACCTATAAATCCTAATACTTTTAATACTTTCATTGTTTTTCTTCTCCTTCTTCTTTATTTACTAGGTTCTTTAATTCAGCTATAACTACAGAAATTTCTTTATCTAATATGTTTACGACTAATAAATATAAATCCATTTCTTGTGGCGAACAAAATTCATTCCCTAGTCTATATCTTATTTCATGTAATTTTTCTAATGTATCTACTTGATCTATTACTGCAACTTCCATTTCTTAAGTTTCTCCTATTCTACATATACTAATTCATTTAATATGACTTCTTCAATTTCTTTTTGAATTGCATTTTCTATTTGAACATTCTTTAAGAAATCTTCAGTCTTTTGGTTTTCAGGTTTAGCTGATAGGTTATTATACATTACTTCATAAATCTCATCAGCTTGTTTGTCTATGTTATGCAAGTAAGTTGGTAAATTTCCACCTAGTGATAAATACTTTCCAAAATTATGCTCTTCTAAATACTTTTTAGCAAGTGTTCCATACTTTCCATAGACATGTTTAACAGGTTTTACATTATTTTGATAAATGATTATTTCCTCAACTGTTAGCCCTTCATCAGCTTCTACTTTTCTTAAAATTTCCGTTTTTAGCATATTTTCACCTATCATCCTTTCTACACTTATATTATATCGTGATATCACGATAAAGTCAAGTATTATGTTAAATATTTTTTAACTTAATAAAATCGCAATTCCTTTAACTAAATAAGGTAAAGCAACCAAAATTACAAAGATCGCAACGATACCAATTATGTAATTTACTAACATTTTTTTAGCTTTTACTTTGTCTTCATTCTTTTGTGCAACCGCATATGCTACACCCATTCCAATACTCCAAAGTCCAGCTGTTGCTGTAAAAACGTATATAATATAAGGACTATATTTATTAACTAAATCAATAATATAAGTTGCTACTTTATCATATTGATCCCCAAGTGCTTCACTATAATTATCACCACAATCACTACATTTATATGTTCTTTCTACTACTCCATTTTTATTAGATTCATTTAAAAGTTGATAATTATGTCCTGTAGCTGGAATGATAATTTCATATTCATCACCACATTTTGGACAATAATATCTTCTTTTTCCTTCATTAACACAGTCTGATTCTTTTAATATTTCAGTTTCATAAGCGTGCCCTACTGGTAATATTTCATTAGTTTGATATTCACTTGAACAAAACATACAACTATAAAATGTCCCTCCACTTTTAGTACAAGTTGGTTCACGATTAGTTTCTATATACTTATGTCCTATTGCTAAAGTGGTATTATTTTGATATGAGTCACCGCAATAACTACATTCATATTCAGTATATCCATTTGTTGTACAAGTTGCTTCAACTACTGTTTTTACATAGTTATGACCAGATGCACTTACATAATTATCATAGTAAATATTACCACATAAAGAACATTCATATTCAGTATATCCTTTATCTAAACATGTTGGAGTAACTGTTGTAGTCAAATAACTATGACTACCAAATCCAACACTTTCTGAATAAGTATAGCCACATAAACTACATTTATATGTAATACTGCCTTCTTCTTCACAACTACCCACTTTATTAGTTATTTCATAATCATGACCTAAAACATCAACATAATTATCATCATATGAGTATCCACAATCTAAGCACTCATAATGAGTATATCCCTTATTCATACAATTTGCTTCGTATGTAGTTTCTTCATAATTATGAGGTAGTTTATCAATATAGTCTCCTTTCCATTCAGTTAAGCAAACATCACAGAAATATAATGTATAACCTTGTGATGAACAAGTAGGATTTACAACTTCTTTTTCAGTTTTATTATGGTCTCCAATTCCAGTCCAGTTTCCATTAATTACTACATCACAATATTTACATTTATTAATTGTATAACCTTCTTGTTGACATGTTGCTTCCACACTTCCTGCAACATAAAATTCATGATCTATTGCATCTACAACATTTCCTTCCCACTGTGTAAGACAGTAATCACAATGATATAAAGTATATCCATCTTCTTCACAAGTTGGAGCAACCACCTCAATTACAACAGGCACATGGTCTCCTATTCCAGTCCAGTTACCATTAATTACTACATCACAGTTTTTACATTTATTAATAGTATAACCTTCAGCTTGGCAAGTTGCAGCAACACTTCCTGCAACATAAAACTCATGTTCTAAAGCATCTACATAATCACTTTTCCATTGATGTAAACAATATTCACATTGATATAAAGTGTATCCTTTTTCATCACAAGTTGGATTTACTACCTCAATTACTTCAGGAATGTGGTCACCAATTCCAGTCCAATTCCCATAAATTACTCCATCACAAGTAAGACATTCATTAATCGAATAACCTTCTGCTAGACAAGTTGCTTCAACCCAACCAGTTATTACCCATTTGTGGTCGATAGTAACATTGTATGTTGTTGTCTTTCCATTTTGTGCAATAACAACAATTTCATAATCTCCTTCTTCAGTTAACTTACCACCGCTAAAATACTCCATTCCATTAACACCTACTGTATAAGTGTTATCAAACCAAGTAAGCATATAGTGGTTTGTTTCTTCATCATATTGGATTAAAATTTCTGGTGCTTCTTGAGAAAATTCTACAAACTTTTCACCACTTCTATTTCCAAACTCATCTTCTGCATAAAAGTAATAAATACCCTCATCCATATCATAAGTTATATCAATATAATTATTACTCAATACACAATAATCTAAATCATTTGGTCCTTTATAATAAAGTTCACAAACACTATCATCTTCAGCTGTTACTCTAAATTCAAATTGAGTAGTTGTTCCAAAAGTAGCACCTTCTACAGTTAAAACTGGTGATTCATTATCAAGTGTTACTGAATAAGTTGATGAACGATTTCCTGCATAATCATAACAATAAAACGAATATTTACCACTTGCAAGATATTGAGTTGAAGTACTTGCTGCAACATAACTTGTAGCTCCTGGCATTAAAACATAAGCACTTCTTACTCCAGTTCCTGTTCCATTTACGGAATAATAAATATAATCTCCACTTACAACAGATCCATCTGCAACAACTCCACTTTCAGTATAAAGTAACATTGTTGGTGCTTTAGTATCATAATTCATAGTTTTAATTAATGAATAGTTTCCTGCGTTATCTCTTGTTCTAAAATAATAAGTTCCATTAGTAGATACAAGAGTTAATACTTCAGTTGGATATTCTTCCCATACATTATCCATTGGAGTCTTCCATTCCATTATTTTTACTCCACTATCTGCATCTGTTGCACTATAAAAGAATTGAGCATTCGTATAAGCTGATGAAATAGTTACTCCTTTTGAATTAGTAATTACTCCAGTAGGCGGTGTTTCATCATAATAAACATAATGGATTTCACTTTCGTTTCCACTATTGTCTACTGCATAAAATGAATATAATCCATTAACTCCATTTGTTATTTCACAAGGATTAGGACATGCAGTAAAACTAGTTGCATTTGGATTTTTAATATACAAGTTTTTAAGTCCACTTCCAGAGTCTGTGGCTGATACTTCAAAATCACTTATTTCATAATAAGTTTTAGATGTTGATGCACCAGTTATTACTGGAGCGTTCCCATCAACTTGAAATGAATAAGTAACAGAAAACGTTGCTGATTGCTTTGTATAAACTGGATAACTTGTAAAATAATCTTCTCCATACCAAACTAAATTAATATAGTAAGATCCATCTTCTAGATTTCCACTAAACAAAGTTGTAGGTTGAGATGCAGTTGTACTACTTGCTACAACTGTTCCATTTACATTTCTTACTGAATATGAATTAATCTTATTTGTTCTATTAATATTATAATCAGTTTCTACTGCTATTGTAATATCATTAAAATCAAATAAATGTCCACTATTTGCAGTCTCTACAGTTGATGTATGAGATGAACCATAAATATATAATTCTAATGATCTTTGATTATGTCCACCAAAAGTAAGTGTTGTAGATGTTCCAGAAGTTACTTGTGGTGTACTCATTCCATACGAACTATAAGTTTCGGTATAATCCATATTTAAAATATATTTATTTGTAGATGCAGCATTTACCTCTACACAATTTGGTCTAATCACTACATTAGTAATTAAAGCCAGTGTTAAAAATAATGATAAAAATAAACCTTTTAATACTTTTTTCAAAATTACATATCCTCCCTATTTTGTTCAAAAAGTTTTTTCACATAATCACCTGTAGTTATCTTTATTGCAGCTCTTAATTCGGTTGAGCCAATAAAGAATACTTGTCCAGTTACAGCTGATATTATCATTCTTTGTTCTTCATCATTAAAACTATCTCCTGCCTTATAAATATCTAGTACATCTTTCATGTCTGGAGCTGATAGTTTAAAAATAAATGTATATTGACTATTTTTTAGAATTGTTGAAGTCTTACTTCTTAACTCTTCATTTCCATTCCAGTCTGCTATATTTTGAGTTGCTGGAATAAATGAACCATTATATTTTCGAATTCTTTTATTCATTTGATAAAAGAAATCAAGTGCTATTGGAAATTTAGCATCAATGAAAAGGTGTGCTTCATCACAAACTATCATTGTTCTTAAATTGTTTCCATTTTTATTTAACTCTCTTGCATTAATTACTTCTTGTTCAATAAATCTAAAAATTAAAAGCATTTGTGCATTTGCAACTACATTATTCTTATTTGCAAACAATGATTGAAAGTTAAAATCAATTAAACTTGAATCAACTTCTAAAGTTGATGGTGCATTCCAAATATCAGAATATCTACCACTTACAAACTTTTGTAAATAAAGTTCTGCAGTTCTTAAATCTCTTAAAGTTAAAGAATCTAAATTAGTAGTATCTTTTGATTTTAACACATTTAAAAGGTCAGTAAATATTGGATAATCTTCTGCATGTAAATGAGTACAATCAGTAGTTTCAAGTATTCCTTTTTTCTCATATGCCTCTACTATTAAATTATTAATTAACTCAATTACATCATTACTTGCACCAACTAATACTATCTTAAAGAAAGACTCTAACATCTTAAGATGTGTATTAAAGGTTACAACTGGATCTGCTCTTGTTCCATCTTCTGTTAAGATTTTATAAATATGAAATGGATTAATTCTTCCTTCTTTTGCATTACCAACATCTATTACATTTCCACTTAAATTTTTAGTTAGAGTGATGTATTCTGCTTCTGGGTCACAAATAATTACTCTTGTGTTATTTGCCCACTCATTTGTAATTAAACTTTTTAAGAAAAATGATTTACCACTTCCACTTTTTCCAATTATCATTGCATTTGAATTTTGATAAAGGTTCCCTCTTTTCCATAAGTTAAAAATAAATGGATAATTATTGTTTTTATTTTCACCTAACATAATTCCACCTTCATCCATAACAAATGTTCTAACAAATGGAAATACTGCAGCAAGTGATGAACTATTAATTCCTCTTTCTTGTTGAGTTAAAGTTGAAATAGGTGAGATGTTTGCTGACTTAAATCCTTCTACTTGTAAACCATATAAAGTTGAAGGTCTAAAGTTACCAAGTAACATTGCTCGTCTAACACTTTTTTTATAGTTAGAATCATCTAAATAATTATAAGCAGTCAGTGTTAAAGTCACATCAAATAGAGTTTCATTTTCAGCTTGTAAACTATCAAGTAAACTATTCATAGACTCTCTATGAATTTCAGCAGAATTTGCTTCACTTGCTTTTTCACTCATGATTTCTTTTGTTTCCATTTCTGAAATACATTTATCAATTCTTTTAATTGCTTTGTATTTTTCTACTGGTTTAAAATGTAATACTGCTTTTGTATTTGGGATATTAAATAATTCACTACCCCAAGCATTTTTAACACGTAGCGGAAAATCACTTACCGCAAGACAACTTGCATCTACTCCATCAATCACATAATGATTTGAAAAGAATTCAACTTCATTTGGTTTAACCCAGTTTACTAATTCTTCATCACTAATATCTTTTACTTCTCTTTCATCAAAGTTTCTTGAATATGAGTATTTTAAAAATACAGCAACATCTCTTCTTTCTAAAATCTTTGTACTTATTCCACATTTATTAATTTCACTTGAAACATTAATTGTTGCGTTTTCTAAGTCAAGTTCATTCTTCCCATAAATGACGATATAAAAGTCAGATAGGTATTTCTTTCTTATATTATTAAGTCTATCAATTCTATCAATTCTTTCTCTTAAGATTTCACTTTTAATCTCTTTTAAAAACATGTCATATTCATTTTCTTTAACTTCAGTTAGTCTTTCAAATAACTCTTCAGAAAAATGATCTAAATTAACTGGTCTATCAATCTTTACAATATCAGCACATTGTGTGCCATCAAGTTGTTTTAATGCACTAGCAAAGTAATTAATATCTGCATTTTGTTCTACTAAATCTTCAATTCCAAAATTCTTTTGTCCTATTTTTATAACTCTACCAAAATATGAATTATTGTATTCAATAACACCATTTTCTTTAATATCTTTTAAAGCAATTAAAGTATCAATATTTTCTTTTTCATTTGTAGATGTTTTAGAATATTTTTTCTTTGAGAATATAAACTTAACATTTTCAAATAAGAAAGAATAAAATATTCCATCACTTGTAGGCATAAACATAATAACTGAAATAAGTAACATAATTATTGCAAATACCCAAGCATCCATAGTTATAGCAATAAATATAATTGCAAATACTATTAATGCTACAATTATATCGGGCATTGAATAACACTTCCATACTGTATTTTTTACTTTTATCTTTTTAGGAATTATTCTCATTCTCCCCCACCTCCGGTATCTTCTGATTCCTCATCTTTCTTTTCTTCTACATATTTATCATTTTCATCTTGTTTTTCTTTCTTTTTGTTTTCATTTCTTTTATTAAGTCTTCTACTCATTCCACTAATTCCTCTAATGATTTTACTTGCTGTTCCAAAAGTTAAAGCACTCGCAAATCTAGATCCATAGAAAGCACTTCTTAAGAAACTACCTCCTGCATGCATATCATCAGCTTGTCCAAATAATCTTGCAAATAATGTTTGACCGGCAGGAATTACTAAAGCTCCACCAATTATCATAAAGATTAAAAACATTGAGTTTGCAAAGTTTGATACTCCTGGTATCTTCATCTTTGATATAAATGGTAAAATCAAAATAAAGATATTAACTGAAAAGACAGTACCATACGCTAAAACAATTTTAGTAATAAATGTTTCTCTCCATATTTTAAATCTTGCTCCATCATCAATAGCAATTGTTGACATTGAAACTGGTAAGACAATATAAAGTAATACAATTTCATATACTCTTTTAGCAAGATTTATAATAGCAACTACCATTGCAATCATTAGTCCAATTGATGCTATCATTGAAGGAAGATATAAGAATGTATCTGGATTAACCATTCCATTATTTTTCCAACTTGTAGGCCAAATACCAAATGCTGCAGTATTATAATCACCAAAGATTTTTCTAACTGTTAAACTTGAAATATTAATTTCATTAATTGAATAACCATTTACCCAGTCACCAACACAAGCATTAAATATTGAGTTTGATAGTTTTGTTGTATTACCAATTTCAAAGATTTCTGAAACTAATACTAATATTGCATTTGATATTAAAATACCAAGAATTACAACAACAACCATTGCAAGTGTTCCAAGTAGTGCTAGAAAGAATTTTCCAATAATAGTTGTAATATTTCTATTATTAGCTATCATATTCTTTACTAGAGCAACTATTGTAAATATGCAAGTTAGTCCTACTGCTAAAATAAATACACACCAAAATATTGTACCAACTGTTGAGTCACCAACTATAAACTCAATAATATTAACTCTTTTCCCTTGATAAGTAACATCAGTTACTCCTGCAATAGCAGAAAAGATTTCCATAATACCATCAATAACTTTTAAGAACCAAAGAAATAAAAGTAAAATCAACTCTTGAAAAAATATAAGCATTGTTTTTCTCCTTTTCTTATTATATATAGTAAAGGCGATAAGAGATTATCTTACCGCCTTGTATCAGAAGCTAGTTAGCTCCAATTCCTACCCAAGATGATAAGCCTTCAATTAATAATGGTGCACCCATTGCGACAACGAAAATAATCACAATTCCAATAATCAAATTCTTAACCATATCACGAGCATTGATTTTTTCTTCATTTTTGTGTGCGATTGCAATTTTAATACCAACATAAGCACCCCATACAATAACAACTGCTGCTAGTGCCATAACAATATAAATCCAAAAACTATCCATTAATTCACTTAATTTTGTAACAATTGATTGCAAAGAATCATTTAAAGTAGCTTCCGCTAAAAACATCATAATTTTTTACCTCTTTCCTTTATTATTTTTTCTTGTTTTTAATTTGCATAAATATAATTGTTCCACCAACTAGTAAAACAACTAAAATTAATATTAATACTAGTGGTGTAGATGAACTTCCTTTACTATCATCTACATCATCATTTCCATCAGTAGGAGTATTATCTTCTACTGGTGTTTTATTTTCATCTTCACCATTATTTGGAGTATTAGAATTATCTTGATTATTATCACTGTTTCCAGTATCTCCATTAGGTGTATTCCCATTACTTGTTCCATTATCCCCACTTGGATTATTTACAGAACCCTGATTATTATTGTTGTTATTATTTTGATTATCATTTGTATTGTTTTGATTACCATTTTGATTTTGTTGATTATTGTTTACATCATCATTTTGATTGTTATTACTATCATCAACATTTCCTCCATTATTAACATCATCTTGATTATTATTATCATCCACTGGTGGTTTTACTGGAGTAGGCGGTTGTTGAGGAGTTGGTGGCGTTACTATAACATCATCCTCTTCTTCAACTTTATTTTCTATTTCAAATTTAGTTAAAATAACTCCATAATCATTCACCACAATTATTTGATATTTCCCTTCTAAATTAGAATAGTCAATATACCCATAATCATTTACATTCATTGTAATATTTGCTTGTCCAGTTTTTGAAAATATAATTTGTATTTTTGAATTATCTACATGATTACACTCACACCTATTGCTAACAAAGAATAACATTGCTTCTTTATTAAGTTCTGAATATAAAGTGTATGTATGTTCATGAACTGGTTCTTCCTTTTCATTATAGCCATTATCTTTACTTGTTGAAAAGTTGGATAAGTAACTATAATTACACCTATTACAAACATGTTTAATACATCCAATAGTATCATTATCAGAATTTACTAATATTTCTGTAAACTCATGACCTAATGGATCTACATAATCACTAACAAATCTATCACTACAAGTAGTACAAAAGTTTTCTTTGTATCCATAAGTTGCACAAGTTGGATCAATTATACGACTTCCATAATTATGACCACTTGAGTTTACATAGTCAGCGATAAAGGAATATTGACAATTCTCACAATAATAACTTGTATATCCACCTTCAAAGCAAGTAGGAGCAATTACTTCAGTTATATAATCATGTCCTATCTTATCAATATAGTTATTGTTATACGAATAACTACAAGTAAGGCAACTATGTTTGGTATATCCATCTTCATCACAAGTTGGTGGAATATCTACGCTTTCAAATGTATGACCTAGTTCATCTACATGGTCACTTGTATATTCGTGTCCACAAGTACTACAGAAATGTGTTGTATAGCCTTTATGAGTACAAGTTGGTTTAACTACAACTGACATATACTTATGACCTAGTGGTTCGCTTGTTTCATCTTTATAACTAAAGTTACACCTTACACATTCAAAAAGTGTATGTTCTCCAGTTGTACATGTTGCATTTTTTAAAGTTTTTGTAAACTCATGACCTAATGCTTCAGTGTATTTATCTTTATAAGAATAATTACAAACTTTACAAGTGAAAGTTGTATATCCTTGAGTAAGACATGTTGCATCTGTAACTAATTCTAAATAGTCATGACTACACTGTGTAAATGGATTTTCTTGAGCATTTACTTTTAAACTATTGTTTCCAAAGATTAATGCAAATCCTATCACTAAAGTCATAAGTCCTAAAACAATATAGTTTCTAAATTTTCTCAAATAGTATCCTCCTTCTTTTATTATTTTACTGCAAGGTCTTGAAGACGTAATAATTCTGGTAATGCCTCACCAGATATGTAGTCTGCTAGGTCTTGCATTTTTTGGGCTATGGTTTGGTCATAATTTTCCATTAACATATAAAGAATTGTTGCTTTATCTTCTAGTCTTGCTTCTTTAATTGTTTTTCTATCCCTACCATTTAACATTCTAGTAAGAATATCAATTTTCTTATGAATTTCATTTATGACTTTATCCCATTCTTTATCAAGTTCTAATAACTTGTCTTGATTACTCTCTTCTAGTATCACCTCTTGTTCATCTAGTTTATTGATTTCATCTAATATTCTATCTTCATCACTACTACCATTTTGAGTTACAATATCAAATACATAATCTTGCTTTTCAAAAAGTCTTGCTTCTCTTTTAGATACATCAGCTTTACCTTCTGGAAAGTAAACATCTTTTAACTCATATGATGGAGTAAACTTTGTCCAAATAGGTTCATATCCTCTAACCGATACAATAGCATCTCCTTTTTCATTACCATTAAGACGTTCTAACATTCCAATAGTAATTAATGGTTGATTACTTGCTCCAGTATTACTTGATGCAGGATTTTCAGCATTTGTATTAACTGAAAAGTTTTTAACCTTTTTCTGTCCACATAGTTCTGAAAACTCTTTTCTAGTATCTGGATCATCACTACCAATAAAGATTTTAACGTTACAGTTAGTTTTAATAATATCTCCAATGTCTTTTCCATATTTAGCAGTTAACTGACTAAATGATTGTAAAACAAATAAGAATCTTATACCTCTTGAACGAGCAACAGTTACCATACCTTCCATATTTTCAAATTTAGGTAAGTTACCAAATTCATCTAAAACAAAATATGTATTTCGTTTTAATATTGCAGTTTCACACTGATTTCTTCTTAAGTTAAGATTTGCTTTTTCAACAAGTTCTTTATACATTTGAGTAATAAATAATGTAACAAATCTATGTCTAGTAAATCTTTCGTCCGGAACTATAATGAATACCGCATTTGGTTCTTCATCAAGATTTATAATATCTAAATCATTTTCTGATGTTAAAGATAAAATTCCATCATCAGATAATTGTTGCATATAACTATTTACTTCAGATAAATAACTTGTTAAAGTTTTATCACTTGTAATAAGTACAGTGTTTACAATTCCCCTAACTTTAGAAAACTCATCACGACCTTCAAGTAAATATTCTCTTAAAGCTGTAGTATCTTCACTACAATATTTAGTGATGTTATGATAGATATTGAAAAGTAGTAATTGTTTTTCTTCTACTTTCCCTTTGATGCAATCTTCACAAAGTGCTAAAACAAAACCAAAGATTAAGTTTCTTGCACCTTCTTCCCAAGTTGGTTGGTCTTTATTTTGTACAGGACATAATGTATAAACTAAATCTTGAGCGTTCTCATAGATTTCATCTTTCAATTCTTGAACTCTAGTTCTTGCATCTTTATAAGATAAAAATGTTTCTCCTGCACCATAATACTTTCCATCTTTGTTTTGAAGATTGTTTTCTAAATCTTTAACTAGTTTAATACGCCTAATTAATACATTCATTGGATTCCATCTAGCTGAAGAGTAAGGTTCTCTTAAATCTAACATTGAGATTTTATATCCTTCTTTTATTAACTGATTAGCATGTTTTTCATATAGTTCTTTCTTTGGGTCAGTTATAACAATAGAAGGTTTAGTTTTACATCTACCTAACACTTCAATATTTTGGTCAACAAATCCCGTTGTTTTACCACTTCCGGTAGTACCAACAATTAATGCATGTAATTGACTTGTAGCAATTACTTCAACATTACTACCTTTCTTTTCTGCACCTATAACAATACCATCTTTTGAATATTTAAAATCTTTAAATGTACTAACTTCAAACTCACGAAGTTTTCTTAACTTTTTAGTAGTTAACCATTCTGTATCTTCTAGATCATTTTCATTTAACGCAATGTTTTGAGCATCTATTCGATACATCATTAAATATCCAATAATAAGTAACCCACATACAACTCCAACTACTAAATAATAATTACGATTGTTTAATATAATTGAAATGCTATCTTTAGTAGTCAAATTAAATATTAGTAATATAAGTACTGCCATAAAGGTGAAGATAAATAACCAAAGAAGAATATCTAAACTTCGGGATTTTTTCTTTTTGTGCTTAAGGGCTTCATCTCTATTCACACTTTATTTTTCCTCCTTATCCTTTTTAGATTGTTTAATCCTTTCTTGTTTCATTTCCTCTTCGATTTCCTCTAATCTTCTTGAAAAATCTCTTTCAAGTAATCTACTTTGGAAAGCAAATGACTGTAAGAATTTACCAAACATACTATTTACTTTCTTTTTGGAAATGATAATTCTACGTTTTAATTTTGTATCATTTGGCTTGTACTTTTTATTAAGGCTTCTTTCAAAATATTCAGGCTTTATTTTTCTTGCAAGATTAAGCACTAAATTACCCTGTCTTCTGATATATTCTTCTTCTATGGTATCAATCATCTTTTTAGAATTATCATCTATTTTATAACCATACTTTTCTTTATTTCTTTCCATTTCTTCAAGTTTTACATTATCTTCAGAAAACAAATGAGTGGTATTAATTATTTCTTCTACTTTTTTCTTCATAGAACGTAAAGCCTTATAAAATTCATTATCAGCCTTTCGAGCTTCCCTATCATAACCTAGTAAAAGTGCAACTATGTTATCTACCCTTTCCCTATATGGCTCCATTTCTTCACTTCCATATGATAATCTTCCTTCTTGTGGTAGTTCTTTTACAAGTTCTAATAGTTCTTTTTTTACATCATCACTAGTAGTGATAGCAACATTAATGGCAGTCAATCCCTTAAGCTCTCGCAGTGCCTCCATTTTACTTTTATAGAAATGATCTGTTTCATCATCTAAATAAAGTCCTGCATTGATAAACATTTTATCTAATGCTCTTTTATCAATTTTCCCCTTACGCCTATATGTAATAGAACCATCATTTGCATAATATTTAGGTTCTTTTTCCCAAAACTGAAAATGTATATGTAAGTGATGTGGTCTATCTTTATGTAATGCACACATCAAATCTATATTTTCTTCATGTAATGAAGCATCTTTAAAGAATTTTGAAAAAACATTTTTTATAAATCTTATACACTTTTCTGGATTATCAATTTTATAGCTTTCTTCTTCACTTAATGAAATGAAACCATGCCAAATAAAACCTTTGTTATTCTTAAGTCTTTCTTTCATTAGTTCAAGTTCAGCATCTGTTATTACTCCATTCCCATTAAATACTCTAGTTGATTTTTGTAAATATTCTAAAGCTGTGAAAGTATCATCAACTTTATCTTTTCTAGTAATATAATTTAAAAGGTTTTTACCACCAGTTAAATCATAAAATGCTCTATCTTCTTTGTGCTTTTGAATTTCACTTTCAGTTGCATTTGATTTTAGCTTATAAGGAGTGTATCCAATATTAAATACAATATTTGAATTTCCTATTATTCTTCACCTACTTTCTTAATTCATTTAAACCATTGATTTCATAATCAATTAAATAATCTGGTGTATCTCTGTATGCACCTTTTTTAATTTTTTTAATGTCCACTTTACCACCTTCAATTTCAATTTCTTTTATTCCATATAGAGAACATAAAATTGATTTATTAATAGTCACATTTAAAACTACTTCTTTTATTAAATTTGTAATTTGTGAGAAATAATTTTCATCAACACCATTAATTTTTCTAACCATTTTAACTGAAGAATTACTTTCTTCTTTTTCTTCAACTATATTAAATAAGGAATTATATAGAATTGGAAATCCACATTTTAGTGCATCGTTAATTACTTTGTTAAACGATTTTTTATACTCATCTAACTCCATAATTTTTTCAATATATTCCCATATTTCATCATCATTTATCCTTATATACTTTCTTGATTTTCTTTCATCTTTTTTGTTTTCTTCCATAAGATTGTCAAGAACAAGAAGTGAGTGTGTCACTTGCTTGAGCCAAACTTGTTTGGCAATCGAAAATGCAATAAACGTAGTTTGTTGCTTTTTCCTTATCCTGCCTATAAAATAAGCAAATTTGCAACACTTTTCCTACCTCTTTTTTAGTTCTTGGTGTCTCCTTCCATGATATTTTTGACTAGGTTTTTTAGTGGATTAGCTTCATTTTTTTCATCAATTACTAGGACAAATTCCCCTTTTTCTAATCTTCTTTTTTCAGCACTTTTAATTCCACCTAATCTTCCATACTCTCTACATTTAATATCTCTATCAATTTGTGTCTTGATTAAATTAAATGTTGATTTAATTGTTGCATCATTAGTTTCTGGAAGACGTCCTAAAAATACATAATCACATAAGAATTTAATAAACTTTCCTGCTTGTTTATCATTCATTGCTTTAATAGAATTTGCATAACTTTCCTTAAACTTAAATCCATTTTCTTTCATTTAGAGTTCCTCCTTTCTTTTAAGTTTTTGAGTTTAGACCAAAATGTCTTTTTGAACCAATATTAAACTTAGGTGATTTTTCACTTGGTGCTTTTAATTCTTTGATAAAGTTTGTTGCTCTCTCAGCCAAACGTTCATAAAGAGACATCGGTTTATTTTCATTAAATTGTCCAGATGATTTAAAGATTCTTAAAAGTTGTTCAGTATCTCCTCCAGTAAACATAGCTAATCTATTCATTAAAGATAGAGCATCTTTTTCAGAATTTCCTAATATACTTTTACCTTCATAAAGTTCTTTAAACTTTTCTCCATCTTTAGTAGTCATTGCTTTTTCTATAACATCTTTATCACTCATTCTAGTAAGTGAGTTTATTCCTCTTTCACTCATATCAATTTTTCTAGCAACAACTTCTTCATTCTTATTACTTGCAACCTCACTTGGTTTTACAAACACTAACGATTTAGCTTCTTCAATGTTAAGTTCATTTTGAATATCTAAACTAATTTGATTTAGTTCATCAATTGATACTTCTTTAAATGTTGAATTTTTATAGTAATCAAGTTCACTCATCTTATCAATTTCTTTTCTTAAAGCATCTACACTTGCAAAACCATGATTAACAAGTAAAGCTGTAGCACCTTTATCAGTTGTAGTGTAGGCTTTATAGACAATCTCACCATAAGCATTTTCACTTTCCACAATAGCATAATGCTCTATCTTTTTTTCTTCAGTTTTTTCTTTTGAGATAACATACTTTGAAATCTTATCAGCATCTGCTATTGCATTAAATAAAATGTTTGGATCATCTTTAATTCCTTCATACCAGTGTTTAATGTAAGCACTGTTGTTTTGAATATGGTTTTCATCAATTGTTATACCTAATTCTTGTTCAATGAACAAAGAGGCAATTTCTGCTCTTAGTTCTTCAGTTGCATAACTTGGTGTTCCAAATCCACCACCCAAATCTCTATTTAACCTTTTTTCATGTCCAGTGGAATGACCAACTTCATGAAGAGCAGTTGAATAAAATTCGTTGTAACTTAAAAATTTGTTCCTTTCTGGTAAATGAATCTCATCTTTTGATGGAATATAATAAGCATTACTTCCACCATAAATTATTGGTGATTCATTTTTACTCCAGTAATCTAAGATATTTTCAGCTCTTACATTTTTTTCAGTTTCATTTAAAGTTGTCTCTTCTTTTTTAGGAAGTCCCTCAACTAAGTCACCATTAAATACTCTATAGTATCTTCTATGAGCATATAAGTTATCTCTTACATATTGTTCTTTTTCTTCAAGAGTCATTCCTTCTAAAACTTTTCTATCAAATGTTTTTTTAGTATTCTTATCACGAAACTCAAAGAACTCAACAGTTACACCTTTACCTTTTCCTAAAGAATTACCTTCTTCATCTTTTTTAAAACTATAACCATTTGATTCAATTTGGTGATACGTTAACCACCTATTATCTTGATAACCATTAGCCATACTAACTAAAGTTAGATAGAAGTTATTAACTCCACGATATGGTTTTTTAGTACTAAATGATTCTGGAACTTCACTTTTCCATCCCGGTTTCCAAAGTCCAGTTCCTTCACTTAAATTCTTTAATACCTCATCAATAATCTTTTGACGTTGAGGAGTTAGTTTATCGTACATTGTTTTTTCATTACTCAAAACTTATCTTCACCTCCTCAACCATAATTGGTTCTTCATCTTGAATTAAAAAGTCATCAGTATCAAAATAGTTTTCAAGTTCATCTAGACTTATACCTTTTGGAACAATGATTTCTTTTTGTATAATTTCTTTATTCATCTAACTACCCTTTCCAAAGAAACTTCCACTAGGTTTAACTACTTTTGGTGCTTCAGTTTTGGTGGGACGAAATCTTTCAGTTGTATCTCTTATTGCTTTAATTGCAGTTGACTCATAATAGTCTGGAGATTTTCCCGGTCTAAATAATCCACTTGTTGCAAATATTCTAATCATTTGTTCTTTATCACCATTACACCAAAATGCTAGCCTATTCATTAAACTCATATCTGAATTACTATGATTATTTTGTAAGTCTTGTCCTTCATATAATGCTTTAAAAGTTTCTCCATGTTTAGAATTAATTGCTTTTTCTACAACATCTCTATCACTCATTAAAGATAAACCTTCTACACCCTCACCACATCCCATAAATGGTGTTCTTTTATCACAAGTTGCTTCTAGTATTTTCTTTATTGGTAGGGCGTCAAAGTTTCTTAAACTATTAGACTCTTCATTTATTAAATCACCAGTCATTGCGATAAAGTGAGACTTTTGATAAAACTCTAAATCACCATTTCTTGAAAATGTTCTTAAATCCATTCCATTTGTTTTTCCAAATAAATGAACTCCATTTCCACTAATTGAAGTTTCTGCATATGTGTTATCACTAGCAAATAAAACCTCTTTTGTAAGCGGTGAGTATGATCCATCTTTTGTAATACACTTATCTAAATCAATACAACAAATTCCATTCTTTCCATCTAACGCATAAGCTAATGTTTCACAATTATTTTCTCTTGCATATTTACATGCTTCATCAAAAGTTGTCCAAGTAGTTGGATCATCACTTCTTGCAAACTTGCCTGTATGAACATCAATTAAGAATTTATCAAGGCGTCCTTTAGTTTCATTTTCTCTTGTCCTAACTACTACCCAGTTAGGCATTTTTTTCATTTCTTCAGGAACATTTGCCCTTAACACTTTTTCTCTTTCAACAAATGCATTATTTGTAACACTACTAGGTCTAACAAGACCAGATTCATAATCTTTTAAATCTTTTCCACCTACTTCACTAATAAACTCATCAACCTTTAAAATGATTTGTTCATTAGACTTATTCTTAAGTGTTATTTCCATATCATCTTGAAGATTAATTCTTAAATGAGTATCACTTGTATCTTTAATTAATTTATTAGGTAAATAATAACAAAAACCTTGATATGAACCATTTGGCATTTTAAATAAACTAGACTCTTCATAAACACCAAGTCTTGCCTCTTTATTAACTGATACTACATTCCAGTTAGTATTTGATTTTCTATAATCATCAATATTTGATGAGTCCATTTCTTCAATTAAATCAAATGGAGTAATTTTAGTTATTTCATTTGTTTCTCTATTTTTAACACTAATACTAAAATTGTCTGGTAAAGAGATTTTTAGTCTTCCATCTTTTAACTTATCATCTTCCACAAACCTATTAGGAATATAAAAGTCTTGACCTTTATACTTTGAATAATTAGGTAAAACAAATAAAGATGATGATTCATACTTTCCAATTCTTGACTCAACTGGAACAGATAAGGTAACCATTTCATTATAAGATTTAGGTGTCTCATAATCTTTGTCCATTGTTCCTCTAACTAACTTTTCAAACTCTAACCCAGTAACAACCTTTTCTTTATCACCATTTCTTAAAATGATTTGTTCATTTTCTTCCACAATTAACTCTAAACAAAGTTCTCTTGAATCACTTTGTAAATCTGTAATCATTCTTCCTTGTTTGATCCTAGAATTAAACATATTGTAAGTATAACCACCATACTCTTCATGAGATGTAGGCATTCTTAAAAATGAATGATTATCATACTTTCTAATTAAAGCAGAAGTTGGAACATTTATCTTAAGCCAATTCTTCTTTTCACTTTCAACTTCATGATTTTCTTGCATAATGTTTTCTTCCTCCTTCACTAAATTTTTATTATATTTTTCGTTATAGCTAACAACTAGATTATTAATTTCAGAATAGTTTTCTATGCTTGAATATTCTTCTTTTAAATAGTAATCAAATAAACTAGAAAGTATTGGTACATTTTCTCTAAATAACATTTCATATTCTTTATCATCTAAATTATTTTCTTCACTTGTAAGAAAGTCTTTTAGTTCAGTAAAGAAATGAATCTTATAACTTTCTTTAAATGCTTCATCATTTCCTTTTGATAAAATATCTTTTCTTAACTCTTCATACTCATTTATCACCTTGTGTGAAACCATTTCTTTATAGAAATTATTCTTACTTAAGTATGTCTTTAACTCTTCATTATCCAAATTACTAATTAACTCATTTCTAATTTCTTCATTAGAAAATCCAAATTGTAAGATAACTCCTTTTCCAAAACTATCTTCAATTCTTTTACTAAATTCATCAGCTAACACTTTACCAAATCTTTTTTTATCATCACTACTAGACTCTCCAAGTGGTAAAACAAAACGTTTGATATATTCTTTTTCATTTGCATTCACATCTAAAAACTTTGTATGATCTTCTTCCATATAATCAAGCATTTCATTTACAACTTCACTTGATGTTGTAATAAAGTCAAGTCTTGTATTAAAGTAATCTTTAGCTTCATTACTTTTTAAAAACTCAATCCACTCTGGTTTTTCTATTCCAAATAGTCCATCATGATTTTCTATATCACTATCATCATCAAGTTTACTTTCTGTATCATTAGGATATAATTTATAAACATCAAGTCCTAACTTTCTCATCACATCTACACTATTAACTTTTATAGGTAACATTCCATTCCAACTATAACCATACTTATTCATCTCATCTTGACTCACTTCATATGATGGAAGAATATTAACTCTTAAACTTGCGACTTTATCGAATGGTTCAATAATTTCACTCTCCTTTATATCTTCTATAATAACTCCTCTATAGTTGTTATTTTCATCTTCACTTATCACTACATCATCACTTTTATTTAAATCAAGTTCAGCATTAATTTCATTTAACTCAATCTGTAATTCTTCTAATTTTTCTTTATGTTCAAAAGGCATATCAACTTGCACTTTGGCATCACTTAAATCTTTCTTTAATTGTTCTAGTTTTCTTTCTACTCTATCTTCTCTTAAAGGAAACTCTTTAAAGAAATTATCAAGTCTAGTCATATTACCTATTGAACTTGTTCCAATATCCATTGTGTATCTTCCACTAGCAGATAAAGTAATAGAACGTTCTTGAGTAAGTAAGATAATCGGATTTAAACTTATTTTAAAACCATTATATTCAGCTATTACTTCATCATCTTTAGCTACCATTAAAGCATCACCTAATGCTTTAGTTCCTTCTTTTTTATCAGTATAATTAATACCTTTTACATTAATTAAAAAATCTTCACTATCTGGTTTATAAAGACTATTTAGTAAACTAATATCCTTTTTTAAGTTTTCTAAATATAACTCTTGTTTACTAATTGCAAGTGGTAGGTCACGTCTAATCTTATCTTGAAGAAGATATAAATTCTTTTTATACTGTCCTTCTAACACTTTTAGTCTTGCTATTTCAGTATCAAGTTCCATCTTTCTTTTAATTTTAGGGTTAGCGGCTGTTATTGCTTTAATCTCTGCAAAAGTTAAAGTTGCCTCATCTATATCATCAGCTTCTCTAATAGTTAGATTTCCATTATTTACTTGAGAAATAAATCTTTGTTTGTTTTCTAATATTTGATAAGAATATGAGTCAAATGTTCTTTCAGTTACATAAGTATAAATTTCAACCTCACTATTTTGATTTCCTTGTCTTATAATTCTTCCTTCCCTTTGTTCCATATCACTTGGTCTATATGGTGTATCAAGATGGTGAAGAGCGATAAGTCTTTTTTGTACATTAGTTCCAGCTCCACACTTTTCAGTACTTCCAATTAAAACTCTAATCTCACCTTCATTAACCTTACTAAACAATGCTTGTTTTTGAAGATCACTATTTGCTTCATGAATGTAAGCTATTTCTTCTTTTGGAATACCTAAGATAGTTAGTTTATATTTAAGGTCATTATAAACATCAAAATCTTTTCCATATTCATAATCATCAAATGCACACTTTGGAGTAGAAAGATCACAAAATATAAGTTGTGTTCCTTTAAAATGGTTTGTCTTCTTATAGACTTCACTTACCCTATAAGCACATTCATTTAGTTTACTTCCCATTTCATCAACTGCATTTGGATCAAAACATCTAGGGTCAAGAGCTAACTTTTTACCATCAGATGTAACTTTAAGCATATTATCAATATGTGGATCAACTCCACCACCACTAATGGCTTCAGCTCTATCCGCAATTTCTTCAGCAAGTTCAATAATGTTTTCACTTGGTTTAAGTGTGATAACATTTCTTACTTGATTTGGAACATCAAGCTTTATCATGTCTTTTGTTTTAACATCAGCAAAACTTCTATATAAAGTTAAAAGTTCAGGTAAATTTGTAAACTTTGCAAATCTAGTTTTTGCACGATACCCTTGTCCACTAGGTGACATTTCAAGAGATGTAATAGTTTCACCAAAATCTGCTGCCCATCCATCAAAATATGTAATTCCAAGTTCTTGTAATGTACGTGGCTGTAGATATGTTTGCATTGTATACATTTCAGTCATTGAGTTAGATATTGGTGTACCAGTTGCAAAAACAATTCCTTTATCACCTTTATGAAGTTCATTAATATATTCACACTTTAACTGTAAGTCAGTAGCTCTTTGACTAGCAGCAGTTGAAATACCAGATACATTATTCATTTTTGTATATAAAAATAAATTCTTATAAAAATGAGCTTCATCTATAAATAAGTAATCAACTCCTAAATTTTCAAATATTAGTACACTATCTTTCTTCCCTTCATCAAGAAGTTTTTTAAGACTTGTTTCTCTACTTTTTTTAATTCTTTCTAAATTTTTAATTGCGCCCCTAGGTACCCCATCAGTTTCCCAACCATTTCTAATACTTGCTTCAATTTTAGATATTTCTTCTTTAATCTTTCTAATTTGGCGTTCAGTTGAAATTGGAATTTTCGCAAATGAACTCTGTGCAATAATTACAGCATCCCAATCCCCTAGTGCAACTTTAGATACAAACTTTTCTCTATTTGTTTTTTCTAAATCTTCTTTAGTTGCAATTAAAAGATTAGCATTAGGGTATAATGTTCTAAACTCATTTGCCCACTGTCTAACTAAATGATTAGGAACTGCTATCATTGGTTTTTTAGCTAGTCCATACTGTCTTAACTTCATAGCAGCTGCACATATTGTATAAGTTTTACCTGCACCTACTACATGATGTAAAAGTGTATTTCCACTTGTGATAATTCTATGTACTGCATCTTTTTGATGATCTTTTAGTGTGATTGTTGGGTTCATTTCTGGAAACCTTAAGTAAGATCCATTATATGTTGGTAGTCTTATTTGATTAAATAAATTATTATATGTTTCTTCTAACATGTCACGTCTTTCTGGATCTTTAAAAATCCATTCTTTAAACATTTCTTTAATTCTATTTTGTTTTTCTCTAGCAGCAATTGTTTCTTCTTTATTTAAAACTCTTTTTTCTTTACCATCAACTTCAATGGTGTCATAAATACTAGTTGATTTTAAATTAAGTGAATCTTCAAATAATCTAAAAGCAGAAGCTCGTGAAGTAGATAAACTTGCTATTTTTTGAGATCTAAATCCTCTTACATAATTAGCAGTTAAATCTACTCTATAGCTTGAATCATGTTTGTTATAAAAGACATCTATTCCACTAGCATAATAATAAGGAATATCTAGTGTTTCTACTAAGAAGTCTTTATATATTTTTGTATCAATCCAACTTGCTCCAAGTCTTACAGCAATTTCAGTTGCTTTTAATGGAGGAGGTTGAACTTCTTCTAGAGCCTTAACATTCTTTTCAAATCCAAAGTTAGGATATGAGTTTTTATAATTAAATGCGGTAATTAGTTTCTTCTTTACATTTCCACTTAAATACTCTTCACTTGTTACAAAGCCAGAATATTTATCGTCAATCGTAATGAGTTCTGGATCACGAAATATACTACTACCAAGTTCTTTAATAATTGTGTCATAGTCTTTTTTAGTTAGACTTTCAATATAAGAAATATCAACTCTACCCAGTTCATTTTTAGAAATTTGTAATGCTTCAAATGAATCGTTTATGGATGTAATTTTCGTATATGGTCTAATTGTTCTTTTAAAATAAATATCAGCTTTAGTTGCAGTTTTTTTATCACTTGAAATAAATTCAGATGCAAATAAAAGTGAAGAGTCTCCATCATCTTTAAATAACTTTGTATTAACACTACTATTTAAGAATCCATACTTTTTCACAAACTCATCATACTTTTGATTTAGTTCTACTTGTTCAGTAGCTAACACTTCATCACTACAACCACTAATTTGTAAATCAAGTATATTTCTTAAACTTTTTCTTAACTCAATCATCTTTGTTATTCTTATTAAAGCATCTTTTGGAGTTTTAGGAATTTCAACTTCCTCCATTTCATCATTTACTCTTTGATAAAGTTTATTATCAACTACTTTAAAGCAAAGATTTTTTAAATCATAATCAACTTCTATTCTTTCATTATTTGATTCAATTAGTTCTTCATTAATACTTTTTTCAAAAATATCTTGTGGTAAAAGTTTTACTGCATCATCAAGTGCTGTACTTAATTCTCTTTCATCTGGAATAACAGTTAAATCAATAGCTCCATATAAACCAAAATCTTCTTTTAGTGTTCCTAAAATCATTTCTTTGTGATTTATAAAGTAGTTATTAAGTTCATAACCAAATTCATTTTTTGATACTCCAAGCCACTCGGTGTTCTCAAGTGTTGCATTTATTGGAGTATCTCTTTTTTTAAGAAATAAAATATCAGCAACTGCTTCAGTTCCAGCTAGTTTTTTAAATGCAGTATTAGGTAATCTTATTGCTCCAATTAACTCAGCTCTATCTGCAATATATTTCCTTGCATTTTGACTTTGCTTGTCCATTGTTCCTTTACTTGTAATTACAGCAACAATTCCACCAGGTCTTACTTTATCTACTGATTTTGCAATAAAGTAATCGTGGATTAAAAGATTATATTTATTGTAATCTTTGTCATAAACTGAATATCCTCCAAAAGGAACATTTCCAACCACTAAATCAAAATGATTATTTGGAAAAGTAGTGTCTTCAAAACCTTTAATTTGAATATTAACATTTGGATAAAGTTTTTTAGCAATACGACCAGTAATATTATCTAGTTCAACTCCATATAGTTTGGAATCATTACTAATAACCTCTGGCATAAACCTAAAAAAGTTTCCTGTTCCCATTGATGACTCAAGAACTTTATTGCTTCCTTCAACACCAAACTTTTCTAGTGATTTATAAATTCCTTCTATTACTTCACGAGATGTAAAGTGTGCATTTAATACACTTCCTTTTGCTCTTTCATAATCAACATCACTAAGTAGTGATTTAAGTTCAATGTACTCATTTTTCCACTTTTCATTAAACTCATCAAATGCTTGAGCAAGTCCACCAAATCCAACATACTTAAGTAATACTTTTCTTTCTTCATCAGTAGGATTTCTATTTTCTTCATAAAGTCTCTTTTGTAATTTAATAGCTTCAATATTGTTTTTAAATCTTTGTTTTAATCCACCAAGTTCTTCATCTTCTACTATTTCTTCAACTTCACTAATTTCAACATGCTCTTCTTCAAAATTTTGTATTTCTTCTTCATCCTCAAATTCAACATTCTTACAATAATCACCATAGTAAACTACATCAATCCCATCTTCCATTACTTCAACATCAGCAACTTTAATACTATCTTCAAGGTGATATAAATATAGATCTAAATGCTTTCTTACAAAATCTTCATCTTCACCAAATTCATCAAAATAAGTAACCCAAGAAAGTGATGTTGTGTTATCTACTGCTTCTTCAATTTTTTCTTCAACTAAAGATTTTATCTTTTCATTAATATCTGGATTTTCTTTTATGAAGATAAACATATCTAGCCTATCTTTCTCATCAGCTGTTAAATAATTATCTTCATCTATTAAATCAGCAACATGAACTGCAACTTCATTCCATTTAAGAAATACTTTTGCATTATCATCTTCATGTTCTTTATCCTTATTTTCTAGATAAAGACCTTTAGAGTCATTCCACAAGTTATGAGTAGAATCACTCATACCACCTATTCCATATTCATCTTTAATAAATTTAGCAAAGTCTGAAAGTGTAGGATTTTTATGATACTCATAATAAATTCTTAATCTTCCATCTACAAATCCACTACCATGTTTAATTCCCCATTCAATTAATTTTTCTTCTTTTATCTTCTCACTTGATACATCAAATAAAGTAAGTTCTTTTTTCTTTCTATCTTTAATTCCAGTTTGCTTTGATTTAGACTTATTAGAAGAGTGTTCCTCTTTAACTAATATTTTTTCGTTTTCAATTTCCTCGTTAATGTCTATTGATTCAATTTCTTCATCAAATGATTCTTGTTCAAAATCATCAAGAAATTCTTCATGAATCTCATCAACATTAATTTCTTCTTCTTTTTCTAAACTAGACAGATATGCTTCTTCAATTTCTTTTTGTATCTCATGAGCTTTAAAATAAATTTCTTTAAATAGGTTTGCATTCTCATTTAATGAATAAGGAAGAGGATTAATATAAATATTATCTTGATTAGGTTTATCAGTTTTTGAATATAAGATATAACTAATACCTTCAATTAATGACTTATTTCTAGTTAAGTCATTTGCAAGATAGTTATCATTTTCAAGATAATTTTTAATACCATTATGGATTTTTCTATAATCACTTCTTTCATCATTAATTAGGTTTGTATTATTAATTTCATCTAACCCAATTAATAATCTTTCTAATGGATAATAATATCTTGTAAATTCTTCTTTTCCATTTGTATCACTACTATCAAATAAATATCTTTTATATCCATTTGTATCATAATATGGAATCCCTTTTGCTCCTCTATTAATCCTTCTTCCTATTTCATTCCACTCTTCAAATGAATGACAAATTTCTAAATCATTTCTTTGAATAATTACTTGACATGCAGTATGAAGAGTAATGTGTGGATTAATTGATGTAAAGTGATAAAAAGATTTAAGCTTTGAACTATTCCTTAGCATTTCATCTATTAGTTCATTTCTTTTGCTTAATCTTTTCACTTCATTCATTTACTCATATTCCCCCCTTTCCTAAATGCTTCACTAATAATTTTGTTCTTAATTTTAAGTGAAGGAAAGTAGATAATATCAATTGCATTACTTGCTCCTACTAAATAGATTAATGATTTAATTTGATGCTTATTAAAGGTTTCATGTTCTGATAACTTTCTTTTAAGTTCTCCAATACTAATTCCTAATCTTTTAGCAACATATGGTAATGTATAATTATTTTCATAGATCCATTTTTTAAGTTTTTTCTTTTTTAATGAATAACTATAAACTTTTTTATTATCCATAACTTGTCCTCCACTTAAAACTTTTAAAGAGAAAAAATATCCCCTCACTATATATGGAAAGTTAGGTGCAAAAACTTAAACGTTTTTTAGAAAAAATTTAAAAATTTTTTAAATTTTTTTTCAAATTATTTAAAGCTCTCTCTAAAGTAATAGAAATACAAGCTTCTGATACTCCTAATTCTATTGAAACTTCTCTTTGTGTCTTTTCTTCAAAGAATATTTTAATAATAATTTCTTTTTGTCTTGGTCTTAATTTTTCTATTGCTTCATGTAATTTTTTATTAAATTCTTCTTTTTCTAATTCTTGTTGTTCTATTAATTCAATTTCATCTTCACTTATACTTGTATCAGCAAGTTCAAATCCATACTTTTGATTTAAGTATTCTAATGATACAGTTCTTGCGTGATATGTTTTATCTTGTTTAAGTTGTCTTTCAAACTCTTTATTTAACTCCTCAATTAACTTTTCTTCATCAATATTTTCAGTTTCAATTTCAATTGAATATTTAGTAGTCACTTTATAAATAACTTTCTTTTTCATAATAAAAAAACCTCCTTGTGAATTTCTAAATTTTCAAAAAAACTTAAAAATCCGCAAGGAGGCCCACGAATATAAAAATTAATACAAATTCTGCAAACAAAAAGGCAATCATAGTTAGATACTAGGTATCTAGCCATAATTGCTAGTTTATTTAAAATATTTAATTGTATAATACAGTCTACGTATTATCATAGCAACCGCTACGTATTTGAAGCGGCGTAATGTCGTTTGTCCAACGCATTATTTAATCCCTCCTTTGTAATCTTATTTAAAAAGATTATAAATTTTAAGATTTTAATATTAATGCGTATAATCTAAAACTATACTGCATATAATATTAGTTTATACACTAATATTATAACATTAAGACAAGTAAAATATTTGTTATTTTTTATCGTTTAATTTATAATTTTTTCTTCTATTTATAATAATTATTAAAAATAATATCTTGTGGACTAAAAATAGATATATTTTTTTCAATAAACTTTCCTTTACAATGGTTATAATTTGCATAATCATAAAGATATGTATTTACTGCAATTTCACTAACAGGAAATAAACTTATAAGTTCTATTGGAATCATTACCTTAATTGTATTTTGTTCATAATTTATAATAATATCTTTATTATTTGAATCCTCTGAAATCTCCTCTAATAAATTATCTATTACTCCATCATCATCTGGAATTAATGTGTTCTTAGAAATAATTATATTACCTTTTTTTATATAAAGCGATATATTATATATATTCATAAATTCAATATCAATTATTTCAATACAAATTATATTATTTCTAATAGTATCTTGTTCAAACATTATTATAAAATAATCCGTATTTAAGTCATAATTAATTAAATAATTTACTATGTTTTGACATTTTTTCATATTTAATCATACTCCTTTTTTTGTATATTAAATAATTTATAAAAATATCCTCTCTTAGAATATAATTCATTAAAAGTTCCCATTTCAACAATTTCACCGTTGTTTAAGACAATAATTTTATCTGCTTTTTTTGTGAATCCAAGTCTATGAGATATTGCTATTATCGTTGAATCACTTTTTTCTTCATAAAAATTTTTATAGAACTCAATTTCATCTTTTGGATTCATTGAAGATGTTGGTTCATCTAAAATATAGATTTGCGATTTTTCATCAAGTAGAGACCTTGCAATTGATATTTTTTGCCATTCTCCCATAGACAAAGATTGTCCATTTTCATTAATATTACCTATCTCAGTATACAAACCATTAGTAAGAGATTGGACTTTGCTACTAAGTTTAACACTATCAAGACTTTTCATTATTTTTTCATGACTATAATCATTTTTATACAAATTAATATTATCAATTAATTTGCTTTGAATATAGAAAATATCTTGTGTTACTATATTAGTAACAGACCTTAAAAATTTTTGGTCATAAATTTCTTCATCACTTACAACTGTTATTTTCCCAATAAAATTATCATAAATTCCACTTAAAACATTCGCTAAAGTAGTTTTCCCACTTCCATTTTCTCCAACAATTGCTATTTTTTCGCCTTTTTTAATAATTAAATCAATATTCTTTAATACATAATTTTCCATATTCGGATATTTATAACTAATACCTTTTAATTCAATATAAGAAAATACATTTTTATTGTCTTCAAATATATCTTGTTGATATTCTAAGACTTCGTTTATTTTATTAATATACTCTTTGTTAACTCTGTAATCTGACATTGAAAAAGTAAATTCAATAATAGAAGATCTTAACCAGAAAATCAATGATAGTATTGTTCCGATATAGCCTAACTCTAATTTTTGATTTATTATATTATAAATAGTTGTTAAAATTATAATTGCGCTAATTATTCCATAAAAAATATCAGGTAAAATAATATATTTATATTGAAAATTTGTATTTTTTTTCCCTAATTTCACATATTCTTTTTCAGTTTTATCGAGTTTTTTTTCTATATACTTCAATGAATTATTAACAAATATATCTTGATACGCAAATAAATTCTTTGTTATAGTACTAATATAATTTTTTCTCTTTCTTATTAAGTCAAACTCTTTATTATTGAAATTTATTTTATCACTTGCTTTATATGAAATATATCCATAACATATTAATATTGGAATCAGAGTGAATGCAAATATTATATTAATTTTTGATAATAAAATAAAATAAATGATAAACTGAAAAAGACTTCTTAATATATCTACTGATTTATAAATTAAATTATCAGATACAGAACCTATATTACTTTGTGCTAAATATAATTTATTTAAAGTATTATAATCTAAAAAGTAATTATAGTTTATGTTTTTTACATTGTCATTGAGTTTTTTTTCACAACATATATTAATTTTACTACTATATTTTTTTTGTTTAATAGATAATAAATAGTTTAGAAAAGAATTTGCAATAATCAATGATATATATATTAATACTATTTTAACATTAAAAATCATTTCTTCCTTATTATTTTCATTAATAGAATTTAATATATTAATGAATTTTTCATTTATTGATATATTATAAAAAGTAAATAATGAGATTATAATTGTACAAATGAATAAAAATATATATTTGCGATGTTCTAGCGCTTTAAAACCAATTTTTTGTATTTTTTTCATATAACCTCCATTATATATCATATAACTCTTTTTGCATATTATATGTTTTATAATATTCACCTTTAAGCTTTAATAATTCTTCATGAGTTCCATTTTCTATGATTTTCCCTTCCTTCATCATATATATTTTATCTGCAATTTTTGCAAACGGAATTCTATGAGAAATAATTATAGTGGTACAATATGTTGATATAGTTTTAACAAAATCCAAAATTTCTTTTTCTTTTTCTGGATCTATTGAAGCTGTAGGTTCATCCAAAATAAAGATTTGCCTATTTGAAGCCATCGCTCTAGCCAAAATAATCTTTTGCCATTCACCTCCACTTAAATCAACTCCATCAGAAAAAAGATTCTTATCCATATTTGTATATAATCCATTGGGTAATTTTTCTATTATACTCTTGATCAAAAAATTTTCTTTCACTTCTTCAATTTTTTCGTTGTTATTAATATTCTTTACATCACTAATCAAAATATTTTCATATAATTTAAAAGAGTATTTATAATAATCTTGAAAAGCACATCCATACATATGATTAATTTCAGTTTTATCCAATTTCTTTCCGTTTAAAAAAATTTCTCCACCATAATTCTTTAAAATTCCTAATATTATTTTTGATAAAGTAGTTTTACCACTTCCATTTTCTCCTAAAATACTTATAACTTCTCCTTTATGTATATCGATATTAATACCATCTAAGGCATTTACATCTCCATTAATATATTTGTAATTAATATTTCTTAACGATAAATGTTGAAATTCTATATTATCATTTACCTCTAATTTGTGATCATTATCATTTAAAAGTATATCATATTCATCAACATATAAAGAACTTTTTACAGTCTTAGTAATAGTTTTTGAAAAATAAGTCAATGACGATAATGAAGATTTATAAATAGTAAATAAATATATAGCAACTGACAAATTAATATGTTCGTTAATATTCATATAAACTATAAAAAACATGCCTAAATAAATTAAAATCATTCTAATAATATCTAATTTATATTTAGCTTTTTTTTCTTTAATTTTGTTTTTTAAGTACAAATCATTATATTCGTCAATAAGTTCACTACACTTTTCATATATTTCATCTTCAATATTTAGGGATTTTAATTTAAAATTATTTTTATCGTTAAAAATCAAAGAATTATAATAATCTTTCTTCCTTTGTATAGGAATTATATTCTTTTCAAATTCAATAACTTTTTTATTAATTTTCAAATCATATATTGTTCTAAAAACTAAATATAAAGCTGAAATAATGCCCAAAGTAATACTATATCTAAATACTAATATAACATATATTATTTTACTTGAAAACAACATTATGGTAGCATATAACAAACTTCTAAAAAATCTTACAATCTCATTTTTTTTGTTATAACAAAATTCTATTTTAGAATAATCTTTTTGATTCAACATACTATCATATTTAATATTACTTATGTGATTATTCATCATTTTTTTAGTTAATTTCGATCCAAATAAACTAAAATAATAAATATCTAAATATTGAGTAAATAATGATATGATAGGTTGAAATATAAAACTAGAAAAACTGATTAGTATCGTTATAATGATAAGTTCCATACCTATGCTATAAGATATATTTAATTGTTCAATTAATATTGTTTGTAAAATTGGAAATAAAAAACTAGTGGCTGTTAAAATAATGTACAAAACTATCCATAAAACACTCAGTAGAGGTGCATATTTAAATGATAATACTATGATACTAAATATATTCTTTAATACTTTCTTTAATTTTTTCATAACATATTTATTAAGAAAATTCAATTTCCTCAAATCGTATTGATGCATAAGGATTTTTATCTAATATCTCTAGTGTTTTCATCATTCTGTTATATACATATTTTTTCTCACTAATACAATCATGTTCATTTATATCTTTCCAACATTTTCTACATAATCTAACAGCCCAGCATTTATTACATTTTACATTTGATTTTTCAAATTTTCTTACAAAAGTAAATAATTTTTCATAGTTAAACCCATTTTTAATATTTCCAAATGTAAGCATCTTTTTATTAAACAATATCTTTTCGCAAGGTGAGAAATCTCCATCAATGGTTACAAACAATCTTCGTTGACAAATTGTGCAGCATCCTGTAGGCCAAAACTTATTATCATTTTTTAATTTTATTGGTGAATTTACAAAATATGGCGTTAAAACCTTATCTATTGTTTTAATTATATCAGATTTTTCTAATTTTTTATTTGACATGTCTATTGATGAAATATAGTCATAATATTTTTTCAAAAATCCTTCAGAATATGTAATATCATCCACATTATAAGTTATTTTGTTATTTTCTATTTCTTTCAATAAATTTTTTGCACAATTTTCATCATATCCTTTAACTATATCGGTAAAACTATGATAGTTATTAGGAAAAGTATCCTTAAAGAATTTTAAAACATGTTCTTGATATTTTAGCTTAGGAATGACAGAATTAAATTGTATTTTTTCATAGAATTCTGGATACTTATCTTTTATATTCCTTAAATTTTTCATTATAATATCATGAGTTGGTTTATTATTAACTAGAACTCTTCCAGCATCATGTATCCATTTCGGCCCATCTAAACTAACTAAGATTGAAAATTTTTCTTTGACTAAAAATTCAAGTATGTCATCTTTCAATAGAATACCATTAGTTGTTAATCCATAATTAATATTCTTTTGAGGATATTTTTCCCTTATATAATTTACGCATTTTTTTATTAGTTCAAATGCAAGTAATGGTTCACCACCATAAAATGATAATGTCACTTGATTATTATTTACTGATTGTTTCATAAAAAAATCAATACTATCCAATGCTATATCATCTTTCATCATTTTATTTTCGTATCGTGAATCCTTCAAATACATTTCAGAAAATACACAATATTTACATCTTAAATTACATTGGCTAGTAACTTCTAATATCAAATGTTTCATATCATGTTGAATTACATCTTTTAAATTTTTATTATCATATTTATATTCTGGTTTACCAAAATTATAACCCACCAAAATTTTATAATTATTTTCAAGCATTAAATCAGCTAAAAATTTGTACCCTTTTAAATGTTTTTCAACAATTTCATTTGGTATTTCTTGTCCTACTTCTATTTGACTTCTTGCTTCTACTATTAATTGATAACTATCCTTGGGAACTCTTATATATTCATGACTAAAAGTATCATAAATGAAATAATTATTATCAATTTTAAAAACTTCACATATTGGTAATCTCATTGTTTCTCCTTTCTAGGTATACTCTAAAGCGGGAATAGTGTTAATTATCTGCCGTAGTTTCCTTCATCACTTTTTTGTCCATCTTCGTATTGATCATCGTCATTTGTACCCGTACAAATACAACCACAAGCAAAGACATTTTTGTTAATTTTTTTTATAATTCCGTATATTTTTTCGTTCTTCATAAAAGGCACTCTCCTATGCATAAGCTCCAGAAGATAAATAATTACTTCTTGTATCACTTGTTGGCTTCCCCTTTGAATAAGAGCATGCACATGTGCAACTACATCCCATCAATGAAACCACATTATTTTTATATTTTTTTACTATTCCATATACTTTCATTTATATAATCTCCTAACTTTAGTTTTTCACTTTTCCCGCTTTTTAAGTATCTAAGGTAGTATATATTTCAAATATTGAATATCATGAATAATAGGAATATTCAATATTTTTGAATTATTTTGAATTTCCTTTTTTATAGTATTTCTTTCCTTTTGGGTATCTATAAATAATCTTCTATATTTATTTTCTCTAAGGTCATAAATATCATATAAATTATTTGTAAGATAAATCGCACTAACGTTTTTACCTGTTATACAATTTATAAATCCAACAAAACATTGTAATTTTTCAGCATTATCATTTAAATTTGCAACAATAACTACACGATCTGCTTCTATCTCTAAAAAGTTCTTGATGTTATCTTTATAATCAGACGTATCTTTATTATTCCTTATTAGATTATTATAATAAAATATAAATTCGCGATTAATTGCTTCATTAAATTCATCATTTTTATAATGTAAAAGTTCCATTCCTTTGTTTGTAGATACAATTACCTTATTATCATTATGTTCATAAAATTCTTTTTCTACTTCGTATAAATCATTCATAAAGCCAGTATGAACAAACACTATTTTTTCTTGATTATTTTTAGAATAATCATAACTCTTATTAAAATATAAAATACCCTTATTATCTATAACATTATTACATATTTTTGTTAATGTGAATTTATCTAATTTAAAATCACCAAATAAAAAGCAATCCTTCTTTAGATTAATAAATTCCATTAATTGATTGTATATGTCAACATTTTTTTCAAATGATAAAATAATGATATTTTTATAATTTTTTATATTATCAATTGAATAACAATCAATATCTGTTATTAGGCTGTTGATGCACACTTCCGAATTCATTTCATCCCCTATAACTATATTTGAAAGAAAAATTTTTGATACATTATATTTAATGTTAATATTTGACTTTAAATAATTTTTTAATATATTATAAGTATATCTATCATGAATATATATACATGTTTCTTCTCTTAAAATAGTACCTACTTTATTAATTAAACCATAATTGTAATTCGATAACATGGCTATTATTTCATCATATTTTTTAGTCGTTTTAAGATTTTTCGCTATGATGGACCCCACATATGCTGTTGCATAACTACTTCCCATTGTTGTAACTGTCTTTTCACCGATTTTAAAATACCATTTTCCATTTGCAATTATATTATCATTTTCAAAATCATACAAAATATTATTATTAAAACCAGGTCCTGATTTTACAGATATTACATTCTTAAATTTTGCGGGTAATAATGTATTTTCAAAATTTTGTGATGCTACGATTATTATACCATTTAAACATGCTTTTTCACATATAATCTGTAATTTTTTAATTAATTCTCCATCTTCAATATTATTTTCTTTAAATCCACAGCTAATATTTAAAACATTAACTTTCTTCTCAATACACCATTCAATAGCAGCAATTAATTCTTCAATTGTACAAGTTAATTCATCGTGAAATACTTTAACACTATATAATTCTACGTTTTTATTGAAATTTTTATAAATATTTGCTACTAATGTCCCATGATTAATCAAATCAACATCATAATCATCTTCAAATCTATTTATTTTCTCTCCGTCATAAAAGATGGTTATACCATTAACTATATCTTTTATTCCACTATCAATAATTGCTACTTTTATGTTTTCCATAACCTATCCTTATATTTCTTTTATTTTATTATTTAAATACTCAATATTTCCAGTTAAATCATCTGTACGAATAAAAGTATATTTATTTATTAAATAATCAAGTTCAATAGATTTTATAAAATCAGATTTTTTTAAATCAAAATTATAAAGTAAATTATTTTTTATTTTTTTATAACTATTTATTTCTGGATTAAATGAGTTTTCTACACCTTTAGTACAAAAAATAATTCCTTTTACAAGTCCCTTTTTACATATATTTTTTACATAATATCTTTCTTTTGTTAAAATCTCTTCATTATCAATATATTTGGGTTTTATCCCTCTTAATAAAGATTTTGTCTTTTCATTGGCATTGATTCCGCTAAATATACCCTCTACATAGATCGAATTATCTTTTTTATATATAATACACATGTCATCACTAATTAAATTATAACCTTTATTTAAAATCATTCCTAAACTTATTGTGGACTTTCCAGCATGTTTCTCGCCAACAATTAGAAATGCTTCACCATTTTTTTCAATTGCTGTTGCATGTAATATAATTAAATCTAATTTATTTTTATAATGTTCAGCTATTTTATTCATTACATATCTTCTATAACTATAATAACTATCATTATCAAGTGTAAGCATATAATTATCCTTATTATTTCTCAAAATAATATTATCACAACTAACATTATAGTCTAATATAATATTTTTTTTGAATACATCTATTTTATTTTTATACATTATTTTTATATTCATTTTATCAATATTACTATTAGTATCGTGATATAATTCTTTTTTTAAAAAGTTATATATATTTAATGAATTTGTTTCAATTTTAAATTTGTCATCATCTATTATAAAGTAACATTTCTTCATTTTTAAATTCCTTATATTTATTATATTTTTCATTTATTGTATCATCTTCATCATAATTTAATAATTTAAATTTAAAAAGTTTTTTTAATATATTACAATCACTAAATTCAGTACAACTCATATTACAAATATAATTATATTCACAATTTTTACATTTTTTATTATTGCATTTTCCATTTAATGAGCATTTTTTGATCATCCCCAAATTATCAATATATATATACTCACTATTAAATCCACAATCTATATTTGGATATATACTTGGCCAATTTAGTACTTTTATATAATTTGAATAGTTATAACTATATTTCAAAATATACATTGAAATATTTATATATGAATCAACAAGTAGCTTAGTGTCAACAACCTGATTGATTTCATGAAATATAAATGGAGAAAAAATTAATCCTATATTATTATTAATACATTCGATACAAATTTTTTCCAAATCATTATTTATTCTTGGTAAAACAGAAATTTTATGGTTTAATAAATCATTTTTATTTTCTATTATACTTTCAATTTTTTCAACATAAAAAACAATATTGAAAATATTAAAATACTTAAATTTTTTTAAAATTTCAAAATTTTCAATTTTTGTGAAAATTGTTAAACTTGATGAAATATCATATATTTTATTAAAATAATTTTCCAATAATTTTATATTTTCAAATTTTTCAATGTAAATAAATATTTTATCAACCAAACTACTATTTGCTATATTTTTTATACAATTATACACATTTTTTATTTCATATGTTTTTTTTGTTAAATCTACAATGATTTTTTTCTCTAATGCTTTTGAAGATACAATGTAATCATCCAGATTGCTATTTTTAATATTTAAAAATTCTTCTTCAAATAAATATTCTAATGCTTCATTATATAATTCATTAGAATATTTATATTCTTTTAACTCAGCAATCAATTTTGCTATTTCATCGCTAATCAAAACATATTTATGATTTTTTAAATTCATCAATAAATATATTTCATTATCTATTTTTGACATTCTTACATCTTTACTCAAATAATACATATCTAATCCTCATCAAATAATATCTTAAATAATTTTTCAGGGCATTCAAGCATCATTTTATATATAACAAAGTGTGATGTATCTTTATAATCCATGCGTTTTACCTCATCATCTATATATATAAAATCAGCATTTGGGTAAGACATTATAATAGGAGAATGCGTTACAACTATTATTTGGGTATCTTTTTGTTTTGACAGTTCATTTATTATACTTAATAATCTGAGTTGATTTTGAGGAGATAAAGCATTTTCCGGCTCATCTAACAAAAATATTCCTTCTTTAAAAGAATCAAATAATTCTAAAAAGCTTTCTCCATGAGACAATTCACTAAATTTTTTTCTATAATAAGCCAAAATTTGCGGATCGGATTCAATATAATTATAGTAAGAATTAAACGTATCACTTCTAAAATAAAAACCTTTTTTAGTTTTATATGACCAAGATAATTTTATGTCCTGTATTTGTCTTAAATTTTCTGTTGATTTATAATTACTATTTTTGTTTCCACCTAATATATTAAAACCAACATTGTCAGCTATATATTTTAAAATTGTTGATTTTCCACAACCATTTTCCCCAGATATTATTGTAACATTATTCTTAAACTTAATGCTAAAACCATCTTTGAATATTTTAATATTATATGGATAAGTATTTTCATTTTTCGATTCAACTGCTATTTCTTTAAGAATCATATATGTTATTTCCTTTCTTTATAATTACTGGCTGCTCAGTATATGATATATGTTGAAGACTATTTGTAATTTTATTACCATCTATCTCATGTATAATGAAATTTAGTCCTACATTTGAGTTATAATTTATATCTAACTTTTCCATATCAATTTCAAATTCAAAGCTACCATTTTTTATATTTGGTTTAATATATTCTATTATTTTTGCTCTCTTTTCTCTTGAATAATCATATTTTACTTCATCTCTTCCAAGCATAGTTTCAGTCATAAATAATTTATCCTTTTTGATCCTTATCATTAATGGATAAAATGGTTTAATAAATTCATTAAATGAATTTTTAAAATATAATTGAATATAAATTGCAAAATGGTCTGGTCTTTTATTATTATAGAAATCTAAATTTAAATAAAACTTTTTATCAATGACTGTCAAACTATAATTTATGGGTTTATCCCCTAAATTTTTGATAAAACTTTCGTTGTTATTTAGATAATTTTTATTTGATGCTCCAATTAAGAACTCACTATAAGTATATTTACTTAAAAAATCAATAATTTCATCTTTAAAAAAATATCTATAAATCAAAGGGATATTCCATTTTATTCTACCAATATCTACTAAGTCATGTTTCTTATAGTCAATTAATTCTTTTGGAAAAAAAGATAAAAATTCTATGATCCATTCTTCTTGATATATTTCATACATTCTCAAAAAAACTAGTCTAATTTTATGAATCAACTTATATTTATGTGCATAATCTAGTATTTTATTCCAATCTAATAAATTATAATTTTTCTTAACAAAACAACATATATCTACTAGATATTGCAAAATATATCTTTTTGAAAATTGTAAGGAAAAAATATTTTCAGTAAAATAGTAATAATAATTAATTAATAATAAAAATGTATTATTAAGGTCAAATGTTTTTACTTCCATTTTATCATATTGTATAATTTTTTGTTCACAATTTATATTATAAATCTGAGTTTTTTCACTATTCTTTAATTCTATTACCATCTTTTGGTTGTCAAAAATAATTGGTAATGAAATTTCACCATGTATATTTTCTAAATTTTCATTAAAATCAAAATAACATTTGAATTTTTGTTTTATAATTGAAATAAATTTTTGCTTTTCATAAGAATCATTTATAACAATATCTATATCAGAATACATTCTTTTATTTTGCTCACCATATATCAGAGTATTTAATATTTTCCCTTTATATATACTATATTTTATATTATTCTCATTTAATAATTTCACAACTTCAAAGAAAAATTCATCGTATGTTTTATAAAATGACAGATACTTATTTTTTATTCCCGTAATTACATTTTGATATGGTTTAAAAATATCTAAATCTATTATTTTTTCATAATAATGAAAAAATAATTTATGTTCAATTAGAATATCAATAACTTCATCACAATCTATATATTTAATATCATCACCTAAACAATTTATATTGTCCTTAATTAATGAAATTACAAATTTATGATTGATATTTAACATAAATCCTTAAACTCCTCAACTTTCCTTTTTTTTCAAAAATATACTAATTATTCTAATATAATAAATTATTAATTCTAAGTAGTTAATTTTACTAACAATAATTTATCTAAAATATCTATTAAACTAAGCTTATAAATTTTTATTTTATCATTTTCATACATCGTAATTTATAACTCAAAAATTAATTTATTAATTTTGGAACCTTTTAAATTGATTTATATATATATATATGAAAAATTATTTATATTTTTCTAATTCATTTATTTTGTCTAATTGTTCCCATGGAAGATTATCTTTTCCAAAATGACCATAGTTAGTAGTCAATTTATAAATTGGTCTTCTTAAACCCAAATGATTAATGATTCCTTTTGGGCTTAATACAAATGTTTTTCTAATAGCATCAATTATTTCTAAATCAGATACTTTTGCAGTTCCGTAAGTTTTAACCATTATTGAAGTTGGTTCTGATACACCAATTGCATAACTTAATCCAATTTCAATTTTTTCAGCAAAACCAGCTGCAACTAAGTTTTTAGCGATATATCTTGCCATATAGGCACCACTTCTATCTACCTTAGATGGATCTTTACCACTAAACGCTCCACCACCATGTCTTGCATATCCACCATATGTATCAACAATTATTTTTCTTCCAGTTAATCCACTGTCTCCTTTAGGTCCACCAATAACAAATCTTCCTGTTGGATTAATGTAGTATTTAGTGTTTTCATCTAATAATTCATTAGGTAAAACAGCTTTAATAACGTTATTTAATACAAATTCTCTTACTTCTTCAATTGTAACATCTTCACTATGTTGAGTTGAAACAACAACATTATCAATTCTTACAATTTTATTATTATCATATTCTACGCTAACTTGAGCTTTTCCATCAGGTCTTAAGAAATCAACCATTTTACTTTTTCTACATTCTGTTAATCTTCTTGTTAATCTATGTGCAAACATAACAGGTGCTGGCATATATTCTGGTGTTTCGTTACTAGCAAATCCAAACATCATCCCTTGATCTCCGGCTCCATCATCAGAGTTTACTCCCATAGCAATATCTGGTGATTGTTTGTCTAAAGCAACAAGTACGGCTAAATTTTCGGCGTCAAATCCTAATTTTCCTCTGTTATATCCAATTTCATCAACTGTTTCTCTAACAATTTTTTGAATATCCACATTAGCTTTTGATGTAACTTCTCCTATAACCATTACTAATCCTGTAGTAGCACATACTTCGCAAGCTACATGAGCATTTTTATCTTGCTCTAAATAAGCATCTAAAATACAATCAGAAATTTTATCGCAAACTTTATCAGGATGTCCTTCTGTAACAGATTCCGATGTAAATACTTCCTTTATCATAACTACTCATTAATAATTACACTAGAACCAATGTAAAATATATTACTAATTTCACCAGTTACATTAGTTATAGTTTGTTGATTTTCAATTATGGTAATAACAACTGTACCAACATTGTTTTCATCGGCACTACACAACAAATAATTTGTTGATTCATTAAGATCAACAACTAAAATTTCACATGTCCCAATTATTTCTTCATTTCCACGAACGCAATTTGTTAAATATCCTATTTTTGTCTCATCATCAATAGAAACATAGAATTCATTATTACTTAATGATAAAACATCAACTCTATCAGGGTTTTCATCTTTAACAATTGTTACTCTAGCAGCATTTACTTTAATTGTACCAATGTATAATGTAAAAACTAAAACTAATAAAAATATTTTTAAAATTCTTTTTTTCATATTCTCCTCCTTATGAATTCGCTTACATTATACCAATTAAAAATACACATGTCAACCAATTTAATATCAATAAAATTGAGCATTTTTTATATGTTTTAGTAAAAAAAAAAAAAAAAGCCCAAATTGTTGGGCTTAAATTCGACACTTTTTGCCATTTTTTTCTATTTCTGCCTATTTTTAAAATTTTTCAAAATTTTAATTAATGGACCCATAATTGGGTACTTTGAAAGATCTGAAAGTGTAGTTTTTATTGGATTTTCCAAATAATCATTTAATAATATAAAATATTTTTTATCATCATCATCTGCATATTCAATATTTTCATTATAAAAACTTAAATACTCTTTTCTGTCGATTTTAAATAAAGATACTAACAAACATGTAATTAGAGTAAAATTCATTTTTTCATAATTCTTAATTTTATCATTAACATCATTATATCTTTCTAATGCTACTAAAGCAACAGTTTCAAAAATTATAGCAGATTCTATTTCATAATCACTAAAATCAATAGATTTCAAATACAAAATTTGTTTCTCAGCTATATTAAGGCATTCATCATAATTTCCTATATACAAATAGGAACTCATAATTGTTCTATTTACTGAAATAATTCTCTTGAAATTTAAATCTTTATATAAAATATCTTGAGCACACTTCCCAAAAAAAATGGCTTCAATATATTTTTTTTCAGAATAACATTTAGATGCTACAATTTGATATGACATAGCATTTTTATAATTATGTCTCCATTCATCACTTAATATAATATCAGAATCAAAGAATAAATTTAATATTTCAAAAATTTCTTTTAATTCAAATATAAAGAAATCATAATACTTTTTTACATCTTCATATAATTCATAATAATTTTGCTTAACATATGATATTGACTTGTGATTATTTACAAGCATAAAAAGTTTTATTAATTTAATTACAGGAGCTAATAATGTATTTTCCCCTAGTAATTTATTTAAAAATGTTAAATCATCATCATACGAATCATAAATTCTGTAATACATATTGTAATATATTTCATTGATTTTTGATTCTAATAGTTCGACTAATGATGTCTCTGGAATGATAAATCCAAAATGATTGGATAATTGCTTTATAATGTTTTTCCCAACTTTTTGTTCATAATCACGTGATCTTCTATATGAACTATTGTTGATAAATAACTCAGCAAATATTTCTTCTTTTCTTATATCATTTATTTTTAAATAAATATCAAAAAAATAAAAATATATTCTTGACCCTTTATATTCAGAAATATTAATTTTTTTCATAAACCACTCCTTATTAATATCTATAAGTAAAATTATATCATAATCATAAATAAATAACAAATAATAAAAATATATATCATAAGAAATTTACAAAAATTTCAACATAAAACGCAGTCAATTAATGACTACGTTAATGTTATTACTTAATTTATTTCTTAATAAAATTTTTCAATTCCTTCAATTTGACAATTTTTCAAACTACATATAAAATTATTCTTTGTTCCTTTGGATTGATTAACAGCATCATCAATTTCCATAATTATAATATTTGTTTTTTATTAGCATCACAAATAGTATTTATTCTAAACTTATTTTAACACTCAATTTTAATTATACTTTCTCTTTTTGACTTAATAAGTTCTAACACGCATAGCAAATGCTCATAGTAAACATCATTTATAAGTTGCAAATATATAAAACTAAAAAAACTATGAAACCTATTAATCCAGAGAAAAAGAAAAATCCGTAAATTAATTTAAGAATCCTTGACCAACTTGGATGCTTTTTTGCTGTTTGTGATAATGTTTTCATATTATACTCTGTAAAATTAAAAACGCATTTTTCATTTTCTATATTTAATGATTGTTCTATCTTTTGCAAAACATGTTCAGAAGATTTAATCATTTGTCTCATTCGATAATCCATTAAATAAAAACACACTGAAAAAAAACTTATAGATAGAGATGCAAACAATCCAATTAATCTATTTAAATTGGAAGAAAGAATAGCTAATAAGCCAGTAACAAATAAACTTTCAATAACAATGCAAAAATTCAAAACTTGAATTCGTTGAGAAGCATGTATTTCAAAATGTTTAAGCGCATTATCCATTAAAATTTTATCTTTTTCATCCATAAATATTATTCCTTTTTATGATATTTTCTATTTCATTAATAATATTGTCCAATTTTTTCATTCCATTTATAACTATCCAAGAAGAGTCATTAGAAACAATATTCATATACTCTTCTCTTACTTTATATAAAAGTAATTTATCTTTTTCAATATTATCAGGATTTATTGCACGACTCAAGCTTTCTTCTGGTGTAATATCTATAAAAATTTTTAAATCTGGTTCTGGCATATCCTTTTCTAACAAATACATCAATTCTCTATCCAATCCTCTTGCAATCCCATATGCAATGGCAGAATATTTATATCTAGTAGATATAACAACGTTATTTTCAGATAATGCAATTAATTTATTTTTTTTACTTAACCTTTCACAAGAAAATAGTAATTGTAAAGATAAGGGGTCAAATTGTTTTTCATATAATTTTAATTTTATTAATTTACCTATATCACTATTATAATCCGGAAAATCAATTATTACATAATTATTCTTTAATAACAAGTGTTGTGCAATTGTATTTTTACCACAATTATCAATTCCTTCTAAAACTATTAACATCTCATTTAATCTCCTTCATTTTTTTTACAAAATAATCCACATCATCATTATTGTTAACATCCAAGTTACTTATATCAATAACTGGTATATTATATTGTTCAACTACTTCATTAAACATGTTATCTAAATCAATAATATAATTATAAGAATTTAACTCACTTTCCCTATTTCTCATTTTAATACGATTAATTAATTCAACAGAATTACAGTATAAATATACAACATTAATATCAATAAGTTCTAATATATTTTCAAATAATGAATTACAAATTTGGAATTCTTCTGCTGACAATATGTTTTTATTAAACATATATTTTGTAAATACTAGATGGTGTGAAAGTATAGATGAATCAATCAAACATAATTGCTTACATGATTGTGACTTATTATATAATTCAATCCAACTAATATAAAATTCTAACTGAGTAAAAAAAGCATTTTGTCCTGTTTTCCAATATTCATTTAAATGTGTTACTGCAGTCAAGTCTTCACATATAACATTATACCCTTTTTGAGATAAAACTTTTCCCCAAGAAGTCTTTCCACAACCAATATTCCCCATCAAAACTAAAGGTTTCATTGCTCATTACCTTGAAATGCTATTTTTTTTGCCAAAGATAATGTTTGTATTATTAATTTTTTAGCATTCTTGTTATATCGTATTGATGAAGGATGGTATGTACAAATTAAAACTGAATCTTTATAATTATAAGTATTATCAATCAAATCAACTAACTTAACAGTTTTATCATTTAAAAAGAATTTAGAAGCAGCTAAACCTAAACAAATTATAACCTTGGGCTTAATTATATCTATTTGCTGTTTAATATATGTAGAACATTTATCAATAATTTTCCCAGTTGGCGTGGCATTATGAGGCATTCTACATTTTATAATATTTGTTAAATATAATTTTTCTCTTTCTAAATTTGATTCTTGTAAGCAAGCATCTAAAATGGCTCCACCTTTCCCTATAAAAGGGCGTCCATAAATATCATTCAATTCTCCCGGTCCCTCTCCAACAATCATTATTCTAGAATCAATAGGTCCTTCTCCTGGAACAGTGTTTATTCTAGTTTTACATAACTCACATTCTACACATAATTTAATTTTTTCTATTACTTCTTTCATATACCCTCCTTTTCAATTCTTAGTAACTTTAATTTTAATAATAATTCATGTTCATCACAATATATGCCTAAGGATTGTTTTAATCCACCAGCAATGAATTGATCAACATAAAATGTTTGATTGTCAACACCTCTTTTATTTGGATCCGGAATCGTTTTTAATCTAATATCAGTAATTAATCCAATGCAACCATAATATTTCTTAGAGTTTACATATTTTGATAAGCAGTCCATAAAACCTGATTCCCACATTGTTCCATTATCAAGCGAAATTCTACACAAAAATACATTACACTTCAACAATTCTTCAATATCACAATTATAGATTTTTTCTGAAGTTATATCACCTCTTGTTTTATCATTTATTGAATCATTATCATTTGGACAATAGACTTCAAACCCCTCGGATAAAAATAAATCTCTTAGATAATGATTATAATTAATATCATTTGTACAAAACATGGGTCCTCCAATATAAATTTTCATATATCCTCCCAAAAATTTAAATTTTTAAAAAATTCTCTTACCTTTTACATATTTAGCCAAAATATTTTCATTAGTAGATAGATAAATTAACCGTTGCAATCTTTCTTCTATACTTAAATCACTAAAATATTTTAAACTACTATCATCTAATACTAAAGCATCAAATTCATAATTTTCTTCAAAACTTCCCACATTATTTGAGAAAAATTTTCCCCCACCTTTAGTTGCAATATAAAACGCTTCATTAAAAGAAAGAGGTTTGTAATTTGAATCCACATATTTATAATACATTTTAGAAGTTTGAATCGCACTAACAATTGCTTGAAACATAGATAATGAATGACCCCCACAAATATCAGTACCCAATCCCACATTTATATCTAAGGATAAGTACTTTTTTATTGGTGCTAATCCAGATGTTAAATTAATATTAGAAGATGGACAATGAGCAATAAAAACTTTATTGTTTTTCAACAACTCAATTTCTTTGCTCGGTGAATAAACACAATGAGCCATAATTATCTTCTTTGTATCCGAATTCATAGTATTATCATCCAAAATTCCGGTTTTTTTAAATATTTCCCCAATGCAACAACTATAATCATGAATAGTCCTGACAGCTTTTATTTCACTCAATGTCTCAGACATATGAGATTGTAGTGGTAGTTTATATGTTTTGTATAGTTCTCCTATTTGAAAAATCATTTTTTTTGTACACGAGGGAATAAAACGAGGTGTTATTATAGGAAAAGTTCTAGAAAACTTATGTAAATTGTTTTCAATCCATTTTCTTGTATCAAATAAAACACATTCTGTGTCATCACCATCATAATTAACATAAGAATCGTTATCCATATTTACCAAACCTACATAGCTAACAATACCACTATCTTCCATTTGTTTCATTAACAATTCAGTTGCTTCTATATGTGCAGTAGCAAAAATAACTGCTCTCGTAGTAGCACTTTTCTTTAATTCATCCACGAATAAAGAATATACTTTTTTAGCATATTCAATATCTTTAAATTTACTTTCTTCATTATATATATATTTTGAAAGCCATTCCAACAATTCACAATCTAGATTAATTCCCCTATTATTATATTGTGATGCATGTAAATGGAGATCAATCATACCAGGAATTATTATTTTGTCATTATAATCAATAATTTCATAATTTTGATATTCAATTGGGATCCGAGAAAATACTCCCTTGCATATTCCTTCTTGACAGACCACATAATTATTTTGAAAAATTGATAAATTTTTTTTCCCTGTTGAAAAACAAATATTACCTTTAAGAATAAAATTGTTCATATGACACCTTATAGTTCTAATATTTTTTAACCAAAATATTTATTGTAAAAATTAGTATTATAAATATTATTTTAAATAATCTTAATTAATTAAGCAACATTTAGTATTTTTGAATATTTTATGACTTTAATAAAACATCTTACATTATTTATAAATAAGATCTAAAGATTCAAATCTAATATTGTTTATAATTGTTCGACATTCTGGATAACCAGTACAACCAACAAACCACTTTTCGTTATCATTATTAAAACGTATTGCTAACAAATTATTACATTCAGGACATGTGTAATACATTTGTTCAACATAATCAGCCCTATGTACATTCTTGCTAAAAGTTAACCATATAACTTTTTTTGCTCCATTACTATATAAAACTCTTGTAATAGTACATAATGTCGCACTTGAAGTCAACACGTCATCCACTAATAAAATAATCTTATTGTTTATATTTATATTTGCATTTATACTAAAGCAATCCTTCATTATCGCCATCTTCTTATCATAGCTCAATCCTTTTGTTTCCTTATAATCTTTTTGTAATATGACAGGATTAGTATTACATAATTTTTCAAATCTATCTTTTTTATTTTTTCTACATGGAACATATGCGACTAAATCATAACTGAATAAGCCAAGAGATATAAAGTAATCCAAGCAATTTTTATAAAACATTTTAGTTTTGTCATCAGCATATTTACATTTAATGATTTTTGATGAATAAATGTTTAAATTATCATTTGAATAATCTTTAGGAAAATATCTACCTATTGAATAATGATCAACTGTTTCAATACAAAAATTATCATTTTCAAATAAAATATTATATATTTCAGTAGTTTTTATATAAGAAGTTTCTTTATTTGAAGGAATAATATAATTATTATAAACATATGACTCGCCATAAAGTGAAATAATTTTTTTTGATATAAAATCTTCTACAGAACGAACTTTAGCGTCTACTTGTATTTCATCAGATTTCCAGACTAAATCATCAGTAATTTTAACCATTATAGGAGAATATAATTTTCCATCAATAGTATATTTAGTGTTATTATTTCCCCTAGTCAAGAAAATAATTTTATAAAATAAATATGATTTAGTATATTCTTTATAATCCATATAATCTTTTACTACATCAAAGTTTTTATATTTATTTGTAATATCAATAAACTCTTCAGTTTGTATTGTGCTTGCATCTAATATTATCCTTTTCATTTTTTATATAACTCCAATATTAATTTTAATAATTCATCATAATTTTCAAATTTATACACTAAATTATAATCATTTTTAAATTTTGTTGGCCAACTATTGTTTGGATTGATAAATACATTGTTCGGGACAAATAATGGTCTTCCATTTTTTAAAGTACTTCTTGCTTGACTTATTGTCCCGCTTGTATCACTTGCTTCAATTACAATTGTAGCACTAGAAATAGCACTCATGACATAATTTCTTCTAAGGAAATTCCATTTTAGTGTATTTTCAAAAAAAGCATATTCTGTAACTAATAATCCATATTTTCCTATATAGTTTTGCAATTCCATATTCTTTTTAGGATAATATTTTCGCAATGGAGTTCCAATGACTGCTATTAATTTTTTATATCCTTTTTTTGCCACCTCATCATGTGTAATATAGTCCACACCCTCTGCTAAACCCGAAACAATTGTTATATTATTGTGAGCTAAAAAATTTGCAATTCTTTGAGCATTTCTAACACCAGTTTCACTTGGATGTCTAGTACCAACAACACTAATACTTTTCTCATTTAACAATTCTCTATTTCCGTTATAGAATAATACAATAGGACATTCATCTACCATAAACACTTGATGTGGAAAATCGTTATCTTTAAAATACATAATTTTACCATTAATATTTTCATCAAAAACACTATTTGCATTTTCAATTATTTTTTCATTAACGTTCTCGTATAAATCTTTTATGTCTCTCGACAAAATTAAAGAACACTTTTCGAAAGATTCATCAATATAATCATAATACTTAAGAAATATATTTCTAGCTTTTGATCTATTAGATTTTACCAATTGCAATATTATAAAATAATTAATTATTCTATTTTTTCGTGCTTGCATAAAATAACTCCTTTCTTAAGTATATAATATTTTTCAAAGCAAAAAGAAGGTGCCTGCGGAACATAATCCAGACCGGGAGCCAAACTATTCATATAAGAGAATTCCCCTATGCTCATCAGCATTAAAGCTTCAGTTATTTTTTTAACTATTGCTTTCATATGAACCACCTCCTTTTGACATTGCATAATGTCTTATGCATTATAATTATATCATATTTTGTATTTTTTTAAAATATAAATACTTAAATTTCATAATAACAGTTTTTCGATAGTAACATTTAATACTTCTAATAATTTTCCTATTTTATTTAAATTATGCAAACATATATCAGCTTCCCATTTATATATAGTTTGTCTGCTAACTCCTATTAACTCAGCTAATTCTTCTTGACTAATTTTTTTGCTTTTTCTAATTGTTTCTAAATTAGTACTAAAATTAATTTTCATATAAATACTTTTTTATATACTCTTCCACAAGTCTTTGAAATTTTTTATCTTCATACTTGAAAAATATATTATATCTTATTAAATAAAACTGACTAAAAGCAAAAGCGTCAAGTTCAATTGCTTGCAATGAATAATCATTATATTCATTTGAATTTACGTCAATATTAGCCGAAGATTTAGCCTGTGCTAGTTCTTCTTTCCATATTCTAGCAAGTTTGTCATTCATTAGATTAGCGTAGTATATTTGAAATATGTGCCTCATTTCATGAGTAATACATTTAGCTGATTCAATAAAGTTATTTTCATATTTAATATTTATTACAATTTTAGGAATAGATTTTAGTAGTAATCTACTATCATCTACTTCTAAATTTTCGTATTCTATTGGTATTAAATCAATACCTAAGTAGTCTGCTACTTCTTCTGATAATTTTATTAATTTGTGTTTTATATCTATCATTATTACTTCCTTCATTTAATATTTTATAAAGTCATTATATCATAAACAAAAATGTTATTCCATTAAAAAATAAGAAGAGACTTACCAAATATCTCTTCTTACTTAGTTTATTTTTATAAGGTTTTTATGTTCGACGCACTGAGGTTAAGACTAATTATGACCTTTATACTGTCTTTCCACACTCTATGTCTATAGCCATCTTCAGTTATTATAAACGTAGAATACCTGCATTTATGCCTAAAATGTCCTATTTTTATGGTGTTTTCCTCTATTTTTGGTATGTAAGTTACATACTCCTCACATGTGTCATTACGACAAAAAGTGAATTTTTATGAGTTTATAAAACAAAAAGTGTTAAATGTTACTTACAGTATTCATAACCTAATATTAATATTTGAATAAAAGACTATTTATTATTTATAATTCTATGTTATATTCTTTACATTTTTCTATTGATAAATCATGATCTTGTAGAGCTGATTTTTTATACCAATATTTTGCTTTTTCTAAATCCTTTTCTCCACAAAGACCTTCTTCATAAATCCAAGCTAAGTTACATTGTCCATCTCTATCTCCATGTTCAGCAGAACGAGTTGTCCAATATAGTGCTTTTCTTAAGTCCTTTTCTGTTCCAATACCTTCAAGATATGCAAATCCAACTTGACATTCAGCTAACGCATATGATGTTTCTTCAGCAATAACTAGATATCCTTCAAACCATTTCTTCATATCTTTTTCCCAGTATTGATCTAAATCCAAACATCTATCTAATTCTTTACATGGTTTATAATAACTACTTGCCATCATTATTTCTCCTCGTTAAATGCATTAGCCCAATAAAAAGGACTTAATTCTTCTAATGTTTTAAAAATTATTTCATTGTTTGGATTTGTTACTGCAACCTTAACATCTTTCCCCCAATAATATAATCTTTCTTGACATATACCACAAGCGGTAAGTATAGCAGGCATCTCATTTTCATTTTGTCTAGACATACACAACGAATGAGTGATATGTAAATTAAACTTTTGTGCTTCACACATCGCTCCAGTTTCCATACATAATTCAGCAGAAGCGTTAGGAGATTCTAAATATACACTAATTAAATATTCTCCTTCTTTAGTGTACATTATTGCACAACCACCCCATCCTGTTGGATATCTATGGTTTATAAAAACTAATGCTTTATCATACATTTCTTGCCCAATTTTTATATCATCCATAAATATTAAATCTCCTTTACTATGTCTTTCACATTTTCATGAGTGCATTTATCTAAAAACTCATTAGTATCCATCCATTGAACAGATATCATTCTTTCTTCTTTAGGAATAGGATTTCCCTCTTCTTTTACATTAAAAAGAAATGGAACAATGGTTTTCCTAATTAATTTATTAGAAGGAGTTAAAAACTCATAAGAATACGATGTTAATTCTTTAACCAAATCATCTTTAGTAATAACAATATTTGTTTCTTCATAACATTCTCTAATAGCTGTTTCAATTATTGATTCATTTTCTTCTTTATGACCTTTAGGCAATGATACTGTTTCTTTCCCATAAATCATTTCATTTGTCGAAAGAATTTTTCCATTACACATTACTACTGCCATTGCACTTAATTCGATTTTAGCTTTAGTAGGATTTATGAACTCTTCAATCATTGTTTTTAATTCATCTACTTCTAAAATTGAATCTTTTAATTTTAAGTTATAGTTGTGTCTTTCAACACCTAGCACATGATTAGTGTATCTAGTGCTTTCAAACCATTTTTCAAAACAAGGTATGAAATCAGGGGATTTTTTTGAATCACCATAAATCCCTATGATAAATAATCTTTTAACAAGATTTTCACATTTATCTTCGTTGTTCATAAAGTAATCTTGACATCTTTCATTTAAAACAAAATACAATGACGAAGGATTTCCACAATACATTGGAACAATAAAAACAACTTTTTGATAGTTAGGAATGTCATCTAAAAGATTATAAATATCATCATTTCGATATTTACAACAATTATCAAAACATTCATAATCGCAATTACTGCAACTATTAACATTTAAATCTCTAAAATATATAATTTTATCTTCCTCTTTTGCTAGATGTCTTGCAATTTCATCACAATTACCATCTTTTCTAGCTGAGAAACTAATTAATAATTTTTTCATATTGTACTCCTTGCTCGTTAGGGTTATTGTCTATTTAGTACTACCAAAATCTTATTATAATCATTCCATAATCTTTCATCATTTCTAATGTCATAATATTTCTTAAGAACAATATTATCAAAGATATCATTATATATGGCACCATCTCCAATATAAATATCATCATAAGACCTTATAATCCAATTCAATTGCTTAAATGTTATGTCTATCACGAATCCATCAACAACGAGCCATTCATGATTAAATTTGTTTTCTGGAACGCCATCATCATAAAATCCATTATACCTTTCTACACGAAAATCATAATTTTTTTTAAGATAATACCAAAGTAAATCACAAGCATCGTCACAACAACCTATTGGAAAGTTTGACATTCTATCCTTTCTCTCAAACAATCCACTAAACTTTACTTCTATTATTGAATTATAAAATTTATTTACAATTGAATATAGTTCATTAAATTTCATACAAAATCCTTCCAATATTATGTCTTACTTTTTTCATTTTTGTCATCAATAATTATAACATTTTTCATATTATTAATCTAATATTTTAAATAATAAAAATATTTTATTTTGTAAAAAAAGGCAAGAACAATTATAGTTCAATGCCTTGTATTTTTATATCATTTTAAAATGCTTTAAAGCATCAACAATCATTTCTTCTTTTTCTTTTGTACAATTAGGTTGACGTGAATTTTCACTTTTTGGCTTGTTATAACATTCTCTTTCTATGATTCCATATTTTGTTTTTATTTGAGCAATATTTAATGAAGATACTTTAACATTGTATTTATTTAAAATATATTCTTTAATTTCTGGATATGACGCTCCTTCTGGTTCTTTTCTAGAATCCACATCTTCAACAACTTTCTTAATAAGTTTCTTCCCTTTTTCGTTATCAAAATTAAGATTTACGTTAACTTTGGAGTTATTACTTTTGTGGGACAACAAGACAACCGTTTCAACGTTACAAGTTTGAGGGAACATGTCTAATGGTTGAATCTGTAATATATGATATTTCTTTTGTAAATGATTACAGTTTTTAGCAAGGGTTGCGGTATTACAAGAAACATAAACTATTTTCTTTACAGGAAATTGTTGTAAATAATTTATTAATCTTAAATCTAGTCCTGCTCTTGGTGGATCTACCACTAAAACATCAGGAATAAAGCCTTCTTTACGCCACTTAGTTAAACAAGTAATAATATCTCCTGAATAAAATCTTGCATTAGATACATTATTCAATTTAGCATTTTGAATAGCATTTTTAATTCCTTCTTTATTAATATCAATGCCTCTAACCTCATCAACATATTTACTAAGCCAAATACCAATAGTGCCTACTCCACAAAAAGCATCTACTACTTTTTCTTCTTTATGTAGTTTTGCGACATTCACAATTGTACTATATAGTTTTTCTGTTTGTTCACAGTTTAATTGAAAAAAGGCTGTTGGTAATAATTCAAATTTATAAGGTCCAAGTTTTTCACAGATTGTATCATTACCTACTACTTTAAAAGTATCTGTTCCAAAATTTTCAATAGCATCAGGATTATCATTAATACTAACATAAATACTTTTTACTTTATCAATTTTTATTAAATCAGAAGCAATATTAATTGTTCTTTGATCTTTTTTAAATAGTATTAAAGTAACTTGAATATCACCAGTAATACTTGAACTTCTAATTACAAGGTGTCTTAATATTCCTTCTTTAGATTTAGGATTATAAGCTATTACTTGATATTTAGTTAAAAATTCACATATTTCTTTTACTGCTTTTCTAATATCTTCTCTTTCAACTAAACAATCTTCAATATAAACAAGTTTATTTGAATCAAAAGCATAAAGTCCGGTTACAAGTTTTTCACCATCATATCTAACTGGAAGTTTGGCTTTATTACGGTAATGCCATGGATTTTCTTGAATAATTGTATCTTTAAATATTTTAGGATTAAGTGTTCCATTATAATATCTTGAAAATGATTCTTCAACAATTTGTTTTTTTAATTTACCTTGTTCTTCATATTTAATATGAAGTAACTGACATCCACCACATTGTTCATAGTACTTACATGGGGGCGTCACTCTATTGGGTGATGTTGTTTTAAACTTTATCGCCTTACCAATCGCATATTTTTCTTTAACATCCAACATTCTAACTACTACTTCTTCAGAAGGAATTGTAAAAGGAACAAATACCGCAAGTCTTTTATAATATCCAATTCCTTCACCATTAATTCCTGTTCTTTTAATTGTAAGTAATACTTCTTGATTTTTGTTTAATACATTTGGGCCCATACTACACCTCTTTCATAATAGATTATACCACAAGATTTGATTTTTTGCATTTGATGTGGTATAATTATTAATAAATGTTACAAGATAATATAAAGGAGTTAATATGGAAGAAAATAAAAATGTGAATATAGATATAAAGAAACAAAAGACAAGAAGATTAGTTGTATTACTTAGTAGTCTAGGGGTTGTCATTTTATTTGTTCTTGCTTTTATCTTTGTATTTCAACAACCTAAAGTGGTAAAATTTGAAAATCTAAAGGGAAATAAAATAGATGATGTCGCATTAACTGAAGATGGATATATTTCAAAAGAAGATTTATCTAAAATTAATAATAAAATTAATTCATTTACCGTTAATGATAATGCAAATTCTACAAATGTAGTATGGGACTTTAAGGGATGGTACTTAGATCAATCATTTAATAATCCTATTAGTGATATTGCGACTTATAAGTTTACATCTACAACTACTCTTTTCGCAAAGTGGACTTTACATCGTTATCAAATAACTTATGATTTTGGTGGAATTAAAATTACAAATGAAAATAAATTACCGAAAGAATATGTTGCTAAACACACCTTCCCAGAAGACTGGAGTAACTCGGATAAAGATAATGTTTGGAAAGCCGATTTTGATTATAGTAATGGGGTTCCAAGCTTTAATGAAAGTAAAGCTTTACTAGGTATTGATTTAGTAAATCCTATTCCATCAAGAAGCGCCTATACTTTTGTTGGATGGTATACTGAACCTGAATTTATTAATAAAATTGAAAGATTAGATAATGTAAATCCTAAAGATATTACCTTATATGCTAAATTTGAATAATTAAAAAGCCTCCATTGGAGACTTTTTTTATACTATAAATCTAAAACAGTTCTAAAAGAATAACCCTGATTTTTAATCTCATCAATAATTTCACCAAGTGCTAAGCTATTAGTTTTCGATACTGAATGAAGTAAAATAATCGCTCCATTATGTAAGTTATCAATTACACTTTTAATCGCTTTATCAACTGATGCTTGATGTGAACTATCCCAATCACAATAGGCAATAGACCAAAATACCGTCTTATAACCTAGTTCTTGAACATTCTTTAATGCATCTTTTGTAAATTCACCCTCAGGTGGTCTAAAGTATCTAGCAAGTTGATATCCAGTAAGATCAAAATATGCATTATTTAACTTTTCTAAATCTTCTTTTAATTCCTTCTTAGATAAGGTTTGAATCTTTTTATGACTATATGAGTGATTACACATAACATGACCTTCAAGTCTCATACGATAAGTTAAATCACTAAATCTTTTAACAAAATCACCTGTTATAAAAAAACTCGCCTTTACATCTTTTTCTTTTAAAGTATTAAGAATATTATCAAGTTCGCCATTATCATACCCTGCATCAAAGGTTAAATAAACAATTTTTTTCGAGGTATCACCAACATAAAAGGATGAGGTACCATCTAACAAACTTTGGTATTTACCAATATCTGGGGTTAAGTGATGAGGATTTCTTTTAAATCCAAAACCAGCTGCTTCAACATTCATAGTATATAGGGAAAATAAGATTGTGAACAAACACGTAAGAATAAAGATTTTTTTCTTAATCATTGTTTTACCTCGCTTTGTTCATAATTATTATATCCAATATTACTTATTTATTTCATACCTTTTTTTGGTAAAGTAATAATGAAGACAAACAACATAAACAAACGATAAAACAATTAAATATAACCAAAAAATAAATAACATAAGTGAAGATGTAGTTCCATATAATACATCATAATTATTTAATTTAAGAATATAATTAACATAATAATATACAATAGTTAAAATATACCAAATTAAAGTAATTAATAAACTTATAAAAAAAGTCTGCTTAAATTTAATTTTAATCGGAACAACTACCTTATATAAAAAGCCAAGAATTAAACTAATTGAAATAAATTGTAATAAAAATTGAAGAATTAGCATTACATAATATTCATTTATTTGTAATATATTTTTGAAAAAATATAAAAAATAAATTACAAAAGCAATTTGTGCAGTAATAATAATTAATAAAATAACCATTAAAATAATACTTCTTATTTTTCTACTTATTCTTGGTCTTCTTTTTTCTTCTTGATATATTACATCTGATGAAATATGTAGTTCATTTATAAACTTTGATGATACCCATATAATCGATATTACTAAAGATATAAGTGAAATTATATTCTTTGTATTAGAAAATTGATAGTCAGGTAGAAAATCAATTTGTAAAAATTTAAAGATATTACTTAATAATACCATTATGGGAATGATAATAAATAATAAATAAAAAGTGATTGATGCTGCTAAGGTACTAGGATTAACTTCATTTAGGTATTTGGAAAGTTCCTTAAGTTGTTTCTTTTTCATGTCATTCTCCTTTAAAAGATAAGCTGTTATATACTAAAAAAGTAATATAACAGCATTTTTTTATTTCATATAATTTTCAATATCTTTTACTTCTTTAATGATATCTTTTGATAATAGGATTGCTTTACCTTTAGTAATTAAAATATTATCTTCAATACGAATACCAATATTTTCTTCAGGTATATAAAGACCTGGTTCAATAGTAATGACCATTCCTTCTTTTAATCCCATATTACTATGTGATGGATCATGAACATCTAATCCAAGAGAATGACCAATTGAATGGAAATAATATTTAATTAATTCACTATCTTCTTTAATTATACCAAGGCTTTTTAATCCATCAGCTAATAATTTTTTTGCATAATCATTTAGATCTTTCCAACTCATTCCATCAGTTGCATATTCAATACATAACTTATTAGTATTTAATACGACTTCATATATTGCTTTTTGACGATCTGTAAATTTACCAGATACTGGGAATGTTCTTGAAATATCACTTGAATAATGTTTTGTGTAACATCCAACATCCATTAAAAGAAGTGAATCATTGATAATGTCACAATTGTTATCATCATAATGTAAGACTGTTGCATTATGTCCTGCAGCAATAATATCATTGAATGATAATGACTTACCCTCTTTAATAATTTGGAAATCATGATATGCATTAGCAATACTTTCATTTGAAAGTTCTTGGTGATGAATCATTACATTATAAATTGCATTTTTAGTAGTACTGATACTTTGTTTAATTAATTCAACTTCTGCTTCATTCTTGCACATTCTTAGTTCAACAATTTCATTATAGCAATTTTTAATTACAATACTAGGGTATTTATCTTTTATTTTTCTAGCATATTCAAGACCAAAAGTATTATATAGTTTTAAATTTCTTTGTTCTAAATCAAGATATATTGTTTTGGCTTCATTTAAACCATAACGATTAGATTGATATAAGCCTTCTACTTTACTATCAAATAAATTTAAGTCAAAAATATTTTTAGTATTTATTCCTGATATCTTAGATGCTTCTTCAAAAGATAGGGTCGCACCTAACCATTTTGCTTTTTCCACATCTACCTTTTCAATAAATAGCCATTCTAAATATTTTTCATCAAATTTACCAATCACAAGAATAACTTCAGCTTGGTCAATGCCAGTTAAATAATAGAAATTATTATTAACAACATAATCATAAACAGCATCAGCTGATTTAAATACATCATAACCTGAATGTATAATAGCAATACTATTATTGTCTAATTTTTCAAATAAATGTTTACGATTTAAAGAAAGATAATTATTCATTATTTAGTACTTCCTTTCTTAACAGTAGTTGTAATTGATTTAGGATCATAGTAGTTTTCTAAAACTAAAGCAAATTGATTCATTACTGTAACTGCTTGTTTTAAAGTAATTGTATCAAGAACAAGTCCTAAGATATTTTCATGAAATTTATCATGTTCTTTTAAGACTTTCTTTGCTTTTTGAGTTGTACTAACTAGAATAATACGATGGTCCATTTCATGTCTAATTCTTAATAGATATCCTTTTTGAACTAATCGATTAATACTAATAGTAAGTGAACCAACAGTTACTTTTAATTTTTTTGCTATTAAAGACATTGGTTTATTATTATTTTGGTCTACCATTTCAATTACATGCAATTCACCAATTGTTAAATCTTGGATAAGTTTTGTATCCATGGTTTTTTCTTCAATAACATTTGTTAAATTAGCGATATAAGTAAAAGCTTCTGATAATTTCTTATAAAGTGGTTTTTCTTCTTTCGTCCATACTTTAACTTTTTTAGGTGTAGGTCTAACAATTATAGTAGGTTCTGTATTTTTTTCTTTTTCCTTTTTTGTTTCTTCTTTCGGTTCTCTTTTTGGAGGTTCGATTGTAAGAGATTTCGAACTAACCTTAGGAAGGGGATTTTCTGAAGGTTTTCTTCCACGTTTTTTTGTTTCTATTCCAAGTGTTGTATCAAGAGAATCAGTTTTGTTTTCAATAACATCATCTGCCATATTAACAGTTGGTTCTGAAACTTTAATTATTTTGGCTGGTGACTTTTTAATAATAACTGGTTGTTTTAGTGTAGTTTCAGCTTTTTTAGTTGTTTTTTTCGTTGTTGTTTTTTTGGTTGTTGTTTTCTTAGTTGTTGCTTTCTTAGTTGTTGCTTTAGTTGCTGTCTTTTTTTCAACTACTTTCAAAGTACCAGTTTTAGGGTCTATCTTTGTTTTGGTTGTAGCCTTTTTTGTTGTAGTTTTTTTAGGGGTTACCTTTTTTACTTCTTCTATATTTTCCATAATATCACCTCTTTAGTTTTATTATAAAACAATTTTAGTTTAAAGTCAAATATTTTACTTTTGAAAATAAAAAGCATATTTATAAAAAATATGCCTTTATAATTTCTAGTTTTGATGCTCTTCAATATATTTTACTAAATCGCCAACTGTTTTAATTGCTTGTGCAGATGTATCATCAATTTCCATTCCATATTCTTCTTCTAATGAAAACATGATTTCAACAGCATCTAGTGAATCAGCACCTAAATCTTCAACAAGTCTTGTTTCCATTGTAATACTTGCTACATCTTTGTCTAATTCTTTTGCGATTATTTCAGCAACTTTTTCAAATACCATAATTATTCTCCTTTAGTTTCTTTCTTATCTTTTTTATTTTTTTTAGGCGTTTCAGGAGTCTTTTCATTTGGGTCAATCATTGTAAGTTGTAAACGACTCTTCTTAAGGTCAACATCTAATACCCATACTTTAACTATTTGACCAACACTAACAGCATCAAGTGGATGTTTAATATAACCTTTTGACATTTTTGAAATATGTACTAAACCATCATCTTTAACACCACAGTCAACAAACGCACCAAAGTCAACTACGTTACGTACTGTACCTTGTAATTCCATACCAGCTTTTAAGTCTTCTAAATGTAAGACATCACTTCTTAGTACTGGAGTTTCAATGTCATCACGTGGGTCACGAAGTGGTGAAACAAAGGCTTCTAAAATATCATTTAATGTATATTCACCAACATTTAATTCTTCAACCATTTGTTTCTTTTCATTATCAGTAACAGCCTTAACTTTTTCAACTAACTCTGTAGTTCCTAAATCAGCTGAAGTAAAGCCTAATTTATTTAAGATAGTACGAGCAATTTCATAACTTTCAGGGTGTATTCCTGTCATATCAAGAGGTTCTGTGCCATCAACAATTCTTAAGAAACCAATTGCTTGTTCTAAGGCTTTAGGTCCAACCCCTTTTACTTTAATATCTTCTCTTGTAACAAAACGACCATTAGCATCACGATGAGCAACAATTTTCTTTGCGGCACCAGCATTAAGACCTGCAACATATTGTAGTAAAGATACAGAAGCAGTATTAATATTTACACCAACTTGGTTAACAGCCGTTTCAACAACGAAATCTAATGATTCAGTTAATTTACTTTGGGTTACGTCATGTTGATATTGGCCAACACCAATTGCTTTTGGTTCAATTTTAACTAGTTCTGATAATGGGTCTTGTAAACGACGAGCGATTGATACCGCAGAACGTTCTTCAACTGAGTAATCAGGGAACTCATCACGAGCAAGATCTGATGCTGAATAAACAGATGCACCGGCTTCATTAACAATAATATATTTAACAGGACGATCAACTTTCTTTAATTGTTCAGCAACGAAACTTTCAGTTTCACGGCTGGCTGTACCATTACCAATTGCAACTACTTCAACATTATGTCTAACAACTAAATCTAAGAAAATGTTAATTGCATTTTCATATCTTCCAGGAGGAACCACTTCACCTTTTTGTTTTTGGTGAGGATACATTACACTCTTTTCAAGTACTTTACCTGTAGCATCAACTACACATAATTTACAACCAGTACGATAAGCTGGGTCAACACCTAAAACGGTTTTTCCTTTCATTGGAGCTTGTAATAAATAATTTCTTAAGTTTTCTCCAAAAATATGAATAGCTTGGTCTTCAGCTTTATCTTTAAGTTCTGCTCTAATTTCACGAACAACAGCTGGTTTAATTAAACGATCATAACCATCTTCACAAGCTTCTTTTACAAGTTCAGCTGTAAGTGATTTCATATTATCATCACCAATTTTATCTTTTAAGATATACATAATAATAAAATCACGATTTTCAACTATAGATACTTTAATAACTTTTTCAGCTTCTGCACGATTTAAGGCAAGTATACGATGAAGTTTAATTGTTTTAATTGGTTCTTCATAATCATAATACATTTCGTAAACTTTCTTTTCATCTAAAGTTTCATCTTTAACTTCAGATTTCATTTTTGCGAAATTAACATAATTATTTTTAATCCAAGTACGATATCTAGGTTCATCAGATACGATTTCAGCAATAATATCTTTTGCACCTTGAAGAGCTTCTTGAGCATTCTTAACAATTAAGCCTTCCTTCTTCATTGCTTCGATTTCTTCATCAGTTTTACCTTCTAAATTAGTAACATATTTAGAAGCTTCTTCTAAAACATCACCTTCAGTTGGATAACTTAATAAATATTCAGCAAGAGGTTCTAAGCCTTTTTTCTTAGCATCGGTAGCACGAGTCTTTTTCTTTTCCTTAAATGGACGATATATATCTTCAATTTCAGATAATTTACTAGCAACAATAATTGCTTGTCTAATTTCATCTGTTAATTTTCCTTTTTCTTCAATTAGTCGCATTACGTCTTCTTTACGTGCTGCTAACTTTTGTCCGTATTCCCATTCTTGATAAATGGCTCTAATTTGTTCTTCATCAAGGTTGCCTGTAACTTCTTTACGATAACGAGCAATGAAAGGAACGGTTGCACCTTGTTCAATCAATTGTAATACAGCATTAATTTGCGTAATTTTTACATTTTGTTCTTTAGATATTTTCGCAAGTAATGCCTCATTAATGTAATTATTTTCCATCATTTTCCTCCTATTTTGTAACCATATAGTATATATTTTACTATAGCTGTAATTTTTGTACAGCTTAAATATTATACCATATTTTCTTCCTTTTAGCAAACAATTAGCCTATCTGAAATCTATATAATAATCTTTTGTTTTTTTAAAATTTATTCAGAAAAATGGTCATTTACTATTTTTAAAACATTCCATAAAATATAAATAGTTTGTTTTTGTCTAATTTCATTACGTGAGCCACTTACTTTATATGATGCTACATATTCACATTTTTTATTTAAAATATTTGTTATAATAGCAAAATCAAAAGTTCCATCTTTTATATCTTTAGTATTTCCCCCAGCTCTTCCCGTAACACTAACAGAAATTGACGCATTACTTAATTTATGTACTCCTTCTGCCATTTCTTTAGCCACTTCTTTTGAATAAACACTATATTTTTCAAGGGTTGTTTTTTTTACACCAAGTATTTTTTCTTTAGCACATTCACTATATGTTACATAACTTTCATTGATAACACTAGATGCGCCTGGAACATTAATAATTGTTGAAGCAAGCATTCCGCCTGTACATGATTCACCAAAACTAATTGTTAAATTATTTTTCTTTAAGGCATCTACTAAAAGTGCTTCTAAGCTTATCCCCATAAAGCCAATAACATATTGTTTATTTTTTTCTAAGAATTCTTGATAACTTAAAAAATCAGTAAAATACCAAGTAACCGTATTTAAAGATGTTTTAAAGGGAATTCTTTCTTTATACCATAATAATAATGATTCATAATCTATTGTAACTATCTCTAATTCATTCATACATTTTCACTCCATTTATTAAGTATTATAACACATTACTTTTAATTTTTTTTATTTTTTGCTATACTATAGTTATAGGAGATAAATGCTATGAATACAATAAATGGTGAAATTGTAAATACACTTGAAATAAATAAAAGTACATTTATTACATACCTTAAACACGCAACTGAAGTTGAAGATGCGAAAGACTACGTTCAATATGTAAAAGCCATTCATCCAAACGCTACTCACCATATTGTGGTAATGACAATTGGTAAAACTGGTGAATACGGACAAGCAAATGACGATGGAGAACCAAGTGGTACTGCTGCCCTTCCCGCTCTTGATGTTTTTAGAAAAAATGATATCACTAATTTTGTTTGTGTTATTGTTAGATATTTTGGAGGAATTAAACTAGGAGCAGGGGGACTTGTTAGAGCTTATTCTAAGTCCGCAAGCGAAGCTTTAAAATTATTACCGATAACTCCAATTATTGAGTATACTAATGTCAGTCTAACTTTTGATTATAGTTTTTTAAATCTTTTAGAAAATCGCTTAAGTGATGTTGAAATAATAAACAAGAGCTTTAGTGATTCTGTTACTTTTATATTAAAATGTCCTAAGACAAATGTTAATAGTATTATTTCAAAAATTGTATCTTTAACAAATAATTTAATCAAATATCAAATATTAGAAAACAACGAAAAAGGATGATTTAATCATCCTTATTTATTTTCTTTCTTTTTAGAAAATATTGGAAGTAACATATTAGTTGATTCCATATATTCCTTATATCCTTGTTTTGTTTCTAATTGTCTTTTTTCCATCATTGGAATACTTATTGTAACAAACATTAAGAAAATAATGAGTGGTGAGAAAATTAATATCCAGGTTGAATCTTTATAAAAAGATGACCCCATCCACCAAATGCCAATCCAAAATAAAATTTCACCAAAATAATTAGGATGGCGGCTTGTTTTCCATAATCCTTTATCACATACTAAACCATCATTGCTGGAGACGTTTTTAAATGAATGTAACTGCCCATCAGCAACAGTTTCAATAACAATTCCTAAAAAGGCAATAATAACCCCAAGATAAGTTGAAATAGTAGGTGTGGTGCCAACATTAAATTCTAAGACATACTTAAATGCTGGAAGGAGACCAATAAAAACAATAACAGTTGGAAATAAATGAATTCCAAATAAATTAATTAGTGGCCAAAGGGCAGGATGCTTTTCTTTTAAGTTTACGTATCGCCAGTCTTGAATATGTAAATTTTTAAAAGTATAAATAAAGTTAGCTGTTAATCTTATTCCCCAAATAAAGATTGTACCAATTAGTAAAATAACAAATCCATTATCAATTACTTTAAGTTTTAAAGCATATATCGTAATTAAGATAATAGGCATAACACTCCAATATGGATCATAGATAGAAGAGTTAGCAAAACAGCTACTAATTATAAAGACAAACACTGTCATAATTACATCAACTATAAATAAATTAAGGATGGCTTTATCTTTAATATCCGGCAATATACTATCAAATACCCCATATAAAAGAAAGGATCCAATACATACAATAATATACGTTAAAGCTATAATTATTAAACTTAAAGCTCTATTTCTTTTCATACATTCACCCCATTTACTAATATATTATAACATTATTTTATTATTTATATTCTATTTTAACTTTATTATTTTGACAAAACTTTAATTATTTGTTAAAATATTAAAAGAAAGGTCGTGTAAATATGCAATTAATGAATGATGAAAAACACTATGTTACAATGAATAACTATTGTTTAAATCGCTTTACGAAGAAAACATATCGTATAAGTTTAAATGGTGATTTTAGTTGTCCTAATCGTGATGGTAAAATAAGTACTAATGGTTGCATATTTTGTTCAGAAAAAGGAAGTGGTGATTTTGCTGGCGAAAAAAACCTTCCTTTAAATATTCAATTTGAAAATATCTTAAGAATAATGAAGAAAAAATGGCCTGATGGATATTATATTGCTTATTTTCAAGCAAATACAAATACATATGGTCCTCTTTCTAAATTAAAAAGTACTTTTAGTCAAATAATAACAAAAGATGGACCAATAAACAAAGATATCAAAGTATTAAGTATCGCAACAAGACCCGACTGTTTAGATGATGAAAAAATAGAATATTTAAAAGAATTAAATAAACAAGTTGAAGTCTGGGTTGAACTTGGATTTCAAACATCTAATGAATTAACTGCAACCTTTATTAATAGAGGCTACACCAATGATGTATTTATTGATACGGTAACACGCCTTCAAAAAGCAGGATTATATATCGTTGTTCATATTATTAATGGACTTCCTAATGAAACAAAAACCGATATGTTAAATACTTTAAAGTTAGTTAATTCTTTAAATATTAATGCCATTAAAATTCATATGTTACATGTAATGAAAAATACTCCTTTAGGAAAAATATATGAAGATACTCCTTTTAAACTATTAACATTAGAAGAATATGTTGATATTGTTGTTCTACAATTAAGAAATTTAAACGAAAATGTAGTAGTCCAAAGAATTACTGGGGATGCACCAAAAGATTTATTATTGGCCCCTAAATGGACGTTAAAAAAGTTTGTAGTAATGAATGAAATAGATAAAGTAATGAGAAAAAATAATTATTGGCAAGGTGATTTATGTTCAAAATAGTAGAATTTTCACATTTATTAATAAATGAATATTTAAAAAGAAATAGACATCAAAATATGACCTTTATTGATGCTACTTGTGGTAGAGGTAATGACACAATCTATATGGCTAATATTTTAAAAGATATTGGCCATGTCTATAGCTATGATATTCAACAAGTTGCAATTGACTATACAAAAGAATTACTTAATAAAGAAAATATCACTAATGTTACTTTATATAATGAAAGTCATGAGTTTATTAAAGAAATAGATATTGACTTAGTAATTTATAACTTAGGATATCTACCAAATGGTGATAAAGCCATAACTACTAAATGTAATACAACTCTATCTTCCATCAAGAAAATGATTACTTTAATAAACCTAAATCCTAAGATGTTAATTATTATTGTTATTTATCCAGGTCATTTAGAAGGTAAAAGAGAAAGTGATGCTATAAATAGTTATGTAAAATCATTACCAAGTAATACTTATTTACTTACAAAATATCAAAATTATAATCGTGAAACATCACCTTATATAATAACAATATCAAAAGATACAAAGTAAAAAGCCCCTAAAAGAGGCTTTTTATTTTACATTGATTGTTTTTTTCTCATTATTAATAATAAACCTAATAATGAACTTAGAGTTAAGAATACATGACTTAATGAAGAACAACCCCTTAATTTAGGCATACTTTCAGTGCGAGTTGCACCACAATCCTTACAAGTATAAGTTTTAATACCATCTTCTCTAATATTTGGATCTTTAGTTACAACTCCATCATTCCAAGAATGAGGATGTTCATCAATTTTATTATGACAATTTTCACATTCTTGATAATGTGTAGTACTATTATGATGATATTGATAGTTATGTTCTAACTTCTTTATAGTTAAATCAACAACTTCATTCATACATGCTTCATCGGTGAATGATTTATTACAAGTAGGACAACTCCAGTATTCTATAACACCATCTTTATCACATGTAGCATTAACTTTTTCATGATGAGTTTTACCACTATGATTTAATTTTTCTTTTGTAACTACATTATCATAACTCTTTGTTCCAAATGCTGTATTTTTAAATGTAGCACTTAATGTTGAAAGTTCATCTTTTGTACAACTTACATTTTGAGTAACAACTTTAGTTACTTCAATAGTTTCAGTTTCAACATGACTTGCATCATGGATACATGTTCTTTCCGCTTTAATCTTTGTATTATTTTCAATTAAAGAATAACTTACTTCACCATATGTATGACTTAATTTTTCAAGTGTAACATTAGATACTTCTTTTGTACATGCTTCATCAGTGAATGATTTATTACAAGTAGGACAGCTCCAGTATTCAATGTTACCTTCTTTTCCACATGTAGCACTAACTTTTTCATGATGAGTTTTACCACTATGATTTAATTTTTCTTTTGTAACTAC
>CAZPSA010000001.1:68886-83256 GCA_964589375.1 uncultured Clostridium sp.
TTATTTTCAATTAAAGAATAACTTACTTCACCATATGTATGACTTAATTTTTCAATTTTTAAATCTTTAATTTCTACATCATTTTCATCAAAATATTTTTTACATACACTACATTCATAATGAGCTTTAGTTCCATAATCTCCACATGTTGCTGGAACTTCATTAATCCATTTACCTCCATGAATATGAAGTGTTTCAAATTGAGGTAATTCAAATATAGCCATGAAACGATAGCAATAATCAGGGTTTCGCAAATCAGCACCCAATATTGATATAGGATTACCTACACCTTCTAAATAAACATTTTTAGTAGTAATATTGAAAATATCGATATAGGTTCCACTAGATTGATCATAAGCAAGCTCTACTATTAAATAATATTTATAATCCTCTAAGAATAAATAATTTTGATAATTAAAATTATAATTAATAATATAATTCCTATTACCATATGCATAATAACTTAATAAATTAGGTGAAGTCGAAATAGTAACATAATTTGTATTTTCTGATAATAATTCACGTATACCAAAAGTATTAACTTTAATCTTTAAATCGCTTAAAGTTGAACCAAATTCCCAGTTTTCAAGTGATAAATTTATATTTTCAACGTATATATAATCAGATTCATAATTACATTTAGTACATACTTGTAAATTATTATAAATATGTTTTTCAACTTTAATATATTCACAACTACAAAAACTATAATGTATATCAGAATTTAATTCATAATAATCTTCGTCAAATGAATGTGTATGATTTTCATCAACAAATGTTATAAAATAATTATATATTATAGCATCAGCATAAGAATTGTATTCATCAAAAAAGAAACCGGTAGTATTTTTTATTGTAATATCTTTAGGTTCTAGTTCTGATGTGTCATATATATCATTATTATCAAATAAAATCATAATAACATAAGTATTATTATTTTCTAAAGTGGTATCAGGACTAATAAATCCACCGTAAACATTCCGATAATCAATGATTTTCACTATATCTGAATTTAATCCATCAACTTTTATAGTTAAATCACCTAAAGTTTTTCCAAGTTCAGCATTTTCTAATGTTGCATTAATTTTTGTAACTTTAGTAACAGGATTATTTTCATCTACTAAACGAGGTAATTCAAAATATAAGCATAGAATTTGAGTATCGCCACCACCATTATAATAATGATAATACAATTTAGAATCTAATCCTTTAATATTAAATTTTGAAATGTCAATAGAGTTTAAATCACTAGAATATTCAACATATATTTGAACATATAAATAATAATTTGTATTAAAAACAAAAGTTGCATTAGAAGACTGAATTCCACCTAAGTTGAACTCTTTTTCATAACCAAATCGAAAATAATTTACAAATAATCTATTACTTACTATATCATCATCAAATTCTAGTAATGTATCAAATACCTTGCTTCCTTCACTATATCCAGTAAGAACTAAATCAAAATTTGTTAGATTAAAAATTCTAATAGATCCACAAATATTACAATAGTTATCTAAATCATCTTGATAAACATGTTCACCATAAATATTTTTCCCACAAAGATCACAAAATCCATAATGTGCATCATCGTCATAATACCAAGATTCAACAGAATGAATACATTCTGTAGTTCTAAGGTTAATATCTAGATGTATACGTAGCAAAGATCCACTATTACTGATTATAAAATCATAATTATTACCAAATCCTTCAAGTTCAAGTTTATCTTTAGTGAAGTTTATAAAAGTATAACCAGCAGGTGCTGCTAAAAATAAATCTAAATTAACAATATATGAAGTATCAAAAACTTCAGTACTATCAGGTTCTATAAATGATCCTCGTTTAATTAAATAAAAAACTTCATCATGTAGTTTAATGTTTGTTTCACTAGATATTAACTTTATGTCTTTTATTAATTTACCTACTTCTATTCCTTCAAACGAATAACTAAGTTTAGGTACATCTTTAATTTTAGATTCACCGCCAAGAATAGGAAGACTAACTACAACACAGAAATAATTTTCATAAAAATGTCGGTCTACAACAGCACCACCTTTACCACCAACAAGAATTTGAGAACTATAAAGCACGTCATAATCTGCAGATTCACTTACTTCAAAATAAATATGTAAATAATATTTTTTATTTGGTAAAAAATATGGATTATATCCTTCAGATGTTGTGCCAGCTCCAGTTGAATCAAAAATTTCATTTATACAATAAGTATATCTACCATATGTTACATTTTCTGGTAAATATATATCAGTTACATCTTCAGGAAGACTAACTTTAATATCGTATACAGAGCCATCTACTACATAATTTGAATAATTAATAATAATTCTGGTAAAATTACAAATATTACAAGTAGCGTCATTATCATCAGTATATACATGGTCAGTTCTAGGAATAACAAAATCTTCTTGGCTTGAAATAATATTTTTATTTATATCAAAATAAACGTGACAATCTTCACATTCATATATATCTTTAAAGCCTACATTTAAACAAGTTGCGGGAGTACCCTTAATTAGTTCACCAAATGTGTGTTTATTTGGATCTTTAGGTAATAAAATATCTGTAATAAGATTTTCATTTTTATCAAAGCATACTTTACATACAGAACATTCATAGTGAGCTTTAAGACCTAAATTACTACAATTTGATGGACTTTCTGGAATCCAGTCGCCTAAGTCATGAACATTAGTTTTAGCAAGAATAATATCTGAATATTCATTATAATTACTATCAACTGAATATCCACAATTTGTACATTCATAATGGGCTTTTACACCAGTTGACGCACAAGTTGGAAGTTTTTCTTCAATCCATTCACCATATGTATGACTAGTACATGGAATATCAAGATAATATTTAACGCCAGCCTCACATACGCCTGTATATGTTCCGCCAGTATTAGAAAACATTTTACTTAAACTAACACTTTCACTATTAATAGTATTTTCAGACAAACTCCATTCGTAGCGATAATTTCCTACTCTTTCTGTTGAAATTTTAATATTAGAACATCCATCAAACATAGAATCACAGCACTTATTTGCAGAAAAATCAGTCGCTGCAATTTTCGGAAGTTTAACTAAAGCTGTACAAGAATCAAACATACCTTCATAACAAAAGCCGTATAATTTTAATGCCGGTAAGTCAGGTGCTACAGCTAATTTTTTACATTCAGCAAACATATGATTATAACACTCCCAAGCAAGAGTTGTGGCAGGAAGTTCTGGTGCTTCTGTTAAACTTTCACAAAATTGAAACATCGAACTATAGCAGCTATTTGCAAGGGTTTTGGCAGGTAGCGCCGGAGCAGTTTTTAAATTTTCACAGTTATAAAACATACAACGATAGCAATCATTAGTTAACGTTGTAGCAGGAAGCACAGGTGCGGTTTCAATTTTTAAACAGTTAGCAAACATATTCTTATAGCAGCTTTCTGTTAGTGTCGTAATTGGAAGCGCAGGTGCGTTTTCTAAATTTGAACAGCAGAAAAACATATAAGCATAATTATAGTTACTACCACTTGTAAATGAAGTAGCAGGAAGTTCTGGTGCTCTTTTTAAATTTTCGCAGTAATTAAACATATAATAGTATGCTTTTTTAGGAATTACAGTAGAAGGTAGAGTTGGACTAGATATTAAAGCTTTACACTTAGAAAAAAGCCAAGCAAAAGCGTAATCACCTATAGCAGGTTCTTCACCATTTAATACTTTTTTATAATCTAATAAAGTTAAAATATTTCCACTGCAATCTACATTGCTACCAGTTTCAAATTTAAACCCCTCTAAAATAGCATTAGTATCTGTTTCATTGTATCCAGATATAACAGTATTAACAACACCTTCACTATTTCTTAAATATAATACATATTTACCATCTTTTAAACCAGATGTAATTTTGTTAGTTGTTGTTGAATTTGATGTTGGAAAACTTTGCCAAGTAGACCCATCAATAGAATAATCTAAACTAGCAGGGCTTTGAGCACGAGACATACTAAATTCTTTATTACTTGAAAAAGTAAGATAACCAGTCTCTTCTTGAGTTTGTGTTATAGTTTCACCATTTACTTTATTTTTAGAAAATAAAGGCGAAAAGCTAATAAGCCCCATAAAGAAAGCAAATACAAATAATTTAAATAAATTTTTTATTTTCAATTTTTTCCCTCCATTAATTAAATTAATTTTTAAGTATTAATTTTATTAACTTAAAAATTCCTTCTATATTATATCAAATAATAATGTGATTTACAAGTAAATTGAACATTAATTATTGTATTTTATCACTAATTATTATTTTATGTGATAAAATACAAAACATTTCATTTTATCACATTATCGACCATTTTTATTATCATTTTATCACATTTTTTGTGATATAATGCAAACAAAAACATCTAATAGATTATACTACTAGATGTATTTTTTTATTCAATTTCCGAAAGTTTTTTACCAATTAATTTTTCAGGATTATAATGTTTACCATTTTTCATCATTTTAACGTAAACATGATTTCCTGTTTCTGCATCAATTTCGGTTTTGCCACAAACTCCAATTTTATCTTTTTGAGAAACCTCACTACCAAGTGAAACCGTGACTTCACTAAGGCCATAATAATATGTCTTAAATCCATCTTTATGTTCAATCGCAACATAATTACTATATAACGGGCTATCTTTTATTTCAACTACTTTACCACTTAATACAGCAACAACATCAAATACTGTACCATCTTTTTTCGCATAGCTTGTGCCAACACTTGTACGATAAGTGTTTTGATATTTAATTAAAGATAGTTGTTGATCTTCTTTAGTTGCATCTTTTTCATAAAACTTTCTTACAACTACATATTCCATATCATCACTAAATGGAAGGATAATTAATTCTTCTGGAATTACATCCGTAATTGGGTCAGTGGGATCCTTAATCGTAGGATCATCATTTGGTGTATCTGAATTAGTTGATGTTGATGCACTAATTACAAGAGCAGTTATTAATAAACCAACAAGACCTACAAAAAAGAAAAACTGAAATTTATTTTGGGCAATTTTTTTAATTATTTTCTTCACTTTTATCACCTCAGTTTTATTATTACCAATAAAAGTGAATATATGCAATTTATTTTATTAAATTATAAAATACTTCACTAAATTTTATAATAGCACTTGTTACTAAAAAACTAATAACAATTACACCAATAAAAAATGCAACTCTAATCTCTGTGATTTTACCTTGTTTAAATAATTTTTCATAATTAGATGCTAATAAGACTTTTGTACTTATTAATATCATTATTAAAAAAATAACTAAATACATAATATCTAAATAAGTATCCATTTTTATTCTTCCTTTTCACTATTTCTTTTTTTAAGTAGTTTTTTTCTTGCTTTTAAAACTTTAACTATATAAATAATTAAGGCAATTATAAAGAATAAGCAAGAAATAAAGGCAAAATAAATCCATCCATCTTCTTCAGCATTCCTTTTTAATAAATAGCCAAATAGAATTCCAAATAAAGTAATAGTTAATGCTTGAACCAAATTAGTAAGCAGAATATCCTTCATATCTTGGCTTATTTTCTTTTTATCTTTCATTTTGTTCAATCTCCATTATTTTATTTACTCTTCTTTCATGACGGCCTTTTTCAAAAGAAGTATTTAAAAAAATATCAACTATTGATAAAGCGAGTTGTAATTCAGTTTCTTTTTGACTTAAACATAAAACATTAGCATTATTATGCATTCTCGTAAGTGATGCTTGATCAAGCGTACTAACTAAAGCTGCTCTGATTCCCTTTACTTTATTGGCTACAATCGACATACCAATTCCCGTATAACATACTAATATTCCATAATCACATTCATTATTTTTCACACTTAAACATGCAGGATATGCATAATCAGGGTAATCAACTGATTCAAGTGAATTAGTACCATAATCAATGTAGGCTATATTTAATTTTTCTAAATGTTTTTTTATTTCTTCTTTTAATGTAAAACCAGCATGGTCTGAAGCTAAAGCTATTTTCATATTATTTCCTTTCTATTTTTTAAATTTATCATAAATATAACTTCGATATTCTATTTCATTATTATCTTCAAAACTAATATTAAAATATTCAGGATATAAAAGTGTCCAAAAATTATTTCCATTTCCTTTTCCAATGGTAATGAGTAAAGTGTAATATGTACCTGATGGAATAAATTCTCCATTATAACTTTTAGCAGGAAATGTTTCCATTGTATATTTTACATCTATTGTATCAACAAAATCGTCATTAATCATTTCTTTTAATTTTAGTTTTAAATTATTGCTTGTTATATTTACATCATCTTCTAATATTATTTTTACAGCATCTTTTACTTTATTTTTATTTAGTTGATCAATTTCACTATTACTATTTGCTTTAATACGAAGTCTAAGACTATCGTTTTTAGTCGTACATCCCGTTAAAGTAATAATTAAAAATAATATAATCAATAATATAGTTAATTTTTTTCTAAATTTTTCCATTTTAATCACCAACTATATTATTTACTCTTTTTTATTTTTTATACATCTATTTTAACACTGCCTTCTCTAAGTATTAAAATATTTCCTTTTGTTGCGTCAACTACCGTAGAAGATATATTACTACTTTCATTAACATCTTTAATTAAATAGTCAATGTCTTTACCAAATTCTTTTTGAATTGTTTCAAAATCATTTAAGGGAGCACTTCCACTTAAATTGATACTAGTTGTTGCCATTACTCCAAATTTATTTAAGATATCAAGTGCCATTTTACAGTTAGGTATCCTAAAAGCAATAGTTGGAATATCAGAATTAATTTTATTATCATAAGTTTTATTCTTATTAAAAATGATTGTTAAAGCTCCCGGCCAGTATTTATTCATTAAATCAAGCATAATTGTACTAGGGGCTTCAATAAAGGGGAGAATCTGTTCAACGTTTCCAGCAAGAATAGCAAGAGGTTTTGCTTTATCTCGGTGTTTAAGCGAATAGATTTTATTTGATGCATCCTCATCATCAATAAGGCAACCTACCCCATATACCGTATCAGTTGGAAAACAAACTATTTTATTTTTTAAGTCTTCTTTATTTAATTTTAAAAAATCTTCTTTTGAAATTACCATAAAAGTACGTTATCCTTTATTTATTATTATTGTAATTCGGTCTTTACCACTTAAATCTTTAATTGTTTCAGCATATGAATTTGGAAAATATTTTTGAATTAATTCATGCATTTCAGATCTTTTATTATAACTATGTTCAAAAGCAATGATACTTGGGGTATTTAAGATTTTATTTGCGTCTTTTAAAATTATATCATAAAAGTTCATTCCATTTTCTCCACCAAATAATGCAACATGTGGTTCATTATTGATAACAATATCTTCAACATATTCATTATTAGGAATATATGGAGGATTGGATACTAAGATATCAAACTTTAAATTATTATCGATTAAGGGTTTTAACATATCTCCTTGATAAAACTTAATAGCAGCATTATTTATTTTAGCATTTTCTTTAGCAACAACTAAAGCCTCTTCACTAATATCAGTTGCTACAACATGCATATTAGGTTCTTCTTTAGCAAGACTGATTGCGATTGCGGCTGAGCCCGTACCAACATCAACAACATCAACTTCTTTTCCACCAAATACATCATCATAAGTAGATAAGAGGTAACCTACTAGCTCTTCGGTTTCTGGACGAGGAATTAAAACATCTTCATTTACTTTCATCTTATATCCAAAGAAATAACTATAACCTAATATATGTTGTACTGGTTTTTTATGAATAATATATTCATCAACAGCTTTTGTTATTTTTTCAAATATATCAGAAGGTATTTCTTCATTTAAGGAAGCTAAAAAATTAGCTCCATTTAATCCTGATAACTCTAATACTAATAATTTAATGGCTTCTTTTTCTAAGCCTAAAGCTTCGGCTCTTTTTTGTTCTTGTTTTAAATACTTTTGGTAGGTCATTGAAACTTCTCCTAATATAGTTTTTTGGTATTTTTTTCATTGAGGTAATAATTAAATACCAATTATAATCTCTATAAGATATTATATCATTTTTTGATAAAACAAGCAAACTAGTTAGATTATTTATTTTTTCATTTGATTTGATAAACAAATGATTCATACAGATTTTACCAACAATTTCCAATTTTTTATCATTTTTTCTAATTTCATTTATTCCTATTATATCATCATACCCAATTGGTAAAACCGTTATATAAGATGAAGATTCTTCTATATATTGTTGATCATATCCAACTGCATCTTTTTTACTTATTTTAAAACTGTTTACTGGTTTTACATAATAACTAATACATGGTTTAATTCCTTTTATATTTGTTTCATATCCATAAATACTAATACCTACTCTAACCATATTACTATTCACCTTTCTTCCTAGACTATGGCTAGACTCACAATGAATATGATTAAAGGGATATAAAGTTAAATATGTATTAAAGTTATTTACTTGTTTATTAAAATAATAATATTCATCCCGATTACTTGCGAAATGAGTATATATGCCATCAATAATAATATTTTTATTGAATGATAATATTTTAATTACTTCTTTCATTACATCAATACTTCTAATTCCCATTCTGTTCATTCCGGTATCAATTTGTAGGTGAACTAAAGTTTTAGTATTTATATTTTTTATTAAGTTAGCATCATCGACTGAATTTACAGAATAATAAACAGGTAAATTTAAATATTTTTCTTTTAGACTTTCAAGAATTAAAATATTAAAGTCTTTTATATTATCTTTATCTAAAATATATTCATCAAATTTATTATACACAATCCATTTAACATTTACTTCCTTTAATAATGGAATTATTCTTTTACTATTTAATTCATAAGCATTATTCTTTAATACAACCATTATTTCTTTTTTAGTGTATTCTTTTATTTTTATTATATTATTTTTTATATTATCTAAATCAACAAACAAACTCATTTTATCACCAATACATCATACGCATGAATAATTTAAAAAATGAAAAAATAGTACAAAACTGTACTATTCTTCACTACTTAATAATCTTTTTTGTTCAAATGTAATTAATGCTTCGATAATACTATCAAGTTTACCTTCCATTACACGGTCTAATTGTTGAATTGTAAAGCCAATTCTATGATCTGTAACTCTATTTTGAGGATAGTTGTAGGTTCTAATTTTTTCACTACGATCTCCTCTACCAATCTTAGCTTGACGTTCAGCACCTTCTGCTTTTTCTTTTTCTTCAAGCATCTTATCATATAATCTTGCTTGTAATACTTTTAAAGCACTTGCTTTATTTTCATGTTGGCTCTTTCCATCTTGACATGATACAACAATTCCTGTTGGAATATGAGTTACACGGATTGCGGACTTAGTTGTATTTACACTTTGTCCACCAGGTCCTGATGAACAGAAAATATCAATTCTAACATCATTCATATCAAGGTTAACTTCAAGTTCATCAGCCTCAGGCATTACAAGAACAGTTGCGGTTGAAGTATGAATTCGACCTGCTGATTCTGTAACGGGAACCCTTTGTACACGGTGAGAACCAGATTCATATTTAAGTTGAGAATAAACCGAATCACCATTAACCATAAAAGATATTTTAGCAAATCCTCCTGCTTCACATGGTTCTGAATCTACAGTTTCTACTTTCCATCCTTTTGATTCCGCATATTTTAAATACATACGATATAAGTCACCAGCAAAGATATTAGCTTCATCACCACCAGCAGCACCTCTAATTTCAACAATAACATTTTTTTCATCATTAGGGTCTTTAGGTAATAATAATATTTTTAATTCTTCATCTAATTTTAGTTTCTTTTCTTCAAGAGTTGGAAGTTCAAATTCAGCCATTTCTCTTATTTCTGGATCTTCGTCTTTTTGCATTTCTTTTAAATCAGCAATTTCTTTTTCAATTTGTTGAACTTCACGATATTTAAAAACTATTTTTTCAATAGAACGTTGTTCTTTTGATAATTCTGTAAGTTTTTTAATATCGCTAATTACATCCATATCAGTAAGTAATTCTGATATTTGTTCATATCTTTGACAGATAACCTCTAAACGGCTTGTCATTTTTTATTCACTCCTGTCTGTTTTTTTTCTTCTTTTCTTTTTTGTGATTAACTCTTTAGTAATCTTTTGTTCTTTAAAACGGCAATACTTACCATAGAAATGATAGTCGATAAAATCAAGAGGACCTTGACGGTTTTTAGCAACCGATAAAACAATTTCTTCCATTTCATTTTTACGTTTATTCTTTTGTTCTAAATTATTTTCACTATCTTCATCACCAAATACTGAATTATCTTCAACATCAGCTCTTCTAAATAAGAACATAACTAAGTCGGCATCTTGTTCAATACTACCAGATTCACGTAAGTCAGCAAGCACAGGAACTTTATTTTCTCTTCCTTCAATACTACGAGAAAGTTGTGATAAAGCAAGAATTGGAACATCTAAATCACGAGCTAAAGTCTTTAGAGAACGTGATATAATTGATACTTCTTCTTGACGATTTCCTCTACTAGAAGTTGCGGTGATAAGTTGTAAGTAGTCAATAATAACAAAATCAAGTTTTCCTTCATTTTTAAGTTGACGACATTTAGCTCTGATATCAGCAATATTACTTGAGCTATCTTCATCAAAGTAAATATGCATTTTACTAAATTCTTGTTTAGCAAGACCTAATAATAACATCTCTTCACTAGTTAATTTACCACCACGAACATTAGAAAGTTCAACTTCAGCTTGATAACTAAATAGTCTCATCATTAATTGTTCGATACTCATTTCAAGTGAGAATAAAGCAACATGAGCACCTTTCTTACTAGCTTGAGCCGCAAGGTTAATCGCATATGTTGATTTACCAACTGAAGGACGAGCAGCAAGTATCATTAAATCACCTTTTTGGAAGCCAAGAGTTAATTTATTAAGTTTTTCATATCCTGTATCTAAGCCGGTTAAATCAGATTTATTTTCCGTATATTTTTGAATTTGTTCATAAACAATTTCACTAGCACGGTCAATACCCATAATTTGTGAAGTACGACGTTTACGAATTAAATTAACTAATTTATCTTCCGTTTTATCTAAAACTTCATTAAAGGTTAATCTACTTGTTAAAATATCATCAGATATGTTTTGCATATCTTTTAGTAATTTTCTTTGAAGTGATTTTTCTTCAACAATTTCAACATATAAATTAGTTGTAACAGTAGATGGAACACTTTCAATTAAATCAAGTAAATAAATGCGATAATTTTCATCTACTTTTTCACCTAGTTTTTTTAATTCTTCTGTAATAGTAAGTACTTCAATTTTTTGATTTTGATTATACAAATTAACCATTGCGCGATAGATTTTTTTATTACGTTCATCATAAAAATCATCTTCAACAAGTTTACCAATATAACCACTAATTAATTTATTATCGAGAAAGGCACTACCTAAAACATAGTTTTCCGCCTCAGTACTATAGGGAACAGAACGATTTGGTTCCATACATAGCCTCCTATTCTTTTTCTATTAAAAATACTTTAATATTTGCTTCAACATCCTTATGTAATTGGATTTTTACATTATGTTCACCAAGAGTATTTAAAGCACTTGGTAAAACAATTTTACGTTTATCAATCTTTAAATTAAATTTTGCTTCGACTGCTTCAGCAATTTGTTTTGTATTAACTGAACCAAAGATTTTACTATCATTGCCAACTTTTACAACAATTTTTACAGCTTCAGATTCAATGATTTTTTTGCAATCTTTCATTTCTTGTAAAAGTTTAGCTTCACGATTTCTTTCTTCTTCTTTTTCTTTTTCCACAGCTTTTATATTTTCAGGTGATGCAACAATGGCAAGACCACCTCTCATTAGGAAATTAGCATAACCAGAATTTAAATCTAAGATATCGTTTTTCTTTCCTTTTCCTTTAACATCTTTTGTTAAAATAACTTTCATATTTTCTTCCTCCGACATATAACTATTAATTGCTTCTTTTAATTTTGTTACTGTATCTTCAATTGACATATTTCTTGCTTGAGCAGCAGCATTATTTAAGTGACCACCACCACCCATTTTTTCCATTATAATTTGACAATTGATTGCACCTAAACTACGAGCTGACATCCCAATTTCATTTTCGGAAATATGACCAATTGTAACACCTAATTCAACTCCCGATATCGAGATTAACTCATCTGATACTTTCGCAAGTGTTACTCGGTCGACGATTGGCATATCATCACTTGCGACTGCAATAGCAACATTTTTTCTAAATATTTCAACATTCTTTAAGAAATATCCACGAATAATCTTTTCTGAATGATCTTCTTTTAAATATTTCTTAACAACACTCATATCGGCACCATATCGTTTAATCGCCGCAGCAATTTCAAATGTAACAGCCGAAGTACGATAAACAAAGTTATTAGTATCAACAACCATTCCTAGTAACATCCAAGTTGCTTCTAAATCAGTAAATCCAAGCGATGATTCATAAAACTCTAATAATTCAAATATTAATTCAACACTAGAAGATGCGGCAGTTTGAGAATAATAAAACTTAGGATTTTGGATTGCACCTGCACCTTTACGATGATGGTCAATTATACCAATTTTTTCAAACTTTTTAAGAAAGCGATTATCCATTACTTGCATATCAGTTTGACAGTCAACAATCATTAAGAAACTATCTTCATCAATATAACTACTTACCTTACTTGGTAAAATAATATCATCTAATAAAACTACATATTCTTGTTTAATCGTATCAAATATTCTATTTACGGTGCCATCAATATTGGCAGGATCTAAAATAATATACGCTTGTTTACCCATAGTTTTTGCTAATCTGTAAATTGCAAGACAAGCACCAAATCCATCAGCATCTAAATTTCTATGACCAACAACAAATACATTACTAGAGGTTCTAATTAAATCTTGTAATTCTTGGCTCTTATTACGAATTTCAACCTTAGATTCTTTTTGAATAGGGTCTGTCTTCGCACCAAAGAAATTAATCTTATCATTTACTTTAACAACCGCTTGGTCCCCACCTCTATTTAAGGCAAGTTCAAGTTGGTCTTGTGCTTCATCAGCAAGTTCTAATACATTAACATCTTTACAAGCTATACCAATACTTAAAGTAATTCTAACAACACGAGATGCACGAAGCACATCTTTTACTTCATCTAGAATTGAAAAGTTATTTTTCATCATATCAAGTAATTGTTGTTCATCCATTAAAATCATATATCTTGAATCACTATAGGCACGAACATATGAACCAAAACTTTCTGACCATTTAGCAATACTACCTATTATTTTACCTTGATATTCAGCTCTTTCTTGAACATCAAAATCAGCTAATGCTTCTTCTAAGTTATCAATGTTTATATATCCAACCGCAAGAGTACGATTTTTATATCTCGTTTGTAAATTAACGTAGTCATTTATATTTGTAAAATATAATACATTATTAGTAACTAAATATTCAACCTGATAAATTACACCATAGATATTAGTTTGAAAAACAATTTGTCCAATTTCATTTGGTTCAAGTTCATTCATTTGTTCATGTAAAGGAAGTGATAAATCTTTAAGATTTATATTTTCAAGTTGACTCATAAAAATATTTTTAGCTTGATTATTAGACCACATAATCTTAAGATCTTTATCAATTACAATAATACCAATAGGTAATTCATTAAAAGCTGTTTCACCTGCTTTTTTTACTTTATAGGTAATTGAATTCCACATCCTAAGTCTGTTTTCAGCAATCTTTTCTTTTTTAATATTCTTATTATTAAATATACGTCCGACTAAAATACCAATACATACAACCATTATTAATAACGGTATGTAAATATAATTATTAATATCTGCCATACTATTAACAAATTGGAAAATAACAAGTGCTGATACTATTATACAAATAATCAAAAAGAGATATAATGCCGTATTTTTCTTTTTCATAATAGTTGCATTCCTTTCTACTATTTTAAAAGTCTTCTACTTATTATATCACAACTTTAATAAAATTCCACATTTAATGAAATTTTTTTTATTTTTTGTTATTTATTTATCAATAGCTACAATAGTAAATAATATTTTTGCTAATTAATTATTTCCGTTAATAGTTTATATAAAATAAAAGTCTAAACATGATATTATTCATAATTAGAGTTTATTTTGTTTATTAAACATAGTTGATTACATTTTGCAAGCAACTGTATTTAAGTAAAAAAAGAGCTCCTGACTTTTGCAGTTGTTATGCTATAAAAGGTTTATCCTAGAAAATCTATGATA
>CAZPSA010000002.1:0-74244 GCA_964589375.1 uncultured Clostridium sp.
AGTCTCCCCCGTGTCAAGTTAATTTTTACCACCAAAAAAGTCTATGATATTAACCCCAAGTTTTTTAAAGCAAAATTATAAGTTCTCATGATTATCATTAATTAAGATACCAACTAAAAACATATAAGTAATTAAAGAAGAACCACCATATGAAATAAATGGCAATGTTATTCCAATAATTGGAAATAAGCCAATGTTCATAAAAATATTAATAACATAATGAAAAAATATAATAAAAAATATTGGATAAAGTAATAATTTATTTTCGCTAATACTTAATAAGTAATAAAAAAATAAAGTATATACTATTAATAAAAAAATTAATCCTATCATACCAAAATTACTTATATAAAGTGAAAATGCAAAGTCAGTCGGTGCCTCAGGAAAGTATACTATTTTATCATTTCCCGTAATTCCAGCATTAGCCGTACTGGTTAAAGCCATAGTTATTTGATATCCTTCCATTTTAACAAAATTTGTTAGTCTATCTATTCGATAAAAAAAAGAAGAACCAAAAATATTAATAAATAAATCTTGATATTTAAAATAAAGTATTAAAAATCCACTTATAATTATACTAGCAATTAAAATTAAACTAATAACATAATATTTATTAATCTTTTTTAATAATAGAAAACTAAGATATATAATTAAATAAAAAATTACTGGCCCCGTATCAGGTTCTAAAAAAGTTAAAATGCACGGAATAAAAACAATAATAGATACAAAAATAAAATATTTAAAATCGCTAGATTGCCAATTACTTGAAATATAATATAAATATAAAATTAAAAATATTTTCATAAATTCACTAGGCTGAAAAGTAAACATTCCAACTGAAAGCCAGCATTTAGCACCATTAACATTGGTTCCCCAAATAAGAGTTATAATTAATAGCAGAATTCCCAACAAATACAAATACAAACTCTTATTGATCAAATAATTTATATTTATCTTACTTAAAACTAAAATTATTAAAAAACCAGCTATATACCAAATTAAAGCTTTTAAATAATAATCACTATATAAACTCATATATTGGGAAGCATAATAATTATTTGCAATACTAAGGATCATAAATACAAATAAAGTTATTAACAAATATTTCTTTTTCATATTATTATTTTGTTCAATTCTAACATTTTATTACATATATTGTATTAATGGAGGGAAAATGGATTTACCGGAAATATTTAAAAATAAGATTAATGAAAATTTAGATAATAATAAAAGATCTTTTCGTTCTACGGAAAAAGAGGAAAACTTAGATTTAATACTTAAAAATATCCCAGTAACAGTATATATTGAGACCAATAATAAAGAACTTACTACCACTATCATAGGTCGAACGAAAAACTATGTTGTAACTAAAGGCCGAGATGTTATCTACATCAAAGATATTAAAACAATTAAAAAAATATAGATTCCCATAACTAATCTATATTTTTATTTTTTTCTTCAATTTCAATATTTACATTATTAATTGATGCAAATCTTTTACTTATCTTTTCGGTTGTAGTATGAATATCTTCAACATCTTTTGATACTGTATTAATTGAGCGAGATAATTTATCCCATCTTTCTTTGTAACTCCAAGTTTATTTAATTCTTCATGAATTACTTTAGCGTATTTATCTCTTTCCATATTTTTTAAAATCATGCCAATAATAGTTAAAGTACTCATTAAAGTTGTCGGACTACATATCCAAACTTTAGATTTATAAGAGTATTCTAATAATTCAGAATGATAAGCATTTATTTCGGCAAATATTGCCTCTGCTGGCAAAAACATAATAGCTTCAGCAGCCGTTTCTCCTGGCACAATATATTTACTTTTTATAGCGTCAATATGTTTTTTTACATCCACTTTAAATAATTTTGTAGCTTCTTCTCTTTCACCTTTAGATAAACTTACATCTGTCATTTTTTTATAATGTTCTAAAGGAAACTTAGAATCTATCGCGATAGTCCCTAAAGGATTAGGAGCATATAATATTGCATCTGCTATAAAACCATTACTTAATGGAACCTGGGTTTTATATATTTTATCATTAACGCCAAAAACACTATTCAAAATATAATTAAGGCTAGTTTCCCCAAAAATTCCCCTAGTCTTTTTATCAGTTAAAACACTTTGAAGAGATATAATATCACTTGATAAACCATCTATTTTCTTTTGAGCTTCATCTATTTTACTTATTCTCTCAAGTATAGAGGTAAAGGTTTTGTTTGTCTTTTCAAAATTAGCATCTAATCTTTCATTAACTTTATCATTAATATAATTTAAACGATGTTCTATAACCGCATTAGTTTCTTTAAAATCATCTTGAATACTTTTACTAAATTCGTATTTAAAATCTCCTAAAGATTTAGTTATATTGTTTTCAAATTTTCCTAATTTTTCTATTATCTCAGTATTATTATTTTTCTTTGCTAAAACAAAAATAAGTAAAAATATTGTAACAACCAAAAGCCCAATAATTATATAATCAATCATATTTTTTCTCCTAATCTATATTGTATTTTTTATTAACAAATTTACTTAATATAAACGCTACTCCGACCATTATTCCAATTTTAATTAAAACCTTAGGTTCCTTAAAACTTTGAAGAAGACTAGTTCCAACAAATCCCCAAAAATATACTAAAAACAACTTACCAATTAAAATTGCAGTAATAAATTTTTTCATATTAACGTTTGCAAGTCCAGATGCGATATTTATCAAAAATGCGGGCGTAAAAGGAATCGCAATTAAAATAACTAATTCTTCTAAGGAAATATTATTAATTCTTCGTATTAAGGATTTTAACTTTTTATTTTCTCTTTTATCTAACATATGCATAAAGTGGTTTCTTAATTTATTATTACATAACTTATATGATATATAACAACCAATACACGTAAAAAACCAACTTAAAATAAAACCGGTAATGGTTCCCATATAATAAAAATTAATTGTTATAAATATTGCTAGCGGTAAAAGAGGCAAAATGGATTCAATTATAATTAAAAAACAAGCTAAAATTGGAGCAAATCCTCCCAAAGTATCAAAAAGTAAATTAATAATACTGCTTAAATATTCTATAAAATCCATAAATTAATTATACAAAAAATTAGACTTAATTAAAAGTCTAATTTGCAACATAAGTGGTATCATATCCATAAGCTTCTAAAATCATTGTAACCTTTTTAGCTTTTACGCCACTATGACAATAAAAATAATATTTTTTACTTTTGTCTAAGTAAAGATTATGATTATTTATTAAATTTTCATATGGTTTATAGTTTACATCAAGATCAATAAATACACCTTCATTATGATACTCACTTCTTTTTATCATCTTCATATTATATATTATTCTTTAAAGTTAAAATGAAATAATTAATATATCTCATTTATGCATCAAAAAAGAAGATAACATACCTTCTTATTTATTATATTAATCAGCAGATGTAACTGTAACATGAGCCGCAAATTTGGCTTTTTGATTGGCATTTTGATCAGTTTCTTTATTAAAGAAAAATATTCTAAGAGAATAGTTATGATCTAAACCATCAGCATTATTAAAATATGGTGTTTCTGTCCCAAGTAAAATGGTACTTGTACCAGTACTAATTTTTCCGGAAGCTGATACTACCAAACTAGTTGTATCACTTTCACTTTTAGTACCAGTTAAGAAGTATGATAATTCATTATCTAAAAAAGTATTATTATCAACAACTAAATTTAACTTATATTTCATTTGTAAATCAGTCGTATTTGTTCCTTTAATTGTAAAATCTTTTCTAATCCAAGCATCAGCATCATTTGGATTTTCGCTTTCAGTTCCCCTTGGATATATTTTAGTATTAGTCGGGAAAACTAATTCATTATCATTATTTTGAAAAGATATTTTCATTTCTCCAGCATCCATGGTAATTGTTGAAACTGTTTCAGAACCTTCAATTATGGCACTAAAATACGCATAAGAAACTCCTAAAATTGCTACTACTAAAAGTGCCACTAAACATACACTTATAATATTTTTATTCTTCTTCATTTTTAACCTACCTTCTTAAAATATTTTACAATAACAACTATTAATTTTCAACCTAAGAATTATCGTCATCAAAGAAATCATCATAATATTGATCATCAGTTATATCCCCAACAACAACACTATCATTATCAATATTTACAGTTGGTTCTTCAGCTAATTTACTATTATCATCCTTTTTAATAAAATCATCAAATTTTTGAACCATTGTCATATCTAATTTATCATAATCTTCTTCTTTTGTTTTACTAGGTTTAACTAAAATATTTTTCTTTTGTTTTTCTTCCTCTTCTAATTTAGCAATCTGCTCATCAATTCTCTTAACTAAATTATCAATATCAAATTTTGACTCTTCAGCTTTTTTATTAAACTTATCTTCTTTTATTTCCTCTTCAAAAGATAATTTATCAATATTTTTATCTGGAACCGGATTTATAAATGAATTATTATTCACATCATTATTTAAAGTCTCTTCTAAACTTTCCCCATAATCATTTTTCTTTGGCTTACTATTTGTACTATAGAACGGTGATAAATTAAAGTCATTTAAACTATCTGAGCTTGCTTTAACATTTAAATCCGTATCTAGTTTACTAGGCATAAGACCATTTGAAAAAGGATTTAAGTTATTCGGTATATTTTCATTTATTATATCTTTATTACTAGCAGGAGGCTCTACGGGATTAACATTTTGCTTAGCTCCATTATTAGCATTATTATTATCTAGTGCTTCAAAAAGTTTATTTCTCTTTTTAACTTTAACAAATTCCTTTATATCAAATAACGCTATATTATGTTTTTCTCTCTCAACTAATTCGCCATTACCAAAATTATTACCCCAATCAATTTCAAAGCTAGGTGTCATCTTTGTTCTAAAAGGATTTAATCTTGATCTAAGAATTATTACTTCAAACATTTTTAATTTTTGTAAATCAGAAACTGTTATTAATGGCTGAGAAGCAGTTTTTTCTTTTTCTTTTGATTTAACTTCTCCACATAGTTTACTTATTTCTTCTAAAGCAGCAAGTTCAGTTGTCATTAAGTATATAATATTTCCACAGTTACTTCTTATTGTTTCAGCTTGGTCTTTACCATAAACATCATTAAGTTGGGCAAAATTTTGAATAACAAACGTAAATCTTATTCTTCTTGAACGAGCCGCTGTTACCATAGTAGTTACATCCTTAAGTGGTGGCATATTAGCAAACTCATCTAAAATAAAGTTAGTTCTAAATGGTAATTTCCCTTTAGGATAAGTTTGAGCAACATCAATTAAAGTTTCGTAAACTTGTTTTAAGAAAATTGTTGCAAGCGCATGATAAGTTGTCTTTTCGTCATGAATAATCATAAAAACTGCCGTTTTTTGCGTACCAATCTCTCTCATATTAAAATCACTATAAGAAAGCATTTCTGATAATTGCTCACGTGAAGCAAATAGTCTTATTTTCTGTCTAAATACGGATAAAATACTACCTTTAGTTTCATTTGGTGCATTAATTGTATTTGAAGCAAATACATAAGCATTAGAGTTTTCTCCCTTTAAGGTAAAATACTCTTTAGTATAATTACTAGTGGCAAAATTTTCTTCACCAACCGTGGACATATAATTAATTGAATTTAAATTAATCTCATCTTCTTTAGCATCTTCAAACAAACCTAGTGCTAACCCCGAAAAGAAATCGGATGCTGATTTTTCCCAAAATGGATCATTTTTATTTTCAGGATCATACAAAATATTATGAGCAACATCATCTAAAAGTTCAACTGCTTTATCAGTATTTCCTTCTTTATATAATTGATAAGGTAATGTAAGCGGATTCCATGCATTACCCATATTCGGATTACGGAAATTTAATACAACTATCTTATAACCCTTACTTCTTAGAAATTCTGAATGGTCTCGGTATAATTCACCTTTAGGGTCAGTCGCGATAATAGACTCACCATGTCTTGCTAAAGTCTGAATCTGAGCATTAACAACACAAGATGATTTTCCTGAGCCAGTCGCACCTATTATCAAACTATGATACTCGCCATTATCAACCCAAATATTCTTACCATCATTAATAAGAGGCATCCCAGCTGCATCACTTTCTTGATCTTTAATTACAACTTTAGCAACATCATTATCTTTCTTTATTTCTTCAGGTTTAGCCCATCTACTATAACCCTTATCCTCTTTTTCTTTAAAAGAAAGACCAATTCCCTTAGAACCTTTATCTCTTTCAAAAATATATGAAGAAACACTTAAAAAAATTGCAATCATAACCGCCAAAAAAACCACTAATGTTGGAAGTATATACGGACTAACAAACCCCGCAAAAAAATTTAAACCATAAAATTCTGCTGTATTTAAAAGTGAAGATACATTTATTACTGCTAATGAAGACAGAATAAGTAAAAATATACAAAATATTATAAAAATTATTAAATCTTTGGGTTTAACTCTAAATTTCATAAGATCAAGCTCCTTGCAATAAATATTATATTATATTATAAACTTTTTTTCTACATTAATTATTAGAATTTTTAACTTTGTAATAGGTATAAAAACCAAAGATAAAAATAGCAACTGCCAGTAACGCATAAAGAAAAACAATTAAAACATTACTTTGGTTCTCATTTAAAAATGTACTACTTGCGCTGATAGTTTTGTTTTTATCAATCTCAACTGAAATTTCCTTATTTTTATAGTTACTTCTATTTAGATACCAAGTATAAATGTTATCAGATACTTTATCAGCATTATGGCTTACGACATTATAAGAAATAGTAACATTTAAAGTTAAATTATCTAAATACGGGTAATTGTCAAATAAAGTACATCCCTTGCTAGTATTAGAATTAATATATAGTTTATCACCTACATTTTTAATGGATTTATTTCCATAGTATATCAATAATGGTGTTTTTTTATAATCATCTTCTAAAAAAGAATTACTAAACTTTAAACCATAATCGCCATTATTATCAAATATAATTTTATTGTAGTAAGAATAACCATCGACTTTAGTAGCACTAGTATAATCGTTCATATTACTTTCATCACTAACGATCTCTAAATTACTATAAACATCAATTATTTCTTTATAAGTACTACCACCAGAAAAGACAATATCTTTTTTATTATTAATAATTAATTCATCACTTATCTTATCGTTAGAAATATTAACGTTATATGTCGCATCACATCCACAAAGTAACAAAACAAATCCAATTAAGCAAAATACTTTTCTCTTCATATTTCTCCTTAACAATTGCTAGCAAAATAATTACTCATACTTTTTATTTGCATTCCATAGGCATTAATTTTTGCTTGGTCATATGTACTAAATATTAGTCCAATTTTTCCAGCAGACTCTACCGTCGTAAAATAATCGCCATTATTTTGCAGAATTAAAACGATATGCCCAGTACTAACTAATATATCACCAGCACCAGCTTCTGCCCAAGATATTGGAGTAGATATATCTAAAAAACCATAGGTTGTCATTGAAAAGTTTCGACCAAGGACATTTCCAACTGCCCAAGATACAAAACCAGAACAATCATAACCAACATTATAATAGTAATAATCTCCAGAATATGATTCTGCCGTAGGCGACCCTAAATTGCCGTCAACCCCCATATAAGTTGTCCCAGAGTGGCCACCACCCCAATAATATGGAATACGGTAACCATATTCTCCAACCCCTTTAACTAAAGTACTAGCTACCTCAGCTACGGTTTCTTTATTGCAACTGCTTTTAGCAATACTTAATATTTCTTCATTTAATTTATTATAATTTTCTGAACCAATAGCACTAATTAAGGAAACAGTCAGTAAATTATTACCAGTTGTTCCACCTTCGACACTTCCACCACTAGAAAAAGAACCATTACTATTACTGCCTGATGACATTTGCGCACTATTACTATTATTTACTATATCCAAATTAGCACCATTATTAGAAGTTAAAAGAGTTAAAAACATAATAAATATAAGCGCTGCTCCGCCGCCAACTGCACATATTATAAGTTTAGTTTTTAAAGATATTTTCTTTTTACCAAATAAATTAAGCCCGTTTTTTAAGGCAGTATTTCCATTGGCATCTTTACTATTATCACTACTTTTGGAATTATTATCATCAGCTCCATCATAACTATTATCTGCAACCGAATTTTCTGGCTTATTCAAATCATTTTGCCTAGCATTAAAATCAATTACATTATTATCAAGATTATTATCTTCTTCAACCATATCTTCTTCATAATCTAAAGCACTTGTTCCATCATAATAACCATACCCACTATTTCTTCTTAAATCACTAACAATATGGGCCTTATTACTATAACCATTAAAAGAGGTAATATTTTGTTTTTTACCATTACTATCCATTATATTACCTCCTTTCTTTAATTAATAACTACTTTATAGTCCATTACACTATTTTCCCAAAAATAAAACTTATTTCCGGCACTATCAAGAACGTATAAACCTTTTTTGCCATCATCTGAGATACTTCCATATTTAGAAACTAAAGCACTTTCAAACTTTAATGTTTTAATCTCATTAATATAATAAAGAAATGACTCATAATCAGAAAATCTATCTTCCTTTTCTTCTTCATCAAGTAATTCATAAGCTTTCTCAGGATAGTATAACATAAAATTAACATACTCTGCTAAATACTTTTTAGCTAACTGTTCTTTATCAACATAAATTGGAATTATTTCATTTATTTTATAATCTTTTATATAATTACCACTATCATTTTGAAAATAAAACTCATCTTCGTTTTTATTTATAATAAAAGCACTAATAATAGCTAAAATAATAAAGAAAGCACAAACAATTAATACTTTTTTATTATAAGTTAGATTATTCATTAATATCACCCCTATTTTTAAATATTTCTCCATTATAAGGCGTAACATCATATATATTATTTTCTTTATTAGTTTCAATTATCAAATAATAATCATCCATTATCTTTAAACTATCAATTGTTTCTTCCATCAAATAACCCGAAACATAAAATTTATTATTATCTTGATACATTTTTTTAGCTTGAAATGTAGTTTTATTTTTAATTTCTCCGGTATAATTATAAATATTATCTTTATTTATATTATGTTTATTCTTATATTCATCATTAAGCAAAGTTAATAAATCATCAGCATTCTTACTTTTAATTACATTTAAATAACGATTAACACAGTTTTCAATTGTAAAAAAATTAGAATAATTGGTTACTATTTTATATTTATCTTCACTTAACCCTTCATTTTTATTATCTTTTTTATTAAGTACTAAAACTAGTAATATTATAAATATTCCTAAAATTATTATTAAATATAAATCCTTTTTATCTTTTATTATCTTCATATCTAGTTTCCTAACTATAGGTTCCATCATAGATACCATTTACAAATAAATTGCATTCTTTTTGCCTTCTCTTTTTGAGAGTACTTGCATAATAACCACCTGATGCTTTATTTAACCACCAGTTTGAACAAAGACTTTCTGATGAACCATATATATTATAAGCATTCACAAAACCATCGATATTGCCGCAATTATATTTTAAACTTGTTAAAGCGTCTATTTGATTAACATTTAAATTTATTCCGGCACTGGCAAGGGTCATTCTAATACTATCAGATTTTTCTATCAGCACTTCACCAAATATTTGATCAATGACATTAATTGGAAAAGTCTTTCCACAATAACTGTTAAAACCACCAGATGAGTTTAAAGAATACCCATACTTAGCAAATTTATCATAATTGTATGTAAGGGTTATACCAGGTCCAACGGTTGGAACATCAGCAGTATTGCAATACACTACGTAATTATCACCACTAATAGGACCAGTCCCTTCTAATCCTAAAAGCATATTTACTAAATCTCCACTCGCATTTGTAGGCCTAGAGTTTTCAATACTAACATAATTATTAGGGTCAACCGCAGATGCTTTTGAAGAACCAGCTCTTATTTCAAAATGAAGCATTGTTCTAGTAGTTTTTCCACTTGCTCCCATTTTGCCAATTACCTCACCTTGACTAACCGCATCTCCGACATTTACAGTAATTGTTCCTTCATGTAAATGGGCATATAATGTCTGATTACCGCCTGCATGCGTAATTATAACATAGTTTCCGTAACCACCGCCACATTCTTTATCATCATTACTTTTACAACTATTTTCTACTTCACTAACTGTACCATTTGATACGGCAATAATATTAGTTGCTCCTACAGTATCATTTGCAATAATATCTATCCCATAATTATTATTATATTCATTTAAGACATCATCTCTGCTCATGCCATAATTTCGGTAAATACTTGATGTTGCTGGCTCACCAGTAGCAAAGATTTTTCCATTATCCTCAGTTGTTTCTACACTACCAATTGGCCACCAATAACTATTTGATGTAGTGCTACTTAAATTAGTAACACTACCATTTATACTATAGCCATTATAATCTTTTAATATTTTCTTGATATAATCAATTATATTATTTCTAGCTTTCTTTATTTCTTCATCATACTCTTTTAAAATTTCCGCGGTGGCGTTATCATAAAATTCCGTCATTGAACTATATCCTGATTTATTTAAAACCTTTGCATAATAATATTGTAAATGAGGCTTTGTATCAAAATAGTTTCCATCAGCTAAAAACTGCCAATAATAATTTTCATCAACAACTTTAGTACTATCAACTGAGTACTTCGCATTTGAAAAACCGGCATTACTAACTTCATTTATACAATCATTTGTCCCATTACTTTTAAGTCCAAAGAAATTTATATTACTAGTAAACTTTTCCCAAGCTCCAACTAAATTAGTTGATACTGTCGCGGCACAAACCTCATGATCACTTAAATTATTTGTTGGCGTACCTAAATCACAAACCAAAAATTCTTCTTCCTTTGAAGTAACAGTCCCATCCTCGTTTGTTTCAGTTATAGTCCTTGTTTCAAATGTTCCTTCTTTATAACCAATACAAGTACTGCGATAACCAATCATTGACTTAATAAGAAGTTTTAAGGTGTCTGTTTCATTAGCAAAATAAGCAGCAAGGCTTTCATCATCATTATCAGGATCGTAACTATCAATATTTTCTCCACTATCATAATTATATGCTGATTTATCAGTACCATATAATTTTTTATATTTTTCGCCATTATCACTAAATAAATCTAAAGATAAATTAAAATATACAGTCGCAATAATAATTAAGTCTGAGTTTTCATTAAATTTAACGCCTTTTCTTTCATACTTAGCTAATATTTTATAAAGTCTAGTATAAAATTCTCTTTGAGATTCAAGCATTTTCTCATTACAATTTTCTTCATCGGTATCACCAGCACAATCTCTTGTCCAATAACCTTTATTTAATTTTGCAAATTCATCAAAATCAAAATCACTATATTTAAAACTAGCAGCACCAGTATTAACTTTTAAGCTAAAAAAGCTAATCAAAAAAACTGATACAATAAGTATCATTCTTTTTAATAAACTATTGTTGGTCTTATTTTTTAACATACTGGCACCACCTTTAAAACCTATAGTCCTCCACCAGAACCAAATGAATCTAACTCTTCTTGAGTTAAAACAACATTAATTCTCATTCTTCGATTGCCACATACAAACAAAGCTTCCCCTTGACTATAAGTCTTTATACTTTCTTTTTCATTATCATTTAAATCAATAAGTTTAGATAAATCTTCAACAGCTTGTTTCTTTAATCCCATAACTAAGTAATATGAAGCATTATCAAATATTGCTTTACCATGCATAATTACATTATCAGCGGCAAAATCAGTTGGCTGCTGAGTAATAATTATTGTTCCGGTATTATATTTACGACTTCTTCTTTGAATTTGCGCTAAGAACTCTGCCCCTAATTCATTTTTAGCTGATAACAAAACATGTGCTTCATCAACATACATTACAGTATTAGTTTCTTTATCCAAACATAATCCCCATGCATATTTTAAAATATTGAAGAATAACGCATTACGAATATTTTCATCACTATTCATAAGTTCTTTAATATTAAATACGATAAAATCACTATCAGTTTGCAAAGTTGTATGGCCATTAAAATAGTATCTTAATTCTTTAACAAAAGGTCTAACTCTAAGTTCTAATCTTTCCATAACATCTTTTTCTCTTGTTGCCTCAGGCATAGATAAAAGTTTTCCCTTTATTGTTGCATAAACATCATCAAATGTCGGATAATCTTTACTAGTTAAATGGCTAAAATCATTTTCAAAACCAATTCCAAATCTTTTATAAGTATCTTGAACTACCTCACTAAACATTGCAAGAACATCATCTTCAATTGCCGGATAATAATATTTCATAAATGCTTTTAATGATTGCAAAGTTCTTGTTAAAACAGTATATCCTAAACCTTCAGCTAATTCTTCTTCATCTGCATCAAAAACAACTTCTAATGGATTAATAATACCATATTCGCCGCCCTTACCTAAATCAATAAAGTCACCGCCAAAGTTCTTTGCCATTTCTTCAAGTTCGCCTTCTGGATCAATAGCAATTATTTTACAATTATTTCTAATATGGGTTCTAAGCATTAATTTAGCAGCAGTACTCTTACCAGAACCAGATGAACCAAGAATAATTAAATTAGCATTATTACGATTAAATTCTTTTTTTATTTGATATAGAAACTGATTAAACAAAACAACCCCACCAGAGAAATCAACACCTAAAAGAGTTGCTGATCCCGGATCTTTTATACTATCAAATACAAATGGATACATTGCGGCAATAGTTGGACTAGGAATAGGTATTCCCACGCGATCTTCAATATCTTGTTTAGGAAATATTGGAAGCATAGATTTTAATACTTTTTCTTGCTCAAACATCATTGGAATACCACGCATTCCCATAGCATCTAAATAATTTCTAAGTTGCATTTTTTTATTATCAAGTTCTTCTTGGGTATCTGCCGTTATCATTAAATGCATTTGAAAATCAAATATTTTAGATTGAGTTGCAGCTAACATCTGAACAAAAGATTCTAAAGATTCATAATCTTGACGAATTCTTTCTTGAATTGTTCGATCATTTTCTTTTTGATATCTTGCTTTTAAATCGGCAATTTCTTTATTAATCATTCTACTCATAGTTGAAAATTCAATCGGAATATGTTTTACAACAACTTTAACCCCTGGAATTTGCGTTATGTTTGATAAAAACCCCGGTCCAATAACTTTAGGATAACTTATAACTGTTAAAATAGTCGCATATTTATCACTAATCATAAACTCATTTATACTTTTACCAAAGTCTATACCTTTGGGAGCAATTTCACTTTTAAATGTATTAGACATTACTCATCACCGTCCCATATTCATTTTTAGCTCCCCCATTTAAGAAATTTTGCAATAAGAATTTTAAATCATCATCACTAGTTTGTCTTGAAACCATACCTAAAGATGCAAGATTACTAATTAATGTTTGAATTCTTTTTTGAACAACTTCTAACTTTTTATCTCTAAAAAGAATAAAGTATTCTGTATCTACGACATTAATAGCTTTGCTTTGAAACATTTCAGCTTTAGAAATATCTTCAGCAATTACCTTTCTAATTGATTGTGATGGTGCATTGTCAAATTGAAGCTGTAAATTAGATATATATAATTTAATATCAACTGGTCTATCTGCTACAATAAGCCAAAATTCATAATTAATTGTATTGTAAAAATTTCTAAAATTAAACAATATATTATTTTGAGTTTGATAATCTAATATAAAGATATTTTTAGGTTCTATCTTTATACCTGTAACATAATAATTGTTATCTAAAATTATCATTCCTCTTTCGATTGTTTTAACTGGAAGCCAATCCTCCGTATATTTACTTTGTGTTGTCTTTGCCATAATTCACACACCAACCTCTCCAAAAATATCTTCTTCTATTTGAATAATAATTATATATATTTATAATAAGTGTCATAACATTATGTTGATTAGGTATTGGTAAGATTAAAAATGTACTTACCAGAGCCGGAACTAGGATAATGATTGCCCCTTTAAGACTATCAGCACTCATCGTAAACATAAAGATAAGAGTTATAAGAAGTCCCGTACCAAATACTATTAAATCAAGTTTATTAAACAGCCCTAAAATTAACATTGATTTTTTCGAGTTAGCTGGTATTAAATAGTTATTATTTCCCACTTTTCATTCCTCCTAAGCGTATTATTTTTTATCTTCTTTTTCGCCCATATGAGCTGTAGCCCATTCGGTAACTTTAGTTTCTTTAGTATTATTAATTGAGGCTTGCATACCTGAAACTGTACTATATAGTGAGCCAAATTTTTCGTTAATTTCGGTATCAGTAATTTTAATTTTTCCATCATCGTCAAAGTAATCACTGTGATGTTCATTTATGTCTTTAACCATTTTATTTAATTCATCTAATTTTAAATTAGTACCTTCAAATGCCTGAGGGTTATTTTCAACTGCCTTAGTTAATTGCTCCAATTGAGCCTTACCACGACTATCAAGTTTTTCATCAAATAATTTCATCATGGCTTTGCTACGCTCTAAATCACGATCAGCTTTTAACCCACTTAAATCGCCATTAAACTCCGGATTATTATTTGCGCTATCATATAGTTTTTCTGCTCTTTCTACCCCAAACATTGGTTTCGTATATTCTTTCATTTTCTTAAGAGCACCAGTTGCTGTATCCATTGAGGCAATCATGGCATCATGAATAGTTTTGCCACCACCACCAGTTGCAAATGTATATAAATCTTCCAAATCATCTCTTATTGCCCCCTTAGCATACTTAAATTGAGCACCCATAGAGGGTAATATATACTTGCCATAAGCATCTATTTCTGCTTCTTTTATAGCCGCTGATCTCATTGGTTTAATAAATTCTTTTTCAAATTTTGCAACTTTTTCCTCATCAGATAACGTTCCATCACTAAAAATACTATCATATGTTTGTCGATAAAGACCGCTATTGAACGCCTCACTATATTTTTTGTCATAAATATCTTGGGCTTTTTTCACAATCCTATTTTCAACAGCATCTTTCCCGCCATTTTCCCAGCCAAAATCCTTAAATTTATGATATCTATTCAAGGCATCCTGCTCATTAGCATCTGCTACACCTTTGGCTGTAACAACTGTTCTTTTCCACTTATCAAAACTATTTAAACCGTTACTTTGTGCCCATCCTTGATGTCCACCTCTAACTAAACCCGAAACCCCCATACCAAGTGTTTTAAGGGGTCGTACAATGCCCTGATTTTTACTACCTTTCCATGCATTTATCATATTACCAACACCTTTAGATAAAGCAGCAGCTCCCATGGCACTACCACGCATCGCATATTCATTATTTTCAAGCTTCTTCTTAATACGCCACTCTGGTATCTTCATACCAAATAAGTCTTCAATCATCTTTGGTGCTTCTTTAGCAAAAGCAAGTATTCCTAAAATTAATATTACAAACGTAATAAGTCTTATAAAACCATAATTACTAACTCCAGCCATTGCATCACCATTAAATACTCTGTCAATTGGTCCATTTTCAGCACAAATTAAAGATATCGAAAATATTGCAAAATAGATTACTATTAATCTTTCAAAAACCATTAAATAAGTTTTACTTATTTCTTTAAACCATTTATCAAAGATCCCGCCTTTAGGTTTAGTAATTCTTAATACAATTGGTACCGGTGCAATTACTTGTAAAACTCCTAACTTAACAACTCTAGTTCCCATGTCAATTGCAAAAGATAAAATCAAATATGCAGCAAGGGCACCAGCAAGTGAACTAATTATAAAAAAATACTGCATATCATCGCCAATGCGTTCTAATAAAGTGGCATCTTCAAGCCAGCCGCTTGTTCCAGTTAAGGCATATATATTCCCATTTCTTAAAGCATCATCCACTCTTTCGGTATACATGTTACAAACATCATTATCACTTTTAAGGCAATCATTATAAGAATAAATCTTTCCATCTATAACCGGATGAAAAAAGCTAGTAAACATTGTAAGTGATAATCCAGCGCCAGCATTGTCATTCGAAAAATCTCCATCGCTTTGATAACCAGTACCAAAAACAATATTTGATAGAACATTTGTTGAAATAATTCTATCTTGTATTTTATTCATATAGCTAAAAGCCGTAGGTAAAAGAGCTATCATAACTAAAGAAATAATCAAATTTTTTACAATACCTTGTAATGAGTTATCGCCATCTTTTCCTAAGCCATCAGGATTAATTATTAAATTTAAGATATTATAAGCCAATATAAATAACATTACAACACCTAAAATGCTATAAATTCTTTTTGTTAATATGGCCATTGGTCCACCATCATTCATATTAAATAACTCAATTTTTGTAATTACTCTAAATATTTGATAAGATACATTTACAAGAAAGTAAACCAAACTATCTAAAATAAGAAAAAAAGAATAAACTTTTTGGATAAACCAATCACCAATTCCACTATGCAATACTAAATTACTCATATTATTTTCCTTTCTTATTAACTAATACACGTCCCACTATCTACTAAACCAAGCAAAATATTTAAAAGACTTGGTAGTACCCACAAGGCGGCAATTAAACACAACCTTTTTACTAGTCTAGTATTTGCTTTTTTTAAATCATCAGCATTTTTCATAAATACGACAGATAGATATTCATATGCTGTAACAACAGAAGCAAAACACACTGAAAATATTTTAAATGCATCTAAGATGTTTTCTAAGTCTGTTTTAAAAGAACCTAGAACACTACAGTTTTCTAAATCTTCTCCTGAAGCATCATAAATATCATTATTGCTTGAACCGCTACTACCACTTGATGAACTTCCAGAATTTGATGAATTTCCGGAACTAGAAGTACTACCATTAGAATTCGTACTTGATGAACTAGAAGTGCCACCAGAATTAGAACTTGTTCCTGATGAACCAGAAGTACCATTTAATTTATAAGGAACACAATCCTCATTCCACTTACACCCATTCTTTTTACAATTTTCCTCTTCAGACATACCATCCAATGCATATGTTTCGTTAGTACTCACGCAAGTTCCACTCGTATCATTAAGTGGTTCTCTTACATATATATAAGTTTTTTTTGCATTTGTATTAACTTTAGTACTTTTTTCAAGAACATATGTTAATTTACAGTAATGTCCTCCTTGGCTAAGAATATTTAAATCCATAGTTGCCCCAAACATTACAGGATTATCATTTGTAAATGTTTTACTAAAACTCCCGTTATCACAAGAAAACTCAGCAGTTGCAATATTTTTTGCGTTAATAGCTAAATATATTTTTTTTTCTACTAAATCATAACTCACATCAGCAAATACATCAGTTTTAAAAAAACAAAATGTCAATAATAAAATGAATATATATATAAATTTTTTCATAAAATACCTCATTAACTTACAATATTCCATTAAAAATTATAACATAAAAAAAAACAACAGTAAAGTTGTTTATACATTTTTAATTTAATCAATGTGATTAGTGCAAGCATCTGAACCAGGATGTAAAATACAAGCTTCACAAACTTTAAAGTTTGTTGCATCATCATTATAATTAGGTACTAAACTAAAAACCCACATTACTATAGTTGGTACAAAATAGATAATAACACCAGCTAAAGCACGCATACCCAAAGTTTTTGCAGATTTCTTAATCTCATCGTCTTTACTAGCAGTAACAGCTTTACCAAAATCAAACATTCCATAAGCCACGATAATTAGTGGAATGGCAATTTTAAATACAGTTAAAACCCAACCAACTATTTGCAATATTTCAGCAGCATTAATACAAATAGAACTTATATCAATCCCATTTAAAAATAAATTTTTCATAATAATTCTCTCCCTTACAACACTTAAATTATATATTAAAAAACCCATAATTGTCAATCAATTTAATATATTTTTACTTATCTGTAGTCTTTTTTAACCCCAATTTACCTATTAATTCATCAATTACTTGAATTCTTTCTTTTCTTTCATCAAAATTTGGCATATTATAAAATACTTTAAGTTTAGTTTCATATTCTAAATTATTTATATCCTCATTCTTAACGCCACTTCTATTTAATACTACTTTGCCGTTTTTAACTCTTTCTAAGACACCACTATTACTCTTAAAAAGCTTATTAAGTCTTATGATACCCGGCTCAATCAAATATAAAACTTCAGTACATACACCATGAGCATCTAAGCCATTTAAATCAACTACTATTACTTCTTCCTCTTTTAAAAGATTAATTTTCATTTTCAAATCTTCTAAAGAAGTTGATGTTACAAATCTATCATCTCTAAAATAAACATTATCTTGACTATTCATCTCAATACCTTTTACTTTATAATTATAACTCAATTGTTTTATAAGCATATACATTAATGTAGTAGCACCCGCATGTTCTGTAATATTTTGAATGCCAATTATAATTTTGCCATCTTCTTTTTTTTCTTGCGCATACGTTGTTTTTTCTTCTGGAAAAATACTTTTCTTACCAAATAAAGATTTTAGGCCAAATGAATTAGGTGTTTCATCTTGATTTTTATCATTTTCAACTCTACTAATATTCATACTATTCATTTTAATATATTTTTGAACATCTTCAATACTATTAGGATGATCAATTAAATACCCAATTGAACTTGCATTTTTAGTAAAATTATAATAACCTTGCTCTACTAATTTAGATAAGTAATTTGTACTATTAACTAACTCACTATCATTTAAAAGAATAATAACCTTATTTGGATCAAAAAAAGATAAAAAGTCAAAAAGTGAAGCAAAATCATAATAGTTTTTAATAGCAGTTATATCAATAATAACTTTATTATAAAACAAATTAACAAATTCATTTTCAATATCTGATTTATTAAATTCGCCTTCTAACGTTTTAATTACATCTATCTGTAACTCATTTAAAATTTTACTATTTTGATTTTTAATTAATACATTAATATTCATGTTATCTTCCTTCTTGCCATTTCATCTTTTATAAATTATCTTTTGCAAAATAAACTGCTTTTGTTTCTCCTGTTATTGGAAAAGTTAGTAAGTCACCAAGCATTGGTAAATCCAACTTAAAAAATACTCTAACATAGTAACGAGAACTTGGAATTGTCCCCGAATTATTTACTATTTTTTTTACACAGTATTTATATTTATTACTCTGAACATTTTGTCTAATATAACCGGTCTCATCACTTGCACACGTACCATAAACAAAATAACCATTACTTGTCAAATATTTTTCAATTGTTTCTTCCGCACTATCATTATGACCCTCATTTTCTTCTATTTCTTCAATTATTCCATTTTTAACTTTAAAAGCTTTAGAATAATTTACTGATATAGCAAGATAACCAGTAAATAGAACAATAAATACAATTACAATTGAAAAGATCCAAGTACCACCTATTGACTCTCTCATAGGAATTTACTTCTTTTCATCGCATGTAATAGTTTGTTGGTGATTATTGTCATCATAAAAAGTACATGTACATTTTCCATTAATACAAGAAGAACAACTAGCAGCAGAACAATTTGCACTATGAGTAATATTATTTTTAATTACTGGCCAAATAACCGTAGTAAATAACACCCCAATTGCTGCAATAGCCACTACTGCAATAGCAGTCATACTTAATTCTGAAGAAGCTTCTTTCATTTATAATTCCTCCTATCTTACTATTGTAAGTATATAATAAATGTTTATATTTTTCAATTACCTTTTTAATCATCACATGTATTTAACGGATCAAATAAACAGTTAATACAATAATGATAATCAGCTTCCATATCACTATCTAAAAAGTCAATAGTTGTCTTTATTATTGTAGGTAAAAAGAAAATTATTAAACCTGTAAGAACTCTTTTCCCCACCATTATTGCATCTTTCTTTAAATCATCACTTTTACCTGAAGAAACAGTTTTGTAAAAGTCAAATGACCCCATCAATACAATAGCAAGTGGAATAACAATTTTAATCATAACAATTGTAATACCAACTATTCTAAGTCCTGCTTTAATATCATAACAAAATGTTGATGCATCAAATGGTTCATTATCATTCCTATCTAAGTTAGTTGAATTTGATGAACCACTAGTTCCACTTGATGAACTTCCAAAATTTGATGAATTTCCGAAACTAGAAGTACTACCATTAGAATTCGTACTCGATGAACTAGAAGTACCACTTAATTTATAAGGAACACAATCCCCATTCCACTTACACCCATTCTTTTTACAATTTTCCTCTTCAGACATACCATCAAATGCATTCGATTCGTTAGTACTCACGCAAGTTCCACTCGTATCATTAAGTGGTTCTCTTACATATATATAAGTTTTTTTTGCATTTGTATTAACTTTAGTACTTTTTTCAAGAACATATGTTAATTTACAGTAATGTCCTCCTTGGCTAAGAATATTTAAATCCATAGTTGCCCCAAACATTACAGGATTATCATTTGTAAATGTTTTACTAAAACTCCCGTTATCACAAGAAAACTCAGCAGTTGCAATATTTTTTGCGTTAATAGCTAAGTATATTTTTTTTTCTACTAAATCATAACTAACATCAGCAAATACATCTTTTTTAGTTCCCCAGAAAACTAAAAAGGCAAATATTAGCCATAAAGCTTTCTTATTCATAATCATACTCCCCTGCACCTTTATTATCGTTATCATTTTTTAAATTTCTAACAAACTTATAAGCAACTACTCCCCCAATACCTATTACAATAATTACAATAAGTATAACCGCAATATTCTTAGATTTAGAAATAGTAATTGTATAAATATTATCTTTATTATCACTGCTTGTTACAATAATATTAATTTTACTACCATTTTTTAAATTTGAGTTGCCCATTACCTCATATTCAGCATCTTCATCCTCGACCGTAATATCAAATTCTAAACTACTTACATCACGATCAACCTTTAATTTATAATTATTTTTTTCTGGACTAAACTCCAATTTATATCCTTTAATTACTAAACTTTCAATTAAATTACTATGTACCCCATCAACAAAACTAACATTTAAAAAATACGTTCTTGTTTCTCCATTTTCCGCAGTTACAATTATTTCAATTGGAGTATCTTCTTTAATATTATCATTATTTTTTATTTCAACCTTACTTTTTTCAGACTCAGGCTTTGCCTCAACCTCTATATAAGTTACATCTTTTTCAACTTCAATATTATAATTTAAATTATCTTTTTCAAAAATAATTGTTCCATCAGATAATTTTATTGATGCCAAGTAATTATTGCTATCTTTAACCGGAGCAGTTGTTGTGGTGGTGGTAGTAGTTGTGGTCGTGGTTGTCGTTGTAGTAGTCGTTGTCGTTGTAGTAGTCGTTGGCTTTTTTGTTGTAGTCGGCTTTTTAGTCGTCGTTGTAGGTTTTTTAGTTGTTGTCGTTGTTGGCTTAATATAAGTCTTCCCATCACTTGTTCTACCACAATCATAATAATATACAGTTGTACAATATTTATAAATATTATTTGGATAACAAGAGTTTTTATATTGTTCACACCCACTGTTTGTTACAATCTTATACATATCTTTATTACCATTAGTACAAGTAACAATATCATAAGTTAAATATGCTCCTTTTTCCCAATTACCACTAGTACAGACAGCTTTCATACATTGTCCATAATAGCCATATCCATTAGTAGAAAATTCCTTAGTTTGAAAGTTAATACAACTATCAAAAGTCGTACTACTACTAACAGGTGTATAAGCATCAATCGCATATACATTAACTCCATAAAATAAAGTTAAAATAAAAATTAATAATTTCTTTTTCATAACAAAACCTCTTTAAAAAAAAGAATGCCAGTAATGGCATCCTTTTATAGATCCAAGACCTATATTAATAATATCATAAAATTATTAATAATTAAATCTTTTTAAAAACATTTTTCTTATTTACTAAATATAAAACTCCACTAATAACAATAATTGCAGGAATTAATACTTTATAATAATCTTCAACCCCAGTTTGAGGATTTTTATTATCATCTTTAGTAGTATCATCTTTTTTATTATCTACCGCAGTAGTCGTATTATTATCAGTATTCGTATTATCTTTATTATCACTACTTACAAAAGCAGTTCCATCTGGATTATAAGCACAGTTGTATGAATAAATTCTCGTAGCAAATGCATAAGCCCCAGTTGCAGAATCTAACTTATTAGTATCAGGTGCACAAGAAGCATCTTTAGCTAAAGTAACAACTTGACTTGTAGCTAATTTATCAGCACCACTACTTGATATTTCTTTTAATGGGTTCTTATTCCCATTCGCACACACAACCTTATTATCAAAGCTATTATCAATATAATGAACATTTTTACCATTTTCACACTTAACAGCAATACATTCTAAATAATAACCATTTGTCGCATTTGTATAACCATCATTCTCTTTTTCAGCATTCTGACAAACATTCTTAATTTCTGCATTATCCGCAATCGCGCTACCAACTGAATTTGTATTTCCGTCTACTGCCGCAAATACACTTACTGGCATTAATAAACTAATCAATAACAATATTTTCTTTTTCATACTATCAACTACCCTTCTATATAATCTTTTTTACTATTTGATTTTCTCTTCATCATTATTATTATGCTCGCTCCGACTAAAATTACTCCTCCAACCACAGCAGCAGTTATTTCTAATTTTTTATTATATTTATCTTTCTCAATATTCAATGAATATACTTTAGTATCCCCATTTTCCGCAATAACTTTAATTTTAATTATACTAAACGCATTTAAATCATTATTTCCATACATATAAACTTCAGAACGATTATCTTCAGCAGTTGCCGTTATTAATAAAGTCTTCTCTCTTTTAATTTTAACTGTATAATCTAATATTTCCGGTTTAAACCCAATGCTATAATTTTTAACAGTTAATGAACTAAGTGCAGTATTAGATGCAATAGATAAACCACTTTCTTTTCTATTTACATATACACTATAAATTCTAGTTTTCTTACCATTTACAACCGTTATTTCAATTAAGTTACTACCAACTCTAAATCCATTATCACCAACAATCTTAACAGTTGCGTTATTACTTTCAGCAAAAGCATAAACTGGAAGTCTATCTACCTCATATCCAACTGAAACAGTATATGAATAAGTTTCTTTATCAAATACTAAAGATGTTCCCGGAATACTTAAAGAGTTTAAGTAGGTACTATCTTTAATATTAGTTTCATCTACATCTCCCTTAATGAAAGTTAAAACATAACTTCTAACAATTCCCGCTTCACTAACAGTTTTTAATACAGCAGATGTTGAATCACCATTTAATTCTATTGTTCTTGGCTCATACCCTTGAACAAATGAAGCTTTTTCACTTTCTAAAGTTCCATTTATTGATACTTTTGTAGTCTTTTTAGAAACTTTAATATCATAATTTGTAACATAAGGATTAAAATCTATACTACCAGAACTAATCTTAATATCACTTAAAATATTATTACTTTCTCTATCATCAACTCTATTAATAATAAAAGTATATGTTCTAATTTTACCATTATTATTAACTATTCTTATTAATTGAATATTTTTACCATATTCTAAATCTACAGTCCTTGGTTCAAATCCTTCAACATATGAAGCATCTTTACTCGTTAAAGTTGCATATATCGCAATTTTATTTTTATTTACTGTTAACTCATAAGCTGTTGTTAAAGCATCAAACCCTGCTAAAACACTATCATTTTTTAAAGTATTAGCTAAATTTACATATTTTCCATTTGAAATAAGCGTATCATGATATGCCGTTGTATTATCATCAATTGGTCTAAAATCAAAAGTTTCACTACCATCTTCACTTTTTAACTCTATAGTTTGAAGAGTGGTTGATGTATCTGGATCAAGCACCTTACTCATAGATGGATAGCTAATTCTATTTTTATTATTCATAACCCAAACAAAGTAAGTACCAGCCCCTAAGTTTTCCCTGGCTACTAAAGAGCTATCTTCAAAACTAATCCAATCTGATGAAATTGATGGTTCTATACCATTAGATATAAAGTAACCTTTAATTCCATGATTACCATTATCAGTTGCTGTTATTTTTACTGTACCAAGTCCATCATTTCGAACTATGCTACCACTTGTTGAAACACTTGGTCTTTCAATATAAGTACAACTAACATTATAAGTTCTATGGCAAGTATTCGCCGTAGAATTATAACAAGTATTTTCAATTTCTTTATATACTCTATCGTAACCATCAGCACATTTTACATTTTCTATATTATCCCCAGTTTTACCAGTTGAATAAGAATTTTCAGCTACTTTTGTATAACATAAAGTATATTTATATTCACCTTTAATATTCGCTTTTACTTCACTTTGAGTACAACTTTCTTCCTTACTAGAAGTAGTATTATTTTTTTTCGTTGTACTAGTATTAGGTTTCTTTGTTGTGGTTGTAGTTGCTGGACAACTAGGTTTAGTTCTAGTTAAATCAGTAATTTTTACATAATTTATACTTCCAGTGCTTGCACTTATTTTACAAGAACCATTAGTATCACATAAATCACCCAAAGAACTTCCTAAATTAATTGAGCTGCCACATTTAAGTGCATCACTCTTAGTAGTTAAACTTTGATTAGTATATGCAGTTGCTCCGCTTTTTAAATACAATGTCTTATTAGAACAACTATTTATATTAGATGAACTAGATAGTTTACTTTTATATACTTTAGTTGTAGTCATAACCTTTTGATTATTAATACTAGTTACTTCACAAACATTATTTGAATCACATTTTGTAACATAAATTTTATCTCCACAATAAACATCTTCTCCAGAATATAAGGCGCCTTCATTAGCATAAAAATAAGCATTAAAGGTTTCTTCGGTAGTTTCTGGAATTGGAATTACTACAGTATCGCTTGTAGAACTACTGCTAGAGCCACTAGATGAACTATTACCTCGCCAATAAACTTTAGCTTCACTGCCAGACGCTTCATAGCAGTAAGTTGAACCAGTATTCTTAGTACATAAATCTGCACTTAAACCATTATCTTTATTTTTTAAAGTTTCCCCTTCAATAATACAGCTATTTGTTCCTATTGTACATGTCAGTATATAATTATTATTACTTGATGAACTAGATGAGCTAGATGAACCAGTACTACCACTTGGAGTATTGCCACCACTTGTATTATCTGAATATGATAATATTTTTTTAGCAGGATAAATAGCGACCATAACATTACTGCCGCCATAAAAATTATAGCAAACATCCTCTTTATAACTACCATAACGCGTATCATCACATTTAGCAATCGCGTTGCCACTATAAACCAACCAAGCACTACTACCACCCTTGGTTGATTGCCACTTGCAATCAACATTTAATTGACACATTGTAAGATATTTGTCTGAAGTTTTTACATACTTATAATATGTGTTTGCCGCCATAATTTCTTCATTTACTGCGCCGCTATTTTTTTCATTACTTAGTTCACTATAGCCACCATAAAAATAGAAACTTATTCCAAAAGCCATAATACATAAACTAAATAAAAGTATCAATCTTTTTTTCTTCATAAACTCTCCTTCTATCTTCAATATAATTTTAATACAAACACCCTTAAATAGCAATTACAATTTAAACTTTCTAAACTTATTTACCTTAATTAAATAATTAATTCCCGTTTCTGCTAGAGATAATATTCCATTAACAACAAAGAAAAACGCTAACATCAAAAGCTGAACACTATAATCATAATATAAATTAATGCTCGTTAAAATTCCTAATAAAAGAAATAAAGAAAACGTAACTAAATTAACATAAAACATTCCATCTTTTCGATCATGATAATAATCTAATTTTATAAGTTTAATAATTGACATAATTGCCACCCAAGAAAATAAAGTTATTCCAAGTACTTTAGGCTCATCAATATTTCCAAATTTATAGCCACTAACAGCAACTAAAATACTTGCTATCGATGTATACAAGCTTTCCCTATCTTCTGGATTTCTTGTTAAAATAAACTCAATCATCTTAAGTCCAGCATAAACACTAAATAAAATATAAAGTAGATATGTTGGTTTCATATTTTCTAAAAAAGTAGCACTAAAAAGAAGTATTCCTAATAATAATACTAGCGCCGAAAATATAACATTAATTTTTAATCTTTGCTTTTCTTTCATCTTCTCACCTATTATAATTTTAAGACATAACAATTATTAAGTCAAATAAGTCCTAATAAAAGGACTTATAAAGTTTCAAGCTCATCCGAACCACTTTGGTTTCCATTTTCAAAACTCTCTACAAATTTAACATAATATGGTTTTCCGGCTTTTACAACAAAGCAGAAATTACTTGGTACATCTAATCTCATTTCATTAATTTTCTGAGCAATTTTAATACTAAATTGATCATTTATTCCATTACCTAACCAAATACCAAAATTCCCATTACTATTATTGCGGTACCAGCTTTCAATTTCAATCTTTCTAATTTTATCAATGCTATCTGCTATAACAAAATTAATAATCTCTAAATCTTTAGCTTTCTCTATCATCTTTGCAAAATTCTTCCTATTATCATCACTAAGTTTACTCTTAAATGATTCAATCCCTATAATAAAGCAATATATTTTTTCAACATCTTTTAAAGCTTTCTTATCAGAACCATTATCAACGTATATCTTATAATATTTTTCTATATGCTGATTTAGCTTAGTAAAAAACGCATCAAAATTACTATTTACACACTGATAACTTCCTTTTTCTAATTCTAGTTCCTCAGCATTAACAACAATTAAAGACGCTATTCTACTATATTCTACTTGTTTAAAAAGCGGATTTAAAAATTTAGTAACTTGAAGAATATCTAAAGAAGAAATAACACTTATTAAATGACGATTAAAATCATATGCACACGGAGTTAAATTATTTTTATTAATACCAATTATAACTTCATTTTTATTTAAATATTTCTTTACTTCATCAAAATTAACTATATTAGGTAGAATTGGTATTTTATTTGCCCTTACTTTATAAGTTTTATTTATTTCTCCAATCTTTTCTCTTATAAAATCATTTACGTGAGCTTTATCTATAACACTAGCAGTTTGAAATTCATATACATCATCTATTTTAATTAAGCCTCGCCCAAATGTTTTAGCCGGATACTTTTTATTTACATTGCCTAAAATTGTCATATAATCATCTTCATTATTTTGATTTAAAGCATACACTAAAGAAAAACTTTGTCTTAACTTATATCTTAACCCATTTGGTGTTGATAACGTAAGAATAAAATATATTCCATATTTAGTACACTCTCTAGCTAATATACTTAGATTATCAACTAAAACCTCATACATTTCACTAAATGATTCAAAGTTATTAATAACTATCGCAATATTAGGGACACTTTTTCCACTATTTTCAATATAATTAACATAACTCCCACCATAATCTGCAAATAAAGCTTTTCTATCACTTATAGTGGAAACAACCATTTTAAATAAATTGTTAATTTTCTCTTCATCATCACTTTGTAATATATCTCCAACAATATAAGAATTTCTAAAAATATTAAGAGCACCTGAGCCAAAATCAATTAAATAATAATTAATTTCACTAGGAGTATAGCTTATCATTGAAGAATATATCAAAGTTGTTATAAAGTTTTCTTTTCCACTTCCTGCCGACCCGAAAATCAAAGTATTACCTTCTTTTGTTAATGGTAAAGTTAACAATCTTTGTTCTTGTTTATTAGGAACATCATACTCGCCAATAACCGGATTTATTAAATACTTTTGATTTTGGTAATTATATTTTACTATTAAATCATCAGCCTTAATAAACTCAGGAATTTTTTCTAACCATAATGACCTAGTTACAATATTTTTTTCTTTAGCAAGTTCATCCAAATATTTTACAATATTAATTAATTCTTCACCATTTTCCCTTACAACTATTTCGCTTACTTTTTTAGTTCTTATTTTTCTTGTTATATAACCAATATTATTTATAAAATCAATTGATGTATCTAACTCTTTAGTAACCTTATCTTTTGGTATATATTTACCACCAGCATAAGCTGCCTGTCCCAAAGTAAAAACCTCATCATATCCTACTTGAAAATAAAATCTACCAGTTTGTTTTAAATATGCCGCATCACTTTTCTTTATTACCTCATTAGAATCAGCCGTATCTTGTACTCTTAAACAAACTCTAAACCTTGTATTACTCCAAATCTGAGGGTCAACTACCCCACTTGGCTTTTGAGTTGCTAAAATTAAGTGAACTCCTAAACTACGTCCGATACGAGCTGTACTTATCAGCTCATCCATAAATTCTGGTTCTTGATTTTTAAGCTCAGCAAATTCATCACAAATAATAAATAAATGCGAAATCGGCTCAGTAACAGTTTTTTCACGATACATTCTTTGATATTTATAAATATCTATTGTACTTTCACTAGTTAATTCCCTAGCTTTATTAAATAATGCTTGTCTTCTTTTTAATTCTGACTCTATTGAAGCTAAACTTCTCTTTATTTCATTAGCGTCTAAATTGGTTATAGTTCCCACTAAATGCGGTAATTTCAAACCAATATTTTTATTTTCGAAAGCTCCAGCTAAACCGCCACCCTTATAATCAATTAAAATAAATTGAACCTCATAAGGATGATAATTTAAAGCCATAGATAAAATATAAGTAATAATAAATTCCGATTTACCACTACCAGTCATACCAGCAATTAAACCATGTGGACCATGATATTTTTCATGTAAATCGATTGAAATTATTTCGCCATTTTTTCCAATACCTACATCAGATGCCAAAGTTAAAATCGGATTATTCTTTTCCCAACGAAGAGGAGCATTTAACTGTTCTACTTTCCCAACATCATACATCTCTAAAAACCCTATTTTACTTGGAAGTTTACCCTCGTCATCATTTTTAATATCAATATAAATATTAGCTAAAGACTTTACACAAGCTTCATAATCAACCATACTATCTAATTCCGGAACAAATTTTAAATTTGCATCAGGGCTTAATAGATTTTTAATTTCACACTCTTTATATTTGCTTGAATAAAGACTCATATCAATATAAGATGTACATTCACTAGGCATATTAGTCATTTTACTTTCTAAGACAAATAAACTAAAACCATTATATTCTTTATTCTCTAAAAGATTTTTAATTAAATCATATTCTCTTATCTTTTTCAAACAATCAGTTATTATTAAATATGATTGATTAAATACTTTAGTATCATTATTCTTATAATTTTCAAATACCTTATTTAAATAGTAACAAACTTCTTTATATTCTTCATTATTAGCCCCAAAAAATCTAATTGATTTAGTATCATCAAAAATATGAGGTACTTGTTTTAAAAATTTCCAATCTTCTATTCTATCTTCATCTGTAAGAATTACTATTTTTAAATTATCGTAACTATGAAAAGCTAAAACTTGAATTAATAAACGTCTTACAAAATTATGTAAATTAGATAATCCAACTATTCCACTAATATAATTTGTTTTTAAAGAATATGGTATTGCAACATTTTCAAGTATTTTAGGTTCCCTACCTAATTGTAACGCTTCATTTTTTAAATTATCTTCATCTAAGGAAAAACTTTCTTCTGGATAATTAATATTTATCTTCATTGGATAGTTACCTGTTCCTAAATTAATCGTTAAAAAGTCAGCATCTCCCACTCTTTTTTGCCATAAGCTTGGTCTTTTATATATTATAACATCAGCAGCTTTTTGCGTATCTTGATAATACATATTAAGTTGCTCAGTTTGAGTTATTTTACTTTTATTAATTTCTTCTTTTTTTCTTTCAATGTATTTATGATACTTTTTTTGTCTTTTTCTTTCTTTACTTTTCTTTTCATACTTTTGATACCATCTAGTAAAAAGTGGCCAAATAAAGATACTTGCGAACATTGCCCCACATATTACCAAAGAAGGTGTTGCGGCTTTTAAAGTTGTTGTACCATTCATTACATTATTAAGAGACTGATATCCCATTACTAAAGAAGTCATTGACATAGTAATCATTGGACCAATAGTTAATAAGAAGGGATTATCTTTATCATCCATCTTAGCTGGTGGAGCATCAATTTTTAAATTTAATGTTTCTAATATAGGTACAATTCTAGGTTTCTTATAAAAATAGTCATTTTCATTATATATTGGAAATTCCAACTCATTTAGAGGCTCATCGTAAGAAGAATAGACAGACTTAATTTCACCTAAAGGTAAAATATTTAATTTTATTTGACTTATCGTAACATTATTTACATATAATACTAATCCCCTACTATCAGAGGTTACTGATAAAATCATTTTCAAACCCGAAATGAATATGACATCACCTATTTTAACTTTTATTCTTTTTAAAACTCTTATATTATTAACGTATACACCATTTTTTTGATCAGTAACAGTTAAAATTATTTCATTATTTTCTTTTTTAATTAAAGCAGAATTTTGATCTAAGTTTGCATAATTAACTAAAGCATTATTGCTACTTCCAACTAAAAGTCCTTTTTCTAAGTATTCATTTATTTCATAACAATTATATTTTTCAGCTACTGGTGAGCAATATATTAAAAATATACTTTGCGTATTTTCATTTTTAACATAATAAAAACCACCAACTTCTAAATAGACAGAAGGCTGCATAACATTATTTTTTATATAGTATACTTCTTTATTACTAATTAATTTCCAGCGGCCATTTTCAGCTTCAATAGATATTAAATTACTTTTATTACCATTTATATCAATTCCGTCAATCCAAAAAACACCAGCAACCTCTTCTGGTAAAATAATGTTTTTTATATTATATGGCTTAATTATTGACACTCGCATATTATCCAGCCCCTTTATTATCTACTTGAATTATACACTATTTAATCCAAAATAAAAAGAGAATATTTTTCTCTTCTCTTTAAATAACGTTAATATTAGCATCAATCAAATTCTGAACAACAGCAGCACTCTCACTACCAGCTCTTCTTAATCCTTCGACATTATTTTCATGGTCATCTTTCGAAGGAGACTCATAATAAATGCAAACGTTTTGTGCGATATCCCTATAGCCTCTTTCAACATTTCCTGTTAACTGGTCATATATTTTTCCATAATCTTTACCATTTTCACAATTGTTATAGTTGTTTTTTAATTCATAATCGGCAAATCTCAATTGACCATCTAAAGAATATGGATCTAAATTATTTTGCTCGCAATAATTAAATAGTTCACTTTGTCTACTTGGAGTTCTCCATTGACATATTCCAAATGCTTGTCCATCAGTATTATCATGTCTCGTTGGATCTAACGTATCATTTTCATTAATCATATTGGCTAAAAGACCTTTAGCTCCTTCATCTGTATAACCAAATTCATTTCTCATCATATTATAAGCATACATTATTCTTTCATCAGTAGTCTCACTAAAATAATTACTTTTTACATTAGCAGAATAATTTTCAGTAACAACTTCCTTAGCAATTTTTTCTTTATTTGGATTTTCAATTTCAACTATATTTTCTGGTTTAACTGTTTCTTGAACCTCTACTTCAACTGGTTTATCTAATATTCCACTATTTATAATATTTAATTTTAAATCATCCGTAACTTCAATTTTACCACTATTAATAGTATCATAAACTAAAGATGCAACAATGGTTCCATAGATGCTTTGAAGTTCTTTAAACTTTTCTTCAGGATTAACATCATTCAAAACAATCTTACTTAATTCAACTACTAAATTAGCTTTTTCGTTTACTTCATTCCCAACATTAATTGATGAGTTATTTTCCTCATTTCCACTTGGTAAATAAAAAGTATTATTGTCGCTTTGCAAAATATCTAATATATACTGTGGTATTACTCCACCATTATTAATCGTTTGCTGAATAATATTTGCCCCATCAGCGCCAAACTTAGCGGTTAAAGCATCTACTCTCGTTTGACCAACACCATACGGATTATTCGCCGAATATATTTCATTAACTGCTTCATAGATCATTTCCGGAGTTAAAACATTTAATACTGGACTAACACTAAAACCTTCCATTCCTTCAGAACTTATTCCACTTTCAGGAATTCCCAAGGCATTTCTAACAGTCCGTTCTCTTTCTTTTAACAAAGCTATATTATTTAAAACATTATTTACTCTAACAGTCATATTATTAACTAGCGAAGCATTGGGAAACTCATGCAAACTCCCAGCCATCGAAACAATCTCAGTTAATTTAGTTTTGCCGCTATTTACATAATCAGCACAATCATAAATATTTGTCTTAGCTAAATTATATAAATCAGCCGTATATTTAAACATTATCTCACTTCCTTAATAACGTAAACTGTTTAATTCACTTTGCTTTAACGAAATACTATAATTAAATCCAGCTATTTTTGTTTTATATTCCTCAATCTTTCCACTGCAAGTTGCTATAATAGTTGGAGCAATATTCGCAATTTCTGATAACTCTTCAGAAATAGAAGGAATTAAGTTCAAACCTAAAATACCATTATCAGCTATAAATCCCCCATTTTGATAGTTATTTCCAGCACTATCAATACAATCTTTAGCCGAATTAAGAGTTGTAACAAAACTACTTATTTCGTCTTTAAATTGTACATAATCATTAAGGTATTTTTCATAATATTTTTTTGTTAAATCAATTCCTCTTATTTCAGCAATTAAAGTATAAATTCTTTGCTGTTTTTGTTCACTCGTCATTAAATATTAATATCCTTATAATTGAGAAATATTTCCACATGCAGTAGCAAGATCAGATATAGCATTATCAAAATATGTTGCATACTTAGCTGTATTTTCTTTAAATGTTTCAAAAGACATAATTGCTTGCTGTCTATTAGCACCAGCTAACCAATTAGATAATAAGTCTTCTTTTTGAACTTCAAAATCATTTAAGAATTTTTGATAATCACTGTAAATATTTCTTAAAGTTACTAAATCACTATTTAATAAATTTTTATCAACTGAATATTGTGCAGTCATTTCCGCAGGCGCGATTGATGCCACCTCAATAATAGAATTTAAACGATCACCAATCATTCCCCCGCCACCATTGGCATTTCTAACCATTTGAATTGCAATAATTTTACTAGCAGCAGTTGATGTTACCATCATCGCATTGGATAGTAACGAACTAAGCCCATTATATACACTAATTAAATTATTAATGTGAGCAGTACCATCTGCACTAAGCCAATTTCCTTTCAAACTATTAATATTGCTTGCTAAGTTTGTTAATAATATATTCCCTTGCGTTTGAACAGTTGTATTTAAAGTCTTACATTGCTCATACCCTACATCCAAATTATTAACTCTTATATCTTCTCCCATAAAAATCCTCCTTTATTATTATGAAATACTTTTAGGTAAGCATACCTTATTTATAAATTACCATTTTTTTTAAATAAAATAAATAAAAAACGTAAAATGATGTAAAATCATGTGTAATTTTTTAACAAAAAACAAATAATATTAGAAAATCTAAATTATGATTAACTTACTTCCATTTTTTATTCCCGCATCTTTTACAAATAAATTATTATCTAATTCTTTATATGTATCTCGATCAATAATTCTAACATCATCTATTTCTTTATTATAAGAATTATTTGATAGTTCTTTTAGGCTCATAATAATAAATTTTTTAATTGTTCCGACTTTTTTATTATTAGGAATATAAATATCAAACTCAAATTCAATCACTGGCACTATTATAGTTACTAAATATTTATTTTTCATAAATCATCAATCCTTATTATAAGTATAACATGGATTAAACAAACAAAAAAGTATTTTTATACTTCCTGAATTACCGCGATAATCATGGGTTTACATTCAGTTTCAACATAAAAATACTTACTTAATTTTTCTCTAATTTCAGTTTTAATATTATTAAAATCAACATAATTATTATTAACATTATTATTAATTACTTCTAAAGAAATCCGTTTAATCTCATCAATCATTTCTTTGGAATCTTTAACATAAATAAATCCTCTAGTTGTTATTTCTGGACCAACTAGTAATCTTTTATCTTTCTTAGATAAAGTCGCACTTATTAAGACAATTCCATTTTCTGATAACATTTGTCTATCTTTAATTACTAAATCTCCAACATCATCAGAACTTGTACCATCAATTAAAACATCATCAATAAAAATATGTTCATTATTATCTTCAATTTTCTTATTATTAATTGTTATTACATCTCCATTTTGTTTTAAGAGTATATTTTCCTTTTTATAACCTAAATTACTTGCTAAATCAGCATTTCCAACCATATAACGATACTCACCTTTAACCGGTATAAAATATTTAGGTTTTAATAAATTCATCATAATCATTAAATCTTCTGAGGAAGCATGTAAAGATATTCCCTTATCTTTTGGAATATTAATAATATTAACATCCATCATAGCTAATTCATTTTCAATTTTAACATATACTTTTTCATTTTCATCATATTTAGGTTCCGCAAAACATACTGTATCTGAACTAGTTAATTTAATATATTTATCATTACCAGCTATTATTTTTTCCATTGCATTATAAGGATTTGCCCTATCATCACAAACTAGCAATATTGCATTATTATCATTAATATTAGCTAAATCTCCAATCATATTTTCTGAAACACTAATATAATTATCTTTAATTGCCATATTTATAATATTTTGTAATTTCTTCCCCATGATAACAATTTTACGATGAGTATCTTTAGCGGCGTTAAATATACCTTCTATAGTATATAAATGAACTGGTAAAACACTAAAAATAACTCTCCCATTTGCTTTATTAATTATTTTCTTAAAGAAAGAAACCATATGATGATTAGGACTTGTATGCCCTATATTTTCGGAAAAACTAGACTCACAAAGTAAAGCTAAAACACCTTGTTTACCTACATAGGCAATTTTTCCTAAATCCATATTATATGGTCCCATCATTGATGGATCAATAATAAAATCTCCGGTATACGCAATTGCCCCATCGGCAGTATTTATAACATACATTACAGAATCTGGTACAGAGTGATTTACTCTAATTGGAAATACACTAATTTCCTTATTAATACTAATTTTCTTATGATTTTCAACGATATGTAAATTACTAGCTGGTATACCATCTAATACCATTTGATTATAAGTATATTTAGTCATATAAATTTTAATATTAGGAATAAGCTTTATTAAATCACTTACTCCCCCATAACTTTCTGGATGAGCATGAGTTATAAAAACTCCCTCTATTTTATCCTTATTTTCTACTAAGTAAGAATAATCTGGAATAATATAATCTATTCCAAAAATTGTTTCTGTCGCGTATTTTAAACCAGCATCTAAGACAAAAATATGATCGTCAACATTTACAATATAAGTATTTTTTCCATTCTCATCAAGTCCACCCATACCAAAAATTTTTATTTTACTCATTAATATCACCTTTTCTATATTATTTAAAGTTTGTGCGGTAAACCAATTATAACAAAATATCAGGTGATTTTCAATCAAAAATAATTGACCTTAATTCCTCTTTTATAAATTATTATCAATAAAAACTATTTTTCACTAATTAAATCTTTTAAATAAACTATATCTAAATCTAACCGTTTAATTTCATTTAATATAAGTAATAGATTATCACTACTTAAATTACGATTAATAAAAATAATACTGCCTGATGTAATATTATTTAAGATATCAATTATACTATCATTAGTACTTATAGAATAACTAACTAAATAATAATCTTTCTTCAAACATTCTTCTTGATTTGAATAATTAACTAAACATATTTTTTCCTTTTGTTTAATTCTTTTTAATAAAGAATTAATATCAGAAAATATTTCTTTATTTTGAGCACCATTTATATATTCATGATTTTTATCTATTTCTTCAGTTTTTGTCAACATATAAGTATATTTAATACTATTATTATCAAAATAATTTTTAACTTCTAAATTATCATATAAGATAAAAGATACAGCTCTTTTTTTATCATTACCTTTAATAATAATCTTATCTTTATTATCTTCTAATGAAATAGTTGGCTTTAAATAATTAAACTTTAAATATAAATCATTAAATACCCCAAATTCTTCCATTTTTAATAAAGATTTATGTTCATCTACCTCTCTTCCATATATTCCCGGTATAACCGTATCTTCTCCAATTTCCGCATTAACTGGTTCCATATAGTAGTTATCTTTTTGATCAATAATACTTATCATTAAGGGATTTTTACTTTCTATAAAAGCCATTACTCGATCGGTAATATAAAAACTTAATATCATTAACGCTACAGTCACAACATATTTTCCTTTTTTCATACATTTCTCCCTTATTATTCATTGTTATATCCTATTTACTAAGTTAAAAAAATATGCTAATAATAACTATTCTTTATCATCATTTTTTATTTGCTCTTCTATTTCTTCTTTTTTATTAGATAAAAAGACTACTTTTTCGACTACAATTTCAGTTGAATATTTTTTCTCATTATTCTCAGTAACATAGCTTGTATTTTTTATTTGCCCCCTAACGGCAATTAAATCACCTTTTTTGACATATTCACATACCCTAGATGCAATACCATCCCACAAAGTACATCTAATAAAATCCACCTCATAAATTCCTTCTGAATTTTTATAATTTCTTTGAACAGCTAGAGTAATATGTGAAACTTTCTTTCCTTTAACTGCCTCGGTTATTTCGGGATCCTTAGTAAGCCTTCCAATTAAATTTACTGAATTATACATAATAATTCCTCCTTTCAAAGTATTATTATCATTAATAAGAATAATAAGCAAAATACCAAAATTAAAAAACTAACCATAAAAGCAGTTAGTTTTTAAAATTCTCTTAAGCAAAATTTACAAATCTTCTAGTTAAATTTTTAAATTTATCCTATTTAGAAAAAAATTTAATTTTTTAATAAACGATTAAGTTCAACCGCATACTCTAATGGAAGTTCCTTTTTAAAATCAGCAATAAATCCTAATATAATTAACTCTTTAGCCCTATCTTCACTAAGTCCCTTACTCATTAAATAAAATAACTTTTCTTCACTTACTTTCGATACTGTTGCCTCATGTTCTAATGTACTACTATCATTTAAAACAATATTTTTAGGAATAGTATCACTTTTAGAAATATCATCAATTAAAATTGTATCACACTTTAACGAAGCTTCACTATCTGTTGCGCTTTTTTCTATTTTTATTAACCCTCTATAATTAGCCTGTCCCTTTGTTGAAGCAATACTTTTAGATATAATATTACTTTTAGTATGTTTGCCAATGTGAATCATTTTAGCTCCCGCATCAAGATATTGTCCCTCTTTCGCATACGCAATACTAACTGAATTTGATGATGAATAATCACCTTTTAAAATACTTGAAGGATATTTCATGGTAACAAAACTTCCAATATTACCATCTAACCACTGCATATACCCCCCTTCATCAACAATACTCCTTTTCGTAACTAAGTTATAAACATCATTACTCCAATTTTGAATAGTACTATATTTACATTTAGCATTCTTGCCAACATATATTTCTACTATCCCAGCATGAAGTGAATTAGAAGAATAACTAGTCGCGGTACACCCTTCTATATATGAAAGCTCTGCACCCTCATCTACTATAATAATTGTTCTTTCAAATTGTCCCATCAATTCACTAGAAATTCTAAAATAACTTTGAAGAGGTCTATCTAATTTAATATTTTTAGGAATGTATATAAAAGAACCCCCACTCCATAAAGCTCCATTTAATGCGGTAAACTTATTTTCATCATATTTAACTAAGTTATTAAAATACTTTTTAAACAATTTAGGATATTTTTTTAAAGCCTCATCAGTAGATAAAAAAATTATTCCTTGATCAATTTTCATCTTATGATAAAAAACTTCACTCTCAATTTGATTAGAAACCCCACATAAATACGAATTTTCTGCATCAATCACGCCTAAATCTTTAAATGTCTTTTTTACGTTTTTATCAACATCATTCCAATTATCGGTTAAATCCCCTATTTTTTTATAATAATTCAAACTATCAAAATCAATATCTAATTTTGGTCCAAAGTTTGGTTTATCTAATTCTAAAAACTTTCTAAAAGCTTTTAATCTAAAATCAAGCATCCATTTAGGTTCCTTCTTTAATTTAGAAAGTTTAGTTATGTATTCTTCATTCAATTTCATCTTAAAACACCATAAAATATATTACCACAGATATTAAAAAAATGGTATTTAAACCAAAATAAAAAGGCTTATTTAGCCTCAACTATTAATTTTATTGCCGTTTTTTCTGTCCCATCAATTACAATATCAGAAAAAGCCGGAATAACAACTAAATTCTTCCCACAGGGAGCAACAAAACCTCTTGCAATTGCCACTGCTTTTATAGCTTGATTTAAACTGCCAGCTCCAATAGTTTGAATTTCTACAATTCCATCAATTCTAAAAACATTTGCAATTGCCCCTGCTACTTTACTAGGATTACTCTTACTAGATACTTTTAATGTTTCCATTTTTGCCTCCTTCATAAAAAACTTATGAAAGAGAAAATTATTTTAGACTATCTTTTTTATCTTTTAATACTTCAGCTTGTAAATATCTAGGAACATCTTTTACCATAATTACCTCAGAAATATGTTCTTCTAATTTTTCTTTTGGTAGCTCAGACGCTAAACAAAAAACGTTTTTACCATATTTTGTCCCACCTGCATATAGAAAAGACCAGTGATTTCTAAGGGAAATTAATATTGGCACTAAGACATAATTACCATTATTAAATAATACCGTATATGGTGTAACATCATCAGAAGGTAATAAATTATTAACAATAGGTAAAACATAAGTTTTTTCATTAATTACAACTTTCACATCATCATTATCATATATATAGCTGCCCTTTTTTGTAAAATATATCCTACTTAAATTATCATCTTCATTAACTACCATATCTTCATATTTTTGCTGTATATCTAAAGGCATTTGATCAAAATCACAATATATATTATTTAAAGGTACTACCTTTCTCGTTATCACAAACGGTAAACATTCCTTAAAAACCCCATTAGATAACATATATATTTTAACACTTCTCATGAGCTCTTCAGGTACATATCTTGCACTTAAAAACTTCTTCATTTACTTTCCCATCTAGCTGTAATCCCACATGGTAATATTAAACCATCATTCGCCTTAACCCCTAATTCAGTACTCGTGATTTTACCTTTTATTTTTATTGTCTTATTAAGAATATTTTCTAAAACCGTCATTGATAAACCAGTTGTATACGTATTTATTATAAACAAAAGAGGTTCATCACTTAGTAATTTAACAGTATCTTCTATTAAATTGTATAAATCTTTTTCAATAGACCAAACTTCATTTTTTGCCCCTCTTCCAAATGAAGGTGGATCCATAATAATAATATCGTATTTATTTTCTCTTCTAATTTCTCTTTTAACTAATTTCTTAACATCATCAATATAAAACTTAACATCGGCATTTTCTAACCCATTTAATTTAACATTTTCTTTGGCCCAATCAATCATTCCTTTTGAAGAATCAACATGAACAACACTTGCCCCTTCCATTAATGCCGCAATAGTAGAAGCACCTGTATAAGCAAAAAGATTTAAAACCCTAACTTTTCTTTTACTATTTTTAATAGTATTTCTTATTAAATCCCAATTTAACGCTTGTTCAGGAAATAACCCGGTATGTTTAAACCCCATTAATTTCAAATTAAATTTCATATCTTTATAATTAACAACCCAAAATGGTGGTAAATTATTATTAATTTTCCAGCTACCACCACCCGAAGAACTTCGTAAATACTCAGCATCAACCTTAATATCTTCCTTACCTGGCCAAATAATCTCCGGATCCGGTCTTTTTAAAATAATATTTCCCCACTTTTCATATTTATAACCATTACTCATAGATAATATTTCATAATCATTAAAATCTTTTATTGTTTCCATAGTAACCTCAATTCCCTTATAATATACCATATTTGTTGTAAAACAAAAAGCCTCTTATGAAGCTTTTTCCTTAGTAATAACCGGTTTATTTGTTTCAGAATTAATTCTTTCTATAGTTAGATAATCTTTAGCATTAACAGGTAAATCTTTCATTTTTAATTTAGTAGTAACTCTATTATCTAAATAACCATAAATAAGAGCAAATATCGGAACTCCCAAAATCATCCCTACAATCCCAAAGACATTACCAAAAAACAATATTGAAGCAAGAACCCAAAAAGATTTTAATCCTGTTCTAGACCCGCAAAGTTTAGGTTCAATTATATAACTATCAACTTGCTGAAGCGCAATAATAAACAAAACAAATATAAAACATTTTGTTGGATTATCCATTAAGATTAATAAAGCACTAGGAATAGTCCCAATATATGGTCCAAAGTAAGGAATCATATTAGTTATTCCAATCAATACACCAATTAATAAAGCATACGGATAATTAAAAATACTTAAAAAGATAAACGTAATAAAACCAATCGTAAAACCATCAAGTAATTTACCAATACAAAAATTACCAAATACATTATTAGTATGACGAGCATTATCTAAAATATTATTTGCAACTTTTAATGGAAAAATACTATAAATTATCTTCTTTATTCCTGATACAAAACCATTTTTATCACTTAAATAATAAATTGAAATAACGAACCCCATAACTATATTAAAAACTACTTTAACGGCCCCAAAAACTCCATTTGATAATGATACTAACCATTTTTCTACAACCGGAAGCAAAGTATTATTTACCATATTTGTTAAATAAGTATTAATCGCATCATAATTATTCATAATAATATTTTTTAATTCTTCATGATTTGTAAGTTTTTCAAGCAAATAGGTTTTTGTTTCATTAAAATAAGTTGGTAAATTAACCGCTAATTTTTCAATACTCTTAAGTAATTCTGGTAAAACAAAACTAAATAGTAAAATTACTAAACCAAGAAAAAGCAAAATAGTTAAAACAATACTTAATGTATTAGCTAATTTGTCTTTTTTTATTTTAAATAACTTTTCAAATATATATTCTTTTATTATTTTAACAATTGGATTTAATAAATAAGCAAAAACAAAACCAACTATAAATGGAGTAAATAACCCTAGTATAATTTTAAAATAACTATAGATTAGTCCAATTTTAGATATTAAAAAATAAAATGTAATACAGCAAGCAATAACTAAAAATGCTGTAAAACCAATTTGATAATATTTATTTTTCTTTAGATTTTCTTTCATTTGGTACCTCCTTATATTCACCTAATCTTTGTAAAACAGGTTCATTTAAAGTTTTTAAATAATATTCTTCATCAAATAAAGCATAAATTAAGTCTTTACCCTTTTTTAATTTGATTTTCTCCGCATCAAGTCCGTTTTCCTTGGCAGTAGCAACATCACTTTTAACTCTAGCTTTATAGTCATATGCGACAATAATATCAGCTCCAACACATATAAAGGCTAAACTATTAATAATTCCCGTTGGATGTTCAATCATTGGCACAAATATATTATTAATAAACCAAATTCCAACCTCACTTTGATCATTTATTAATTCAATAAAATCTGAGGCATAAACTGTAAGAAAAGCAATAACAATGGCAATACCCATAATCCAAGTTTTAAGTTTTCCTAGATTTGAGCTTTCAATACTAGAACCTTTAGTAGCACCACCAGTATTAATTAAAGTAATAACGGCTTCTGTAACAATTGGAAGTAACATAATCGGATAATTAAACGCTAAAAGAGCTAAAGTAGATATACCAAATAGTTTATCGGCTAAAGCATCTAATAATGCCCCAAAAAGAGTTGATACTTTTAACCTTCTTGCCATAATTCCATCAACACTATCAGTTAAAAGCAAAATTATTAGATAGAAAATAATCTCCTTGGGATTCATGCTAGCACAAATAAATGGCATTAAAAATGTTCCAATTAATCTTATCATTGTAATTGAATTTACAAATATTTTAGCTCCCACTTTTTTCATACGATACCTCCTATTACTTTAATTTTAGCATTATGAAACCAAAACCGCAATAATCCTTTTAAATTCTTTCTATATAAGATAAATCATAAACTAAACCATTATCATTTATAATTATATTAAATATGCGCTCTTCATTAAACTTAACAGAAAAAGATTTCCCAGCATATTCAAATGAATATACCCTATTTGTTTCATCTTTAATTACCGCATTTTCTGGTTCATTTAAAATATTAATAATATTAATTGGAAGTAAAAACGATATATTAACATCGATCATTATATTTTCATTAGGTATTAATTCTTCTTTTTGAATTTGATATAAAATGCCATCTTCATATTTTATTCGATATATGTTAGCATTAGTTTCTAAAGTACCTTCTAACGTATTATTATTAATTACACCAGTTATAAAATAATCACCAATTTTATATGTTACTTGCTGGACATTTTGGATTAATTTATTTTTCATTTTACTAAAATTTATTCCTTTAGTTACGGTTGTACTACTATTTAAAGATTGTTCATAATTAGTATTATTATTGCCACCTACAAAAGATGATAAAAACACAAATAAGTATAATGCCGCAAAGAATATCAACCAAAATTTTAGTTTAATAATTATCTTTCCATCAGGAGTTTGCCACTTTTCTTTAAAAGTCTTTTTGTTTTTCACATTGCCTCCTTACCTAAAAGAGAATTTTTATAACCATTTTTAAAATCTTTTACACTCATAATATTTTTACCTTTTGGTTTTATCATAGTGATTTTAATTCCTTCATCCTGAGTCATAATAACCAAATAATCTTTCTCATCTTTTACAATTGTACTACACTGTCCCACTGCCGGAACTATTTCACATTTAGCAATTTTAATTTCAGTATCATCAAGAATAAAATATGCCAGTGGCAAAGGTGACAACGCTCTAATTTTATTATATACATTAATTGCTAAATCGTTAAAATCTAAATGTTCATCTTCTCTTTTAATTATTTTAGCAAATGTTACCTCTTCTTCATTTTGCTTTTCCCGATTATTAGTACCATTTATTATGCTAGGTAAGTTTTCGATAATCATATTTGCCCCTAGTATGCTAAGTTTATTAGATAAAGTTTCTAAATTATCATCAATGGTTATTTCCACTTTTTCTTGAACTATAATATCTCCCGAATCCATACCTTTATCCATATACATCAGAGTTATCCCTGTATATTTTTCATTATTCATAATTGCGTGATGAATTGGCGCACCACCTCGATACTTTGGTAAAAGCGAAGCATGAATATTAATACAACCAAGGCGCGGAATATCAAGGACTTCTTGAGGTACAATCTGACCATAAGCACACGTAATAATAATGTCAGGATTAATTTCTTTTAAAAACTCATAATCTTCTCTAATTTTGCTTGGCGAATAAACCTTAATATTATTTTTTAAAGCTAACTCTTTTACAGGACATGGAGTTAAAACTTTTTTTCTTCCAACAAAGGCATCAGGACTTGTTACAACTCCAATTACGTTAGTGTTTTCAATAAGTTTTTTTAAAATTGGCACACTAAATATAGGTGTCCCCATAAAAACAACTTTTAATTCTTTCATAATCATCATCTCGCAATATAATATACCATATTTTTAGCAAAATAAAAAGCAAACCCTAGTTTACTTATTTAATTATTTTATGTGGCGGGTGATGCAGATACCACAATATGAGCAGCAAAAACAGCACTCATATCAACCGATTGATCTTCTTCATTATCTATAAAGTAAAATTTAATTTCATAAACATGTTTAGCATTAGTTACTGTATTAAATTCTCCACTCCCAAGATCAATACTATAACTTCCATTATTTGATTCAGGACGGGTTATATCAGTAAGAACAGTTTTAGCACTCAAGGTAGTCCCACTATTTGAAGTTGTGCCATTTTCCCCAGTTACTACCGCCAGAGTATATTTCATGTTAACGGTTGTAAAAGTATCTTTATCAATTATTAATTTTAAAGTATAAGGCATTTTACCAGTCGTATCATTATTTCCCGTAATAGTTATCTTTTTTGTCCCCCACGGATTAGTACTATCTGGCATAATATTTTCAGCAACTACATTATCACCACCATCTACTTCTATCGTCATTGTTCCGGCATCAGTATAAATGGTTGAAGAAGTTTCCGAACCAGTGATAGTCGCACTAAAAAAAGCATATGTTACACCAAGAAACACAACTATAACAAATAAAAATACAGCAATAATTGAAACTAATACTTTTTTATAGCTTTTCATGTCACGCACTATCCTTACTTATTTATTATATTATAATTTATTTAGAAACACAATCATATTTTTAAACCGTTTTTAAAAAAGCGAAAACAATATATTCGACTGACAAAAAAGATTTTTTAATCAATATACATTTTTCTAGTATTATCAGCAGCATTTGTGTTTTCTCTTCTTCCAAAATCATTATTAAAATCCCCTTTGGCTTTTGCCGATAATTTTTTTAAATATTTGGCTCTCTGTTCTCCTTGAAAACTTAATATTCTCTTTAAAGTCGGCAAAGAATCTAAATCCTTTATCCTTAATTTATCATATTCTTTTGGGTTTCTTATATAATTTCCATTATTTGGATATAATCTAATAAGCGAGCCAGAAACTAATGCCGGCTTTATCCCTAAAGATTTAGAAACTTGTAAAAGCATATCATCATCAAAATCCGCTCTTTTCAAAAGTAAACTTAATGCTTCATCTATCGCATCCCAAGGACAAACTATGTCAAACTTTGTCCCTATCAATTCTGGATATCTCATCTTTAATCTTACTTGTAACTTTTCTAGATCAGTACTGTCTATAAACTCCCAAAAACGATAATTATTCATTCTCCATCTTTTGCCAGCAATATCAAAATATAAATCAACATTATCATCATACTTATAAGTTAGTATTTTAATTCCCCTTAAATAATAAAAACTAAAATCATCATTTAATGGGGTATAATAACAATTTTCTTTCCTAAATATATCTTTAAGCCAAGAAGTAAAACTAATAATTAAAATCTTACATATTCTTGAATATGTATTAATCTCCGGATTTTCCCCTATATCATATAAATTAAAGTTCGGATACTCTTTCTTTTTCATTCTGAATTTATAATTATATATTGAAGCTTCAGGTGGAGCATACTCCTTACATAACTCCCTTTTTACTTCATTTTCCGTCATATCGGGCGTCATACCTTCACTTAGTAAAATATCAAATATATTTCTAGCACTCATCAAAGCACTCCATATTTCTCCGGAATTTACCTTTTGCTCCATATCAACCAATAAAGGACACAAAAGTCTTAAAACAGTTAAAAATCGAGAATTATAATCAGACTGACTTAAAAACTCTTTATTGTCTTTTAAAGCTTTATAAATATCAAAAACATAAGATGAAAGTTCAGTAAAATCTACCATTAACTGCGGACAAATATTTTTAGCTTCTATTAAAATTAACATTTTAATAATATCTTCTCTAAAATTTAATGTAACGGCTTCTTTGTATGTTTTCAATAAATTTTCTGCTAACTTTTTTCCATACCAATCTTCAATAAAAGCATCATCAGGAATTAAGTTTTCTATGGCATTTCTATATGGAAATCCTTTAAAATTGTACCAATCAAAATATATTATTTTTTGCATAAATACCTCAATAGAAAAAAAGAATTAATTATACTTAATTAAACCTTTTTCAATTTCCTCTAATGCTCTGCCTAACTCTTTTTTATTTTTATATTCTTTTTCCGGTAATTGAAAATGTCTAGTTTCTTCCATTTGTTTTGCTCTTTGCGCTATAATATGAACTAAACGATACTTAGAATCTACCGTATTTAAAATTTTATCAATTGATGGATATAACATTGTATCACACTCCTACAATATTAATATACAGCTTATTTTCGAAACTAAACATAAAAAACCTTAAAAATAGACAATTAATTTACATTATAAATTATTTACAGCAAGGATTTTGATCATAAACATTACATATTTCATTTTCTTCACAACAAGTATAACATGGTTCGTATGAATGGCGGTAAATATGATGATTTATTATTCTCGTATTAACTGGTTGAATATGACGAACTTGATGATTTATTTCCCGATGACATACTCTTTCACACGGACATTCATAAATTGGTGCACATTCCATCATAAAAGGCATTTCCATATTTGATTGTTTCATATTCATATCTTTATAGTCTCCTTCAACACAGCGATTATTTCTAAACATAATATTCCACATTCCTTTCTAGTGTATATTATGTAAAAATATCTTAATTGGTTAAGACATTTAACTATTTAAATATTTTTTTATTTCCCCACTTTTACTTCGGGCATCTTGATAACCTAAATTATACATTTCTTTTATTCTTTGCGGATTTTTTTCTAAACGCCTAATTGGAATATATTTTGTTGGTCTCAATACCAGTATATTATTGTTTTCTTCTTGCCTTTTAATATATTCTAAAGTAGAATTATATTCTTTATATCTATTATTAATTAATTTAACAAGATTAGGATATTTAAAATATCTAAGTTCAGTAAAAAATGCTAAATGCTTTTTCTTTTGGTAGCCTAACACTCTAGTTGATACCACTATAATTTTATCATAACCAAGTTCAATAGCTTTCTTTACCGGAATGGAATCACTAAGAGCACCATCTAAATAATAAGAATCATTAATTTTAACTTTCCTTGATAAAAATGGCATCGAGCCAGAAGCTCTTAAATATTCCATACTTTTTTCGTCTTTTAAATCGTTTATTAAATGATATTCAGCTTTCCCCATTTCTACATTCGTAACTACGGCATAAAAATCAAGAGGATTTTCCTTATAAGTTTTATAATCAAATAAATCATATTCATTAACTAATTTATCAAAACAAAAATCTTTATTCATAACATTTCCCGTCTTAAAAAAAGAATAAAAACCGATATAATTTTTATTTTTTATATATTTTAAATTATATCTTAATGCCCGATTTATTTGTTTCGATTTATAATTAATACCAAATAAAGCCCCAGCTGATACACCTAAAACCGCATCAACTAAAATATTTTCCTCTAATAAATAATCTAATACCCCGGCGGTATAAATCCCTCTCATTGCCCCGCCTTCTAAAATCAAACACGATTTCATATTATTTTTCACTTTCTAAAGAAGCATAATATTCTTCTAAAGTAAAATTATTTTGAAATAAATATTCGCCTAAATCAGTACCGACATATCTAAGATGCCATGGTTCATAATTATTCTTTGTCTAAAGGATATCTTAAAATAAAACCATATTTATAAGAATTATTCTTAATGAAATTGATTAAACTATCATTATTAATTAAGTCTTGATCAAATAAATATTCTCCTTCAGCTAATAAACAAATATCTATTGCTAGCCCTGTATGATGTTCGGAAAATCCTGGTTTAGCCACATATTTTAAGGCATATTCTCTTCCTTTGTCATTGACAATTTCAGCAAAAACATTTTCTTGCTTGCCAATACTACGATATCCACTTTCAATATCTAATTCAAATCCATTTTCTTTGGCAAATGCTTTAAATTTCAACCAACTATCATATATAACATCGGCAATTTGAATAGAACTTTTATAATTACTTACATTATCAATTAAATTCACCTTATAATTTTCTGGAATTTTATTATTCTTCCCTACTAAAATATTGATTAAATTTTCATTATATGCTTTTGCCATATAATTAATAGTTTCGACTACTGCCCTAGTATTTTTCTCAATTGTATTAGAATAATGATGAGTTAATTTTGCCATTTCTCCTGAAGCATTATTTTCATATTCAGCAAAATTCATGTCTATAAATTGTGACAATGGATTGCTTCTAACTTCTCCTATTTCAACAACTATTGTACCAGGTAATAAACATCTTAGTTTTGAACAAAAAGTTGTATATGTCGTTGGTTTATATAATTTATAATTAGCTACATCGGCATATTTATTGGCAATTTTTCGGTTATATAATATATCGTGGGTTCCAAAATTTTCATTCCAATAATTTTTTTCTTTCATATAATCTAAATAATGTACTTCCCCGCCACAACTATGAAAAATAAAAGAACCAACTACAATATTATTTTTAATTAAATTGTTATAAAAATTTAAAATTGCTTCGTTTTCGGGCTCAATAGAATACTGCTTGGTTTTAAAAGGACAGCCAAAAGGTCCTAGCTTAAACCTATTAATTTGATTTAATCTTAAACCGCCATAGTAAATGTCATTATTTTTATATTTTTCTACATACTCTCCGCATTCAATATTACTATTTAAATCAACTCCAATACCATTACTTGACCAATTTATCATTATTCCTTCAGGTAAATCCTTTAAAAGATTTTGCATACTATTTCTCAATTTTTCATATTTTTCCTCGATACATGAAAAAGTAGAATTTTTAAATGTCAAATGAATTAATTTATCACTTGCATCTCCATTTTTTATCGCATTATAATCATCATTTCTAGAATTTAAATAATAATTTAAACAAGCTAGTTGTTCAAAAAAGTCATCACTTTCTCTAGATATTAGAGTTCTAATTGCACTTGTTACAATAATAGTTCCTTCCGGATTTAATATAGGAAAAAAATGCAAAGTAAATAAATTACCATCCAAGCTTATTTCTTTATTTGATAATTTTTCCATAAAACGTAGTAAAAATACATTTGTAATTAACTCAGATGAATGAGTACCAGCGGTTAATATAACATGATATTTACCATGCCCATATGAATAATGTCTTATTGGCTCCCCAAAATTACTATTGCCAATTGGATTTTCCTCTTTAATAATATTTGAGTTTAGCTTAGATAACATTTCTAGCATTTGCTCATAATCTAATATTTTGCTCATAAACACCTCATTAAAAGTATAACATAACTTTTTCATTATAAAAAGAAGGGCTTTTCCCTTCAAATCTATCTAAACACTAAATTAGTGTACAATATATTCTATGGAAAAGAATAAATTTAAGTCTACTTTTTTTGCCTAAAAATTACTAAATTATCATTTATAAAAATTTAGTTCATCCAACTTTGCCAATATCAAAATACTACTTAAAAATATAAAGTTACATATATTATCAAAGTCAAATACTAATGATCTCCTTTTTCTATCGGTCGTTATATAATTATTGACTTCATCAATATTATTATTAATACGCATCACCGGTATTTCTTCAATTATATCATCTAATGGAGGTATTCCCTTATCAAACACATTTAAATCTAAATTATATGCAGCTATTATTTTCCCATTCAAGCATGCATAATCATTATAAATATACATTCCTAACATATTGCCATTACACTTTACTTGTTTTCCATCTAATTTTGTAATTATTTGATTTTTATAAACTTCCGAAAGAAAATATTTTGACCATAAATAGTCAGTATAAATGTGAATAAAATATCCAAGCACAAAATCATCAGATAAATTATTTTTATATTTTGATAAAAAAAGATCTATATTAGGTATTTCTGTATTATCATTCAAAAAATGGCTCTGTTTTTTAGAATTATTTAAAAATTTACATACATCCGGTGCAACTGCCCCAATTAATATTTTATCTTGATTTTTCTTTATTATTTTATTTATTTCAGCTGCCACTGCCATATGAATAACTACTGATGCCATCATTTCACTTCCAAGGCTTATTATATCACGTATAATACTAAGTAGTAAATTAATTAGTTTTCGCTCTTAAAAAGTCTTTCATACTCATTATCTTAATTATCTAACAGATAAACTATATCGCCATTTTTCTATTAAATAATAAAATTTTATCATTTCATTTAAAGAAAACCCACCACATTTAGATCCCTTTTCTATTTATCTCATTATTTTTTAATTTTATTATAATACTTCAAATTATTCTTTTTTACGGTGAACAAGTTTCTATTTTCAATTTATTATTTTTTATTTTAAACATAATACTTCCTTGCATATCAGTCCTATATATATTAGATTTTTTCAAAACACTTAATACATCTTTATTCGGATGTCCATATCTATTATTTTTTCCTACTGATATAACTGAATATTTAGGATTAATCTTATCAATAAATTCTTTACTAGAACTGGTTTTACTTCCATGATGTCCCACTTTTAAAACATCAATATCATTTAAATTATATTGTTCCATTAAATCATTTTCTACTTTAATACTCGCATCTCCCATAAACAAAAACTTATAATTATTATAATTTGTATAAATTACTATGGAGTTATCATTTTCATTATCATAATTTTGATTATTCAAAAAATATAATTTATTATCTCTTATATTTAATTCTTTAATACAAGAATAATAAGCTATTTTTCTTTTATTTAATACCTTAATTATGTTCTGTTCTAACTCATTTATATTTCCACAATTAAAGATAACTTTCTCAACTTTAAAATTATTAACAAAATTAATAGCTTCTCCCATATGATCACTATCTCCATGCGTTAATACCATTGAAGATAACTTACTTATTCCCATACTTTTTAGATATTTAATTGTATTGTCACTAATATCATAAGTATTACCAACTCCAGTATCAATAAGCACACCATTATTTTTATTAATAATTAGCATACTATCACCTTGACCCACATCAAGAAAAATAATCTTTTTATCTGAAGTAAATAGTGGTTTCAATTTAAAAGAAAAAATAAACATTAAAGCAAAAATTATATAAACAATCTTATTATTATTAATAAAACTAAATAAAAGAAAATAATAAATCAAATAGAAAAACATTGAAACCTTAGGTATAACTATATTTAAAGGAATACATTTTAAAATATTATTTATAAACTCTAAAATATTAACAAATAAACTTAATATTGGATCAAAAAATGGTAACAATAATATAATTAAAGTTAAAGGATATACAACTAAACTTACAATAGGTACAATTAATAAATTACTAACTATAGATATTAAATTAATTTCATAACTATTATATAAAGTTATTGGCAGACTAAATAAAAAAGCAATTACACTAGTAACAAACAAATTATAAAAATAATTCTTTTTATAATACTTTTTACTATAAATAAGTCCCAGTGATACAATACACGAATAAACAAACCCTAAATCATATATTATTAAATAATCTGCCATTATCATCAAAAACATCGTAAGAAATAACACCTTTGATGTAGCTAAATCAAAATTACCCTTTTTATTTATTTTAGATAAAATAAAAAGCAAAACACTTCTAATTAAACTAGCCGAATAGTTCGTTATAAAAGTATAGAAAATTAAAAAAACAATTATAAAAAGATCAGCTCTGCGCCATTTTTTCAAAAAAAACATTATAATTCCCGATAATAAACTTATATGCATACCACTTAAAGCAAATAAATGACTTACTCCATTTATAGCATAAGTCTGATAATCCTCTAAATCACTTTTATCTCCAATAATAAAAGCTTTTAAATAGTTACTATTTAAAGATTTATCCATTCTTTTTATAAGATAATTTTTAACTTTATAAATTAAACTCCCATCTGAATTAATAATTTCATATTCATCTATACTAAACGTATAAAAAATATGATGATTATTTAAATACTTTTGATAATTAAAAGTATTAGGTATAGTATTCTTTTTAGGAATATTTACCTTTCCTTTAATTTTAATTCTTTGTCCCAATTTAAAACTTTCATTTTTATTATTATAATAAGCTATTATTTTTTCATTATCAACTTTTATAGTAAGCTGCCACTTTTCATTTGTATATTTAATATTTGTAATTACTCCTACGTACTCATCTTGCATTTTTAATTTACTTTTAGGTTCATTAAAAACACTATTTAAAATAACGAAGAAGATTGTAAATAATAATAAAGCAAAATAAAACCAATTAGACTGTAATATAATCTTTAATTTTATTAAAAAGAGCATCACCTAAACCACTAACATTTTTGATATCTTCAATTGTCTTAAATTCGCCTTTTTCAGTTCGATATTTAATAATAGCATCTGCTTTAGAACTACCTATTCCATTTACTGTTACTAATTCTTCCTTCAAAGCCGTATTAATATTTACTTTTTTTTCTTCATTCTTATTGTCATCTTCTATTTTGGCAGTATCATCAGTCTCATTAATACAATTATCCACTTTTATAGTTTCACATATACAAGGAGCTGCAGTGGTAGTAGTAGTTGTCTTAATAGTTGTCGTTAATTCTTTATTAGTAAAAATATAAATTACCATTTCACTTGTTAATTTCTTACTTAAATTTATATTACTAGTCGTAGCGCCACTTTTTAATCCTCCAGCCTTTTCTATTGCATCAACTACTTTTTCCCCATTAGTAAATTCATAAACTCCTGGTTTTTTGACAGCCCCTTTAACATCAACATAAAATTTATCACGAAGAGTATTGTCATCATCTTCCTTACTAATTAGTATACTTTCCTCTTCACCTTTACTTTCCTGCTCTAATTCTTCTCCATAATAAAAATAAAATGCTATCCCAACTACAATTACCCCAATTATTCCAAACAAAAAATACTTTTTATTATCTTTAATAAAGTCCATTATTCCTCCTTTCATTATTTATATTAACCATTATCTTCTAATTTCCTTTTTAAATTTAAAAAAAGTAACCATATGTTACCTTTTTATAATTAACTATAACCTTTACTCCTCATCTGGAACTAATATATCAACACTACAAATATACTTATTCACCATTTTCTCTGCTACTTTATTCATATCCTCAATATTAAGTGACTTATAAATAGAATAAACATCATTCAAGTATTCATTATAATCAATAAGATCCTTCGAAATTTCACTATTTACAACTTCTATATCATCAAACATCATAATTAAATTACTAATACAAATCTTCTTTTTTCGTTCCAATTCTTCTTCTTTAATACTAAAATTAGCAATCGTTTCCTTAACTCTTTTTACAAAATAATCAGGATATTCAGTCGCCGCCATAATAGTCTCTACATAATAATCATCAGTCGCAATTAAAGAAAAAGATATATCATCAGTTAAAATCCCATTACTTGTAAGTTCATCTTTTAAAATAGACGTATTTCCAAAATTTATAAGCATAATTAAATTAAAATATAATCTTAAAGCAACCTCAGATATCTTAAGATTTTTAAAATTATTTATTGGATACTTAATTGAAATCGCTGCTTTTGCTTTATCAATTGAAGTCTTTTGCTTACAATATTCACTTGTAACTTTAAATGGCTCATCTATTTTCTTTAATTCAACCTTTTTATATTCTGAAAAAGTAAACTCCGCCATTGTTCCTTCAACAATTGCCACAGCTTCTTCGGGATTAAAATTACCAGTAATAACTAAAAACATATTCTCAGGGTGATAAAATGCCTTATAAACAGTTAAAATATCATCTAACGTAATCTTTTTAACATCACTTTCAGTTCCACTAATTAAAAAACGACGCTCATCATTAACTAAAACCGATTTTAAAGAATTATAATAGAGACAAGTTTCTGGCATATCTTCATACATTTTAATTTCTTCCGTAATTATTCCTCTTTCATTATTAATTAATTCTTTAGTAAAATACGGCGTATAAACATACTTTATTAAATAAGACAAATTTTCCTTAAAATGATTATTAGCAAATACCTCATAACAAGTCATATCAAATGAAGTAAAGGCATTTACTGGACTACCTAAATCTCCAAAATATTCAAAAGCACTTCCCGTTGGCATATTAAACATTAAATGTTCCAAATAATGAGCAATTCCTTTAGGCATATCATAATTCTTACCATCATATTTAAATTTATTATAAATTGAACCATACCTAACATTTAAAGTTATATAGAAATTTTTAACATTACAATTAGGAACCATATAAATATCTAAACCATTATCTAAATGCTCTTTATATAAAGTTTCTTTAGCACCTAATATCTCAATCTTCTTCATTAAATCCTCCCTCTAAAGTATAGACAAGTCCAAGCGAAATCTTTTTAGCTAGATTATTTACATCATCTAATGTTACATTTTTAAACATCTTTAACCTAGTCTCCCAATCATCTAGATCACTTACATCTTCGAAGAACTTATTATCAACTATTTTATTTAAAGAATCCATTGTCATAATTAAGCTTGTTTGAATAAATTTCTTAGCAGACGCCAACTCATTTTCCCTAACATTATTTACCATATCCTTCAAACTAGTTTTAATTAAAGAAAGTGCCTTATCCTTTTCCTTAACATCAACAGAAGTCGCAATATATATTAGTCCATCATATTTCTGATAATAAGAGTTAACATTATAACAAAGTGAATTATCAGCTCTTAACCTCTTATAAAGCTTTGACTCTAAAGATGAACCTCCTAATATTAAATTATATATAAACGCCACATACTTTCGCTCATAACTATCTAAATTATTAAGATTTAAAACCGCCACCATGGTAGTTTGAACATAACTAGATTTCTTAGAAATAGTTTTCTCTTTAAACTTTGGATTATCAACATAAAAAGACAATAAATGATTTTTAATAACATTAAAATTAGCATACTTATAAATATAAGTTTTTGCCTCATCCATATCAATATCTCCAACTAAATAGACATCTATATAATCATTATTTAAAACTTCTTTATAATACTGATATAAATTTTCTTTCGTAATTTCTAGAATATCTTCAATATAGCCAATACTACTTAATGAAGAAAAAGAGTTTTCTAAAGCACCACTAGCCTCACTTAAAGCATATTTTTTAGGATTTTCCTTAATACTATTAATTTCATCTTTTAAACGAACTTTTAGAAGTTCTAATTTTTTATCATCAAATTCTTCATTATGAACTAGAGGATTTAATATTAATTCAAAAATCAATTTAATTGCTTCTTCTAATATTTTTCGTTCGGTTAATAATGGATTTATAAAATCTAAACATACATTTGTAACTATACTAGCACCTACTCGATTAGTTGTAGCATAAACACTTGCATTATATAAATCTTCTAATTTTATCTCTAACTCCCTTTTAGTTCTATAATTAGAAGAACACTCTAACAAATAATCAAATAGTAAATTTCTTTTAGTTACTATATCCTTTTTTATATTATTTCTAAATATTATTTCCAAATGAACTTGTTTAAATTTATCAGTTTTTATTAGATGTAAATTATAACCACCCATATTTTCTTTTTTATATACCATTTTTTCGCCTCTTTACTATTATAACTTTTTTTCTTATTTTTATAATGACATTATACCACAATTAAGATATAATCTAAAAGAAAGGTAGTTGATAAATTATGAATCCTATCCATATTGTATGTTCTAAAGATAAGATTGCCACGAGAGTTTTATTACCAGGAGATCCTTTACGAGCAAAATACATTGCTGATAAATATTTAGAAAACGCCCAATTGATAAATGATGTCCGTAATATGCTAGGCTTTACCGGAACTTATAAAGGAAAAAAGATAACGGTTATTGGTTCGGGAATGGGTATTCCCAGTGCTAGTTTATACGCTTATGAATTATTTGCTTTTTATAATGTCAGAAAAATAATTAGAATTGGATCAGCCGGATCATTAAATCCCAATATTAAAGTTAGAGATATAGTTTTAGGAACTAGTGCCTATTCTCATTCAAACTTTAGATATGCTTTAACTAAAAGCAAGTCTAAAAGAATATCATCTTCTAACTCATTAAATCAAATAATATTAGATAAAGCTAATAAACTAGGAATTAATTTAATTAAAGGAACGATATACACCTCAGAAGTATTTGATGCATACGTCCCAATTAATCATCTCTTGCGAGATGTTCCTAAAAACATAAATTTATTAGCATCTGAAATGGAAGCATTTGGAATTTATACAGTCGCCAATTATTTAAAAAAAGAAGCAACTACACTAGTTTCAATAACTGATAGCAAATTTACTCCCGAAAATAATTTAAGTCCCGAAGAAAGACAAAAAACTTTAGATGATATGATTATGCTTGCCCTAGAAAGTATTATCCGATAAAAAAATCATGACATAACTAATATCATGATTTTTTATTTACTTAAATTAGTCAACTAACTCAAGTTTAATTTGCATCGCGTCATCGCCTTTACGTTCATTTAACTTAATTAAACGAGTGTATCCACCATTACGATTTTCATAACGTTTATTTAATTCATTAAATAATTTATTAACTGCAACAGTGTCATTTTGTAAGAACGCTAAAGCCTTTCTTCTAGATACTAAAGATCCATCTTTACCATAAGTAATCATTTTATCAACAAATTTTCTAACTTCTTTTGCTCTAGCATCAGTAGTTACAACATATTCATTTTTAATTACATCTTTAGTAAGTCCAGCTAATATACTTCTTCTGATGCGTGTTTCTCTACCTAATTTACGATATAACATAATACTTACCTCTTTCTAATCGCGGAACTTTAGTCCCATTTCCTTAACTTTATCTAATACTTCTTTTAAAGACTTTTTACCTAAATTTCTAATCTTGGTAACATCTACTTCTCTTTTGTCAATTAAGTCTTGCATCGTATGAATGCCAGCTCTTTTTAAACAGTTATAAGCTCTAACAGAAAATTCAATTTCTTCAATAGGAGTTTCTAATGTTTTGGTTATTTGATCAACTTTCTTTTCCGCAATTATTCCAGTAACATCAGCAATATTATTTAAATCAGCAATAATATTAAGATGCTCAATTAATATTCTAGAAGCTAAAGCCATTGCTTCTTCAGGGCTCATAGAACCATTTGTATAAACTTCCATAATTAATTTATCATAGTTTTCATTATGACCAACACGAGCACTTTCAACTTCATAAGCTACTCTTTCAATTGGACTATATAATGAATCAATTGGAATAATACCTTGAACAGTATCACCTAATAACTTTTTATTTTCTTTTGAATCTACATATCCACGACCATTACCAACTGTCATTTCCATATAGATTTTACCACCCTTAACTAAATTACAAATAACTAAGTCAGGATTTACAATTTCAATATCAGCATCTTTTTCGATATCTCCAGCAGTTACAACGCCTTCTTTATCAGCAGATAATCTAATTGTTTTATTTGTTTTACTATAATTTTTAATTACAACGCTTTTTAAATTTAGGATAATTGAAGTAACGTCTTCAACAACTCCATCAATTTTTTGAAATTCATGCATTACTCCATCTATTCTAACACTTGTAATTGCAGAACCAGGCATAGATGAAAGCATTACTCTTCTAAGTGCGTTCCCAATTGTTGTCCCAAAGCCTCTTTCTAAAGGTTCTAGTTCAAATTTTCCATAATTATTTTTTTCAATATATTCTGTAATTTTGTATTCTGGTTTTTCAAAATTCATAATATCCTCAAATCCCCTTTCTTAGTTTCTTGGACGTTTTGGTGGTCTACAACCATTATGTGGTACTGGTGTTTCATCATTAATAGCGGTAATTTCTAAACCAGCAGCTTGAAGTGAACGAATTGCATTTTCTCTTCCGCCACCTAATCCTTTAACAAATACTTCTACTTTTTTTACTCCAGAGTCCATTGCTACTTTAGCAGCAGCTTCAGCAGATTGACCAGCAGCAAATGGAGTCTTTTTCTTAGAACCCTTATAACCTATTGTTCCAGCAGAAGCCCAACTAATAACATTACCATTAACATCTGTAATTGATACTACAGTATTATTATAAGTTGAATGAATATGTGCTTGTCCTTCAGGAATATTCTTTTTAACTTTTCTTTTTCTTCTATTATAAGCCATACTATACCTCCTATTTACCTACTTTTTTCTTATTAGCAACTACTTTACCTTTACCCTTACGAGTTTTAGCATTTCTACTAGTTCTTTGTCCATGAACTGGTAATCCTTTTTTATGTCTAACGCCTTGGTAAGAGTTGATTTCCATTTTATTTTTGATATTCATTTGAACTTCACGTCTTAAATCACCTTCAGTTAAATAATTATCAATTTCTTTTCTCAATGCTGCTTCTTCATCAGTAGTTAGATCTTTTACTCTTTTTGATGGATCAACTTTAGCTAAAGCACATACTTTTTCAGATGTACTTCTACCAATACCATAAATATAAGTTAATCCAATAACTGTTCTCTTCTCTTTTGGTAATTCTACATTTTTAATACGAGCCATAAATATTCCTCCTAACCTTGTCTTTGTTTATGTTTAGGGTTATCACAAATAACCATAACTTTACCTTTTCTTCTAATTATTCTACATTTAGCACACATTTTTTTTACAGATGGTCTAACTTTCATAAATCCTCCTATTTTCTATAAATTATACGCCCACGTGTTATATCATATGGCGAAATTTCTATAGTAACTCTATCACCCGGTAAGATACGAATCATATTCATTCGTATTTTACCAGAAACGTGAGCTATTACTATACTTCCATTTTCTAATTCAACCTTATATTCATCTTTGATAACATCTATAACTTTACCATCAACTTCAATCTTAGTTTCTTTAGCCACTTTTTCACTCTCCTGTTAATATTTCATATCCATCTTTTGTAACAACAACTGTATGTTCAAAATGAGCACTTGGCTTACCATCTTGAGTTACAATTGTCCATTCATCATCAAGAATACCTACAAATCTTTTCCCAGCATTAATCATAGGCTCAACCGCAATAACCATGCCAGCTACCAATTTTAAACCGGTATTATATTTGCCAAAATTTGGAACATCCGGTTCTTCATGTAAATCCTTGCCAACACCATGACCTACTAATTCTCTAACTACACTAAGGCCTTGTTTTTTAGCGTACTCAGAAATTCTAGCTCCAATATTATAAAGATGAGCACCTTCTTTTACTTCTGATAAACCAATATATAAAGCTTTCTCAGTATGATGAAGAAGTCTTTCTTTTTCTTTATTAATTGTTCCAACTGGATAAGTCCAAGCTGAATCAGAGTGATACCCTTTATAGTAAGTACATATATCCAAAGTAACAATATCACCATTTTTAAGTTTACGATCACTGCCGATACCATGGACAACTTCATCGTTAACTGATACACATATATTACCAGGATATCCCTCATAATTCAAACAACTTGGCTTTGCCCCATGACTTTCAATAAACTTACCAGCTTCCTCATCTAAAAACTTAGTTGTAACACCCGGTTTAATAAGGCCTTTTAAATATTGATGACACATATAAGTTATATGTCCGGATTCTTTTATTAATGCTATCTCTTCTGGGGTCTTAATACTTATCATTTAATCACTTTCTCAATTTCAGCAAATGTTTCTTCTGCTGTATCACAATTAGTAATTACATGGAGTAAATTTTGCTTTTTATAATAATCAAGTAATGGTGCAGTATTATCTAAATAAGTGTTATATCTAATTTTAAAAGTTTCTTCATTATCATCAACCCGATTTAACAATTCACATTTACAATCATCACACATATCAGAAACAATTGGTTTTTTAAATTCTTTATGATATGTTTTCCCACACTTAGGACAATAAACACGACCAACTACTCTTTTTACTAACAACTCATAAGGAACATCTAAAGAAATAATTGCATCTAAAGATTTATTTATCTTAGATAATATTTCATCTAAATAAGGAACTTGCTGCATATTTCTAGGATATCCATCTAAAATAAATGGTCTATCATCACTACTAAGTTCCTTAGTAAGCAATGAATTAACTATCTCATCACTTACTAATTCACCAGTCTTAAGTAATAAATCAATTTGCTTACCTAATTCGCTTCCGCTTTTTACTTCATTCCTAAGTAAATCTCCAGTTGAAATATGTTTATAATTATATTTAGTGACTAATAAATCACTTTGTGTCCCCTTACCAGCAGCAGGTGGCGCAATAAAAACTATATTTTTCATCTTCTTCTTCTTTTCTTTCTTATACCATTATAACTACGAGATACAATACTACTTTCTAATTGTTTATAAGTTTCTAATGCAACTCCAACGACAATTATTAAACCAGTACCTCCAATTGTAACATTACTTGGTAAATTAGTTACTTTACTAAATATTATTGGTAAAGCTGCAATTATCATCAAACCTAATGTTCCAAATACAGTTAAACGAGTAATAACGTATTTTAGATATTTACTAGTCTGTTCTCCTGGCGTAATACCCGGAATATAACTATGCGATTTATCTAAATTTTCCGCTATTTCATCAGGATTTAATTGTAATAATGTATAGAAATAACCAAATAAGAATATCAATACCATATATAGCAAAAATCCTGTATAAGATGTATAAACAATATAATTATTAACAAAATTTGAAAAAGCTTCATTCTTTATAACCTCAGCAATTAATGAAGGAATTCCTACGATTGCTGATGCAAAAATAACAGGAACAACACTTGCCGAATTTAACTTAACCGGAATAAACGATTTTTCTCCACCATAAGAAGAAGCCGTTCTATTAGAATACTGAATTGGTACTCTTCTTTCCGCTATTTGCATACATACAACGCCAATAATTATCGCTAAATATACTAGCACAAATAATGTAAACAAAAATATTCCCAACCACTTACTAAAACTTGAACCTAAAATTAAGGAATTAAAAGCGGTAATAAATGTTTGCGGTAAAGTATTAACAATACCAGCCATAATAATCAAAGATACACCATTACCAATACCTTTACGAGTAATTTCATCTCCTAACCAAAGAAGAAATGCTGTACCAGCAGTTAAATAAATCGTAGACTTAATAACTTCTAAAGTACCTCCATTACCTAAAAAAGCGATAGAAAAGACATAACCTTGAATTAGGGCAAAGACAATACCCAAATAACGATTTATCTTATTTAGCTTTTGTCTACCAGTTGCCCCTTGTTCTTTTAATTCTTTAAAATAAGGTATAATATCCATTTGAAATAATTGCGTAATAATCGTTGCCGTAATATAAGGCATAACTCCTAATGCAAAGATTGAAAATGATTTCAAACTTCCACCACTCATCAAGTTAAGTAGTTCTAAAAAACCTAAATTTTTTGTAATTTCTTTAGCTCCAGGTACCATTATATTAGTTCCAAGAGCAAATATTGCTAAACACCCTAAGGTGAACAATATCCTTTTGCGTAAATCTTTATTAGTCGGACTAAATAGTCCTTTTAGATTTGCAAACATTAAATCACCTCAGCAGTCCCGCCAGCACTTTCAATTTTACTTACAGCAATAGATGAAAATCTATTTGCTTTAATTGTTAATTTCTTTTCTAAATTACCATTACCTAAAACTTTTAAGCCTGATAATTCTTTTTTTACAATTCCAAGTTCTTTTAATAATTCCATAGTTACAACATCACCATCATTAAATCTGTTTAAATCACTTAAATTAATGATTGCATATCTAGTTGTAAAAGCAGCATTATTAAATCCCCCTTTAGGAATACGACGGTAAATTGGACTTTGTCCACCTTGGAACCAAGGTTTAATTGATACGCCACTTCTAGCTTTTTGTCCTTTTTCACCACGAGTAGAAGTCTTTCCCATTCCAGATCCTGGGCCACGACCTACTCTTTTAATTTTTTTACTTTCTGGAAGTGAGTTTAATTCATGTAATTTCATCTTATAACTCCTCCACTTTCTTACCACGAAGCTCTGCAATATGTTCAGCACTTCTTTGTGATTTTAAAGCTTCTAAAGTAGCCTTAGCCACATTTACTTGAGTATTAGAACCCAAAGATTTAGAAACTATATCTTTAATACCAGCTATTTCTAATACAGCACGTACTGCTCCACCAGCAATAATTCCTGTACCTTCTTTGGCCGGTTTAATTAAAACTTTAGCTCTACCACATTTTCCAATTTGTTCATGAGAAACTGTTCTACCATCAACAATATCAATCTTAACTAAATTCTTATTAGCAGCTTGAATACCTTTTTTAATTGCTTCAGGTACTTCCATAGACTTACCAGTTCCTATACCTACTAAACCTTTACCATCACCAACTACCATAGTAGCCGCAAAACGGAAATGACGTCCACCTTTAGTAACTTTTGTTACACGAGTGATTGAAATAACTTTTTCTTCTAAAAGTTTCTTTTTAGGTTCGAAGTTCTTTTTAAATTCTTTTCTAGGCTTTCTATTAAAGTTTTTATTATTTTTATTATCTTTAACTGTTTCTACATTTTGAGTAGCAACAACATTCTTTTCTTCTTCCATTATTTCCCTCCCTCTAGAACTCTAATCCGTTTTCACGTGCTGCCTCTGCTAAAGCACTTACACGTCCATGATATTGGTAGCCACCTCTATCAAAAACAACTTTTTTAATATTTAATTCAAGAGCCTTTTTCGCAATATCAGCACCTACTATTTTAGCACCTTCAACATTGCCACCATTATCGATTTTTAAGGCTACACTAGAAGAGCTTACTAAAGTTTTAGCAGTTTCATCATCAATAATTTGTGCATAAATTTCATTATTAGATCTAAATACATTTAATCTAGGCATAGTAGATGTTCCAAAAACATTCTTACGAACACGAGCGTGTCTTCTTTGTCTAGCAACATTTCTTGATTCTTTTTTTATCATACTTTCCTCCTACTTAGCAGCTTTCTTTCCTTCTTTACGTCTAATAACTTCGCCCTTATAACGAATACCTTTTCCTTTATATGGTTCTGGTTTTCTTATTTTACGAATGTTAGCCGCAAATTCAGATACTTTTTGATTATCAATTCCTGATATCTTTAATTCTGTATTTGATGGAGCTTCTACCTTAATATCAGATGGAATTTCCACGATAACTGGGTGAGAATATCCAGCACTAACAGTAATTTTATTACCAGAAACAGCAAATCTATAACCTACACCTACTGTTTCAAGTTCTTTTACAAATCCAGTATGAACACCTTCAATCATTTTAGCAATAAGAGCATTTGTAGTTCCATGAATACTCTTAGTAAATAATGCTTCATTATTTCTCTTAGTAGTTATACTAGTTTCTGTAATATCAATTGTAATTAATTTATTAAATTCTTTTATTAGTTCTCCTTTAGGTCCTTTTACAGTTAATGTATTAGTATCTTTATCTAAAGTAACTGTTACACCTTCAGGAATATTTAATACTCTATTTCCAATTCTACTCATAACCAATTTTCCTTACCAAATATAGGCAAGTACTTCTCCTCCTAGATTATTTTCTCTAGCCTTCTTATCAGTCATGATACCTTTAGAAGTAGAAATGATAGCAATTCCTAAACCATTTAGTACTTTTGGAAGTTCGTCATGTTTAACATATACTCTAAGTCCAGGTTTACTAATTCTCTTAAGACCAATAATAACTCTTTCTTTCTTATTATCGCCATATTTAAGTGTTAATGTTAACATTTTATTTTCATTATTTTCTGCAAAATCACTAATATAACCTTCTTCTTTTAAGATAGCAGCAATAGCTCTAGTCATCTTAGTATTAATTACATCAACATTTGCATACTTCATTTGATTTGCATTACGAATTCTTGTAAGCATATCAGCAATAACATCATTTACAAACATTTCCGATTCTTCCTTTCTACCAACTTGATTTCTTTACGCCGGGAATTTTGCCTTCATTTGCTAAAGTTCTAAAGCAAATACGACATAATCCGAATTTACGTAAAACTCCATGAGGTCTTCCACATCTTGAGCAACGAGTATATGCTCTAACCTTAAATTTTGGAGTTCTTGAATTTTTAACTTTTAAACTTGTTTTAGCCATAATATTCGCGCCTACTTTCTAAATGGAATTCCAAAGCCTTTTAATAATTCTAAAGCTTCTTCATTTGTCTTTGCTGTAGTAACAAAAACAATATCCATACCTCTTAATTTTACAACATTATCATATTCAATTTCAGGAAAAATCAATTGATCTTTAATACCTAAAGTATAATTTCCTTTTCCATCAAATGCTTTAGGAGAAACTCCTCTAAAATCTCTTACACGTGGAAGTGCTACAGAAATTAATTTTTCTAAAAATACATACATATTTTCTCCACGTAAAGTTACTTTAGTTCCAATAGTTTGACCTTCTCTTAATTTGAAACCAGCAATTGACTTTTTAGCTTTAGTAATAACAGGATGTTGACCTGTAATAGCTTCTAAATCCTTAACTGCAGCTTCAATCATTTTTTCATCATGAGAACCATCACCAACACCAATATTGATAACAATTTTCTCTAATTTAGGAATTTCCATAACAGAAGAATAATTAAATTTCTTCATAAGTTCTAGTTTTACTTCTTTATTATATAACTCTTTTAAACTATTCATTAGCTTCACCTACTTTTTTTGTAGTTTTTTTGGTTGTTTTTTTAGCTGTTTCTTTTTTTGTTTCAGATTTTTTATTATCTTTTTTAACATCAGTAGTTTCAATTACTTTAACATTAGATACATGAATTGCGTTTTCAGTTTCAAAAATGCCACCAGTTTCATTAGTTCTTGATGGTTTCATATGTTTTTTAACCATATTGATACCTTCAACAACAACTCTATCCTTCTTTTTAAGAGTTAAAATAACTCTACCTTCCTTACCTTTATCTTTACCAGTAAGTACTTTTACTTTATCTCCAACTTTAACTTTCATATATCCTCCTATAAAACCTCAGGAGCAAGTGATACGATCTTAGTAAATTCTTTATCACGTAATTCTCTTGCAACTGGTCCAAGAACACGAGTTCCGATTGGTGATTTATCATCTTTAATTAATACACAAGCATTATCATTAAATTTGATATAACTTCCATCAGCTCTTCTTAATCCTTCAACACTTCTTACAATAACAGCTTTAACAACTTTTCCTTCTTTAACGTTACCATTAGGAATTGCTTTTTTAACAGTCCCAACAACAACATCTCCTATATTTCCATATCTAACTTTGCTGCCACCAAGTACTCTAATTACCATAATCTCACGAGCACCAGAATTGTCAGCAACTTTTAGTCTTGATTGTTGCATTACCATAAATTCTAATCCTCCTATAAAACTACAGCTTCTTTGATTACCTCAACAAGTTCATATCTCTTAGTCTTAGATAATGGTCTAGTTGATAATAATCTTACTGTGTCTCCTACTTTAGCAATATTTTTTTCATCATGAGCAGCATACTTTTTAGAGTATTTTACTCTTTTCTTATATAATGGGTGGTTACGATATGTTTCTACTAAAACTGTAATTGTTTTATCGTTTGTACATGAAACAACTCTACCAATTAATTCAGATCTTTTAGTTTCCATTATTTTTCACTCCCATCTAATTCATTTAAAATTGTTTTAATTCTTGCAACATCTTTTCTTAATGCGTTAATTTTATGAGGTTTATCTAAAGAACCAGTTGCTTGTTTCATTCTTAAATCAAACAATTCTTTTTTAACGTCAATAAGTTTCTTATTAAGTTCTTCTTTTGACATTTTACGAAATTCACTAGCCTTCATATTATGCCTCCTCCTTTTTTACAAACTTAGTCTTAACACATAATTTATGTGATGCAAGTCTAAGAGCTTCACGAGCAATTTCTTCAGAAACTCCTCCAACTTCAAACATTATTTTTCCTTCTTTAACAACTGCTACCCATTCTTTAACAGAACCTTTACCAGTACCTTGACGAGTTTCTAAAGGTTTTTGAGTTCTAGCAAGTTGTGGGAAAATATTAATCCAAACTTTTCCACCACGTTTCATATAACGGGTCATAGCGATACGAGCAGCTTCAATTTGTCTAGCACTAACGTATCCGCCTTCTTTAGCCATTAAACCAAATTCACCAAAATGAAGTTCAGTATTTCCTTTTGAATGGCCTTCATAGCTAACTCTTTGAGGTTTATTATATTTAACCCTCTTAGGCATTAACATTTAAATCGCCTCCTACACTTTTTTTAGTAGGAAGTATTTCTCCCTTATAAATCCAAACTTTAACACCAATTTTACCATAAGTAGTTGGTGCAGTTGCTGTTGCATAATCAATATCTGCTCTAATTGTATGTAGTGGTACAGTACCTTCTGTATAACCTTCAGTACGTGCCATTTCCGCTCCACCTAAACGTCCAGAAACCGCAGTTTTAACACCAACAGCTCCAGCCTTCATAACATCTTTGATAGCTTTCTTTTGAACAGTACGGAAATTTGCTCTATTTTCAATTTGTTTAGCAATTTGATCTGCAACAATTTGAGCATTTAAGTTAGGGTTTTTAACTTCGATGATTGTTACATAAACATCTTCGCCTACTAATTTTTTAATTTTCTTTCTTAATTTTTCAATATCTTCACCGCCACGGCCAATTACAACGCCTGGTTTAGCAGTATGAATCTTAACTTCAGTACGTTTTTTACTTCTTTCGATAATAACTTCACTTACTAAAGCATCTTTTAATTCGCTCTTTAAGAAATCTCTTATCTTTAAATCATTATTTAAAAATTTAGCATAATCATTTTTAGCATACCATTTTGATTGCCAATCTTTATTTACACCAAGTCTTAATCCATTAGGATTTACTTTTTGTCCCATTAATTATGCCTCCTTCTTTCCATCACTAACTTTAACAGTTATATGACTAGTTCTTTTGTCTCTACGATCTACCTTAGTACGAGAACCAAATTTTACTCTTTTAAGAACAGGTCCCGGATTTATAAAGCATTCAGAAACAAATAAATCTTCTTCTTTTAAATTCAAATTATTAACGGCATTTGCCGCAGCAGAATCTAAAACTTTAATTATTAATCTACTAGATTTTGTATTAGTATTTTTTAAAATAGCTCTAGCGTCACTAACTTTTTTACCTCTTATTAAATCAAGGGTCATTCTTGCTTTACGAGGAGCAACGATTGCCATTTTATGTATTGCGTAAGCTTCCATCTAACCTCCTACTTATTTCCAGCATGGCCTGTAAATTTACGAGTAAGTGCAAATTCACCTAACTTATGACCAACCATTTCTTCAGTTATATAAACTGGTATAAATTCACGTCCATTATGAACTGCAATTGTATGACCAATAAAATCAGGGAAGATTGTTGAACGACGTGACCAAGTTTTTACAACTTCTTTTTTATTATTTTCATTTAATTTTTGTATTTTTTTCATTAAACTATCGGCTACATAAGGGCCTTTTTTAATACTTCTTGCCATAACATATCCTCCTATTTCTTCTTACGACTAACAATTAACTTGCTAGAAGCTTTCTTTGGTTTACGTGTTTTATATCCAAGTGCTGGTTTACCCCATGGAGTAACAGGACCTTTTCTTCTTCCGATTGGAGTACGTCCTTCACCACCACCATGTGGGTGATCATTAGGATTCATAACAGAACCACGGTTTGTAGGTCTAACGCCCATATGTCTTTTACGTCCAGCTTTGCCTAAATTTACTAATTCATAATCTTCATTACCAACTACCCCAATAGTAGCTAAGCATTCACCTAAAACTTTTCTAGTTTCACCAGATTGTAAACGTAATAAAACATATTTACCTTCTCTACCTAAAATTTGAGCAGATGTTCCAGCACTACGAGCCATTTCCGCACCTTTACCAGGTTTTAACTCAATATTATGAACAACAGTACCAACTGGTATATTCTTAAGTGGTAAAGCATTACCAACCTTAATATCAACATTTTCTCCAGATTCAACAATTGAACCAACCTTTAAATCTTTAGGAGCAATTATATATCTCTTTTCCCCATCTTTATAAGTTAAAAGAGCAATATTAGCTGTTCTATTTGGATCATATTCAATTGTAGTTACTCTTGCTGGAATATCAAATTTATTTCTTTTATAATCAATAATACGATATTTTCTTTTTGCACCGCCACCAATGTGTCTAACAGTTGTACGTCCTTGATTATTACGTCCTCCAGTTTTGCTTATACTTACAAGCAAACTTTTTTCCGGATTAGTACTAGTAATTTCAGTATTAGTTAAAGTACTCATACCTCTGCGACCATTTGTTGTTGGTTTATATTTTCTAATTCCCATAAGTACACCTACATTTCTATAGAGTTATTATCACATAATGTAACAATAGCCTTCTTATAAGTTTTTCTAGTACCAGTGTATCTTCCTACTCTTTTCTTTTTTGGTTTTGTATTAAGAGTATTTACACTTTTAACTTTAACTCCAAATGTTTCCTCAATAGCTTGTTTAATTTGAATTTTATTAGCATTCTTTGCTACTTTAAAAACATAAGTATTATCTTGAAGTAAAGCGTTAGTTTTTTCAGTAATAACTGGTGAATAAATAATATCAGATTTCATTATTTAAGCACCTCCTCAATATATTTCATAGCGCCTTCATCAATAACTACATTATCAGCATTAATAATGTCATAAACATTAATTTCATTAGCTAAAATAACTAGTATATTAGAAAGATTTCTTGATGCCATATATAAATTTTCAGCATCATTAGAACAAATAAATAATATTTTTCCATCTAATTTTAATGAATTAAGCATTTGTTTTAAATCCTTAGTTTTTAAACTATTTAATTCTAACGAATCAACAATAGTTAATTTCTTTTCATTTGCTTTAATAGATAAAGCACTTCTTAAAGCTAAAACTCTTTCTTTCTTATTCATCTTAAAAGTATAGCTTCTTGGGCTTACACCAAAAGCAACTCCACCACCTCTATAATGAGGAGCACGAATTGATCCTTGACGAGCATTACCAGTACCTTTTTGTTTATAAGGTTTTCTGCCACCGCCACGAACTTCAGCACGAGTTTTAGTCTTATGTGTTCCTTGTCTTAAAGAAACAAGTTGTAAATCAATTGCCTTTTTTAAAACAATTTCATTTGGTTCTTTAATAAATACAGTTTCATTTAGTTTTAAATCTTTTACTTTTTCACCATTAAGATTAATAATATCAACTTTTCCCATTGTTTACCTCCTAATTTTCTTCCTTAACTGAAGATTCTTCTGGTTTAACTTCTTCTTCAATTGGTTCTTCGGTTTCAACAGTTTCAGTTGCTTCTAAAGTAGTTTCTTCTACTACTTCTTCATTTAAAGCTTCTGGTTCATAGTTAACTAATTCAAAAGTTTCCTTTTTACCACCTTTAACAGCTTCTTTGATTAAAACTAATGAATTCTTAGCTCCTGGAATATTTCCACTTACTAAAATATAATTATCAACTGTATTAACATCTACAATGTGTAAATTTTGAATAGTTACTGTATCAACGCCCATATGACCTGATAGTACTTTTCCTTTTAAAACTCTCATTGGTCTCATAGTTCCCATTGAGCCTGGTCTTCTATGATATCTTGAACCGTGTGTTTTTGGTCCTTCTGATTGATTATTTCTTACAATAACGCCAGTATAACCATGTCCTTTAGTAGTACCAGTAACATCTACTTTTTCTCCTACTTCAAATATGTCTGCTTTTATAGTGCTTCCTAGTTCATAAACAGATGCATCTGCAACTTTGATTTCTTTTAAGAAGCGCTTAGGTAAGACACCAGCCTTTTTAGCATGTCCCATTTCTGCTTTATTAGTTCTTGATTGTTTTTTATCAGTAATTCCTAATTGAATTGCTTCATAACCATCAGTCTTAGTAGTTTTAACTTGCATAACTACATTAGGTTCAACACTAACAACAGTTACAGGAATGATTTTTCCATCTTTCGTAAATACTTCGGTCATCCCGATTTTACGTCCTAAGATTCCTTTCATCTTTTTTCCTCCATCTAATTATTTGTTTTGATTTCGATGTCAACGCCACTTGGAATATCTAAGTGAGTTAAAGCATCCATTGTTTCCTTACTAGGATTTTTAATATCAATAAGTCTTTTATGTGTACGCATTTCAAATTGTTCACGAGCATCTTTGTATTTATGTACCGCTCTTAAAACAGTAATTTTTTGAATTTCTGTTGGAAGTGGTACTGGACCAGAGATTTCTCCCCCTGTTCTTTTAACAGTATCAACAATTTTTAAAGCTGCAACATCAAGTACTCTATGATCATAAGCTTTTAGTTTGATTCTTACTTTTGACATTTACAATATGTCCTCCTTCCGTTTACATCTAGTATAAACATAGCTCCGTAACGAATATACCTGATATCTTAGTTTTGGTTTAACAACCTCTCCTAGTGTATCAGCAACCTCGCACATCTAAGCCAGTCAAACCAAAGTAAATTATACCATAAAATCCCCTTTTTGCAAGCGTTTTTCAGCTATTTTCGCCTAAAACATGAATTTTGTAGATTTTTATCAAAAATACTCCCTCGACTATAAATAATTAAAACTAGACCTATTTACTTTTAAATCTAACTAAAACCATTTATCTAAATAATTTAAAATCAATTTAATTTATCAAAAAAACACCTAACGGTGCTTTTATATCTTATTTAACAACAATACTAACTATTCTTTTAGGAACTACAATAAATTTCACCATTTCATGATTTTCCGTATATCTTTTAATATTTTCTTCGCCTAACGCTAGCATCCTAATATCATCTTCGCTCATATCATCAGAAACACATATACTAGCCCTTAACTTACCATTAACTTGAACCCCAATTTCACATTTATTTTCAATTGTCTTTTCCTCATCAAACTCAGGCCATTTGCTCTTAGCAAACATTTCTCCTAAATTAAGTTCTTCATTTAACTCTTCCGTAATATGAGGCGCAATTGGATTTAACAAATGAAGTAATACTCGATAATCCTTAGATGTAATTGTACTTTCTTTCTCATAATTATTAAGTAGTATCATCAATGATGAAACAGCAGTATTATAATTCATAGTTAATAAATCATTTGTAACTTTCTTTATTGTTTGATGAATAATTTTCTCAAACGCTCCACTATAACTATTTTCAGTTATAACTTTATCTTTTAAACGAACTACTTTATCTAAAAACTTTTTACAACCTTTTAAACCATTTTCACTCCAAGCCGCATCTTTTTGATAATCACCAATAAACATCTCATAAGTTCTAAGAGCATCTGCTCCATAACTATTTATCATATCATCTGGATTAACAACGTTGCCTTTACTTTTACTCATTTTTTCATTATTTTCTCCTAAAATCATTCCATGAGCAACTCGTTTTTTAAACGGTTCTTTTATCGGAACAATCTTTTGATCATATAAAAATTGATTCCAAAATCTAGCATAAAGCAAATGTCTTGTCGCATGTTCCATTCCCCCATTATAATAATCAACTTGTCCCCAGTATTTCATAGCGTCCATATCTGCTAAAGCATTTTTATTTTCCGAATCCATATATCTTATCCAATACCAAGAAGAACCTGCCCAATTTGGCATAGTATCAGTTTCTCTTTTTGCTTGATTTCCACAACAAGGACATTTAACATTGACCCACTCATCCACAGTAGAAAGTGGACTTTCACCATTATCAGTAGGTTCATAACAATCAACATCAGGAAGAATTACCGGTAAATCCTCTTCTGGAACTGGAACCCAACCACATTTTTCACAATAAATCATCGGAATAGGTTCACCCCAAAATCTTTGACGCGAGAAAATCCAATCCTGTAAACGATAATTTGTAGTCTTTTTACCTATATTATTACTTTCTAAATAATCAAGCATTTTTTCAATTGCCGTTTCTTTATCTAAGCCATCCAAAAACTGCGAATTAATATGAAGACCATCACCCGTATATGCACCATCTTGTAAATTGCCCCCATCAATAACCGGAATAATATCAATATTAAACTTCTTAGCAAATTCATAGTCTCTTTCATCATGTGCCGGTACTGCCATAATCGCCCCAGTTCCATAACCTGCTAAAACATAATCCGAAACATATATTGGAATTTCTTTATTATTTACAGGATTAATTGCTACTAACCCATCTAATTTTACACCAGTTTTTTCCCTAGTCATATCAGTTCTTTCAATTTCTGATTTATTTTTAGCTTCTTCTTGATATTGCTTCAATTCCTCATAATTTTTAATTAAATCACTATGCTTACTCAAATATGAATGTTCTGGGCTCATTACCATAAAAGTAACTCCAAATAATGTATCGCATCTTGTCGTAAAAACTTTAAGTTCATCAGATGTATCTTTTAATTTAAAACTAACTTCAGCCCCAATACTTTTACCTATCCAATTAATTTGAGCAGTTTTTATTTTTTCCATAAAATCGGTATCTTTTAAACCTTCAATTAAACTATCAGCATAAGCTGTCATTTTAAGCACCCATTGATTTTTAAGCTTTTTAGTTGTAGCACTACCGCATCTTTCACAAACTCCCCCAGCCGCATCTTCATTAGATAAGCCAGTTTTACAATTAGGACACCAATTTATTTCCTTTTCCGTTTTATATGCTAAACCAGCTTTAAAAAATTGTAAAAACTGCCATTGTGTCCATTTATAATAAGCAGGATCTGTCGTATTTATTTCTCTACTCCAATCAAATGAAATTCCTAAAGATTTTATCTGTTTTTTAAAAACATCAATACATTCTTTTACCATATTTGCCGGATAAACATGGTTTTTTATTGCATACTGTTCAGCTGGTGAACCAAATGCATCCCAACCTATTGGATATAAAACATTAAATCCCATTGCTCTTTTAACTCTAGCCATTGCATCCAATGCTGTATAAGAACGCACATGACCAACATGAAGCCCAGAACCAGATGGATAAGGAAATTCAACTAATATATAATACTTTTCCTTATCAGAACCATTCTTAGCAACAAAACATTTTTCATCTTCCCACTTTTTTTGCCATTTTTTCTCAATTTCATTAATATTCATTATCTTTCCTCTTTTCTATATTTCTTTTCTAAAATTTTACCAAGCATTGTATATAATGTAATAATTAGTGCCATCAGCATACCAAAACCAATTATCATTTGCCACATATAACTTAAATCAAACATTGTACAAACTGTAGCAGTAGATGAAATAATTAATGTATTGACTAAATAAATAATGATTGTAAAACTTTTATAATTAATTTTACTACGTTCTATTTTAAACTTAGCACATAATAAATCATATTCTTTTACTTTTCCTAAATCATTTTTCGCCAATTTAATAAAATAAATAACTAAATATACAATAAAGATAAAACTAAAACTCATCAAAAACACAAATAAATCTTCCATATAGTTAACCTCCTAATAAAAAAACACGGTATTTCAAAGGACGAAAAACCGTGGTACCACCTTAATTTATGCTTTATAGTTTTAAAGGACTACTCCTAACACATCAAAAAGCAAGTTCATATTTTTCTTATATTAACTTCCACCTACCGTTAACTCTCTTAAATAAGAATAAATATTACTACTCTCTTCTCATCTGCTTAAATGTATTATAGTTTATTTATATTTAATATGCAAGAAAAAAATTAGATGAATGGTACTAACTTACAACAAACGGGCTGGAAGAAGAACCGGTGCCTGATGTGATTGTAGTGGTGCTTTTAAGTGAAATAGATGGTCTTAATCCTAAAGTTTCAGTAACATAAGCATTATCAATAATACCAACAAAATTCATTGCAACATTACTATTATAATAACCATTAGGTGTAAGAAGCCAATATTTAATATTTTCATTGTTTCTTCGAATATTTATATAACTTGTAAATGTTTTACTCAAAAAACCTGTACTCCCACTCACATATAGATCTATATTGCCAGCAAACAATACTTCATCTACCGTTAATAAACCAATTTTATAATCAAGAACTCCATTACCATTTAAAGTATCTTCCGCAGTAAATTTAGATAGTTTTCCATTATTATTGTCATTGGGGCAAATTAAATTAGGTCCAGTTCCAGCAGGAGCATACTTATTATTTGACGAATTATGAAATATATAAGGCATTCGTACTTTTATACTAGAACCATACAACGTATAATTAGATTGGCCATATCCCTCTCCTGGCCAAATACTCTGACTTATGATATTAATTGTATTTGACGAAGATATTTTATCCTCTCTTATCTCAATATTTTTTATTGTACTTTTATCATTACACCAGATGGTATCTGCTAAATAATTTTGATAATTAGT
>CAZPSA010000003.1:0-50832 GCA_964589375.1 uncultured Clostridium sp.
TTTGATAATTGCGATATGTCTGACGTTATATTTAATTATAATCACGGTGGACGTGTTGCAGCTAGAATTAGAAATAATACTTTAAAACTAGCTATAAATGACGTCTGTATGGAAATGGACGCATTTCTTGGGGGTACTGAATATGGTAGAAACCTTTTAGAAGATATAAGAGGTGGATACATAGATAAGATGAGTTTTGCCTTTGTGGTGGCTGACGACGGCGAAGAATACGATCCAGCTACTCATACTAGGACAATAACTCGCATTAAAAAGCTATACGACGTATCAGCGGTAGATATACCAGCGTATGATACGACAAGTATTTCCGCTAGGGATTTCTTTACGGAGGAGTACGAAAAAGAAAAAGAAGCTTTGGGGCAAGCTCAACTACGCGAAATGTGTATAGCAAAATCTAAAATCTAAAAAAGTTCGATAAGGAGGAAAAGAAAATGAACGAAAAAAGATTAAAAGAAATTAAAGCTAGAAAAGCAGAAATAAGAGCTACTTTAGAAAGTGATTCTAAAGATATTGATCTTAATGCTATCAATGCTGAATTAGATACATTAAACGAAGAACAAAAATCACTAGAAAAAAGAGCAGAATTAGCTAAAAGTATTGAAGTTGGAGAAGTTGATCCAGATAATACAGAAGCTGCACCAGGAGAAAACGAAGACGAAGAAGAAGGAGGAAATAATAATATGGACGAAAAAGAAAAAAGAACTTCTATGTCTAAAGAAGTAAGATCATTTTTAAAATACATGATTACTGGAGGTAAAGAAACAAGAGGAGTTACTTTAACTAACGGTCAAGCAGTTGTTCCAGAAGAATTGGACGAAGAAATCATAACAGAAATGCGCGAAGTATCAGACATAATGAACTTCATTAACTTAAAAAATGTTAGAGGTAATTTACGTGTTGGTAATTTATCAGCTATCGGAGCTAATAAAGATAAAGACGGCGACACTATAACTGAAAACGGCGGAGTTACTGGAGATATTACATTCGGATCATACAGAACTAGCGCTAAAATTGAGTTAGGTGTTGGTTTAGACGCTGAAAGCTTAGAAGCATTTAAAGAAATCGTTGTATCTGAATTAGCTTTAGCTTTAGCATTAAAACTTGAAGCAGAAGTTATGACTGGTACAGGAAGTAACGAAGCTGAAGGTTTATTTACTTATGCTTTCGCAGAAGCTCAAAAAATGTCTGTTGCTTTAGCTGATTTCGGACATACTGCTTTAGCTTCATTAAAAGGTAAAATCCGTAGAGCTTATGGTAAACGTGCTAGTTATGTAGTTAATACTGAAACTTTCCACGAACTAATCGAAGGTATGGTAGGAACTGACGGACACCCTGTTTATAATGAAACAACAGAAATGTTACTAAAGAAACCTGTTATCATATCTGACGAAGCTCCTAAAGGAAAAATCCTATTCGGTTATGGTAAAAGATATTGGTATAACTATAACATGGCTCCACAAGTTGCTAGCTCAGAACATGAAAAATTTAGCGACGGTATGATCGTACATAGAGCTTTAGCATTTGGAGACGGTCATGTTATGGATTCTAAAGCTTTCGCTATACTAGAAGTTACTGACATTACTGCTTAAGAGGTTAAAGCATGCTTTATACTTTAAAAGTAGTTACTCCGTTTACTGATACTTACGACGAAAGTAAACATTATACTAAAAATGAAGAAATAATCGTAACAGAAGAAAGAGCTCTTGAGCTTTTTTCTTCTGATTATCATTTAGTTAAATTTATTTCTCGTAACAGTAAGCCAATATCTAAAACCGTAGATAATAAAACTGATAATAAAAAGAAAAAATAATAATAATTAAGGAGTGATATTATGGAAGAACAAAAAATCAGTACAGAGTTTTTAAATGAAGCTCGCGGATTTCTTCGTATTGCAGCAGACGATACTGTAATAAATAATGAAATCACTACTCTTATTAAAGCTTGTCAAAAAGATTTGATAAGAAACGGTATTACTCCTACTATGGCTAATAAGTATGAATCGGACAGTCTAATAAAAATGGCTGTCCTTCTTTACTTAAAAGCTGAGTTTGGATTAGATAATAAAAATTATGATAAGTTTAGAACGTCTTACGAGACGTTAAGAACTGAATTAGCTTTAACAGATAACTATATTAGTGAATCTACAGAAAGTGAGGCGTCTTAAAATGTGGTGTGATATTCTCTATTTACTAGAAGAAGTCGAAACATTTGATAAGCTTAATCGTCCCCACCGTTCTTATAAAGAAACTAAAGTTTACGCAAATAAAATATCAGTAAAAAGAACTGAATTCTACCAGGCGCAAGCTGCTGGCTTTAAACCAGAAAAATGTTTTGAAGTCAGAACAGTTGAATTTAACGAAGATATACATACTCACGTCAAGTATAATGACGTAGTTTATAAAATACTACGCTCTTATGAAAAAGACTCCGAAATAACAGAGTTGACTTTGACAGGATTAGCTAATAATCATGAGTAGTAATTCAAGCTCCGTTAAATTTATAGATACTTCTCACGAAGTTAAAACTACTATGGTAAAACTCTCTAAATCAGCGTTACGAGCTTCTGCTAAAGTAGCTGGTAAAGCTATTAGAGAAAACACTAAAAAATATACTGCTCGACTTTCTAAGCAAGTTGGCTACTGGGCTAAAATCGACCGTAATACAGGACAACCAGAATTACAGATCGGTTATTACTCTAAAGCTACCGCTAAGAAGAAAGGAAAGCAACTCTCGCATGCTAATCCTATGTGGATCGAGTTCGGTGTAAATCCGCATATTATTAGTATTAAAAATGCTAAGACTCTTACAGACGGTAATATCGATTATGGTAAATCGGTACAACACCCAGGTCTTAGAGGAGAAAGTACATTAAGAAATAGTGTTATTGAAAACATAGAAGAAATAAGAGCCGCACAAGAGCAATATTTAGCCGAACTAAATAAGACTATTGTTGAAGCTGGCGGAAAAATTGAAGAAAGCGAGGAGGTCGAAGATGCCTAATGATACAGAGTTCTTTATAGGACTACAAGAATTCTTAAAATCTAAAAATATTATTGATATTTATTATGAGGAAGCTAGTAAAAAAGCTAAATTCCCCTATGGCGTAATAAGTGATCCTGTTAATTCTAATTTAAGATATGGTGTTTTAACTTACTTTGATATAAATATATGGTCTAATGAGCCCAATATAGGATTAGAGCTTGAAAATAAATTACAAGAACTAATCACTATATTAGACGGTCATATTTTCTCAAAAGAAAGAGCCGTTATTTATTTTGAAAGTAAGAAACCTGTATCTGATCCAGAATTCGAACTAATTAAAAAGAAAATAACATTTAGTGTAAGAATATTTTAAAGGAGGTATTACAAATGTTAAGAGTTTTTACTGAAAACGACGTTAAGAAAATTCAAATCGACGAAGGTATTGTCGTATTCAACATGGGACAAGACGACGAGTTAATCGTTGGACCTACTCGTGGTGGTGCTGAAATGACAATAACACCAGAAATTAGAGACATTGAATTCGACGGTCGTCGTGGAAAAACTGCAGGTATGCAAGTTATCGACGGCGAAGACGCTGCTATTAAGATTATATCTTTATGTTGCAGTCAAGAGTTATTACAAAGAGGTTTACCTAATGCAGTTTTAAATAAAGAAACTGGTGTAATCACTCAGGGTAATTTTGGTGTTATTAGCACAGAAAAATACCTTAAGACTATTGACGTAATTACTCAAATGTTAGACGGTACTTATAAAGTATTAACATTTAATTACGGATTACATGAAGGCGCATTTACTTATAAAGCAGCTCCTAAAGCTGAAAACGAACATAATCTTGAAATTATACCACACTACACTATCGACGATAGTAGTAGATTATATAAAATCGAAGATTATGAAACATGTCCTATAACAACTGGAGAATAAAAATAAAATAATTTATTCTCCTTTTTGTTTTCTATTTGAGCGATAACAAAAGGGAGAATAATAGAAAGAAGGAAAATATGAAAACAAAACACTTGTTAATGTTAAGTGAAATTATTGATAAAATGGAAATTAAAGAAGAATTAAAGACAATGGAAGTTAATACAGGCGACGAAAAAAAAGATCATGAAGAATTAGGAAAACAACTTATTGCTTTAATAATTACTAGAATCTATAAATGTGAAGAAGAATTTTATTCTTTCGTAGCTGCATTTAAAGGTTATTTACCTAATAAGAAAGATTACGAATTCGATCCAGATTTATACGAAGCAGCTGACGGCGAAGAAGTAATCCCAGCTGAAAAAGAAAAAGAATTGAGAATAAAATATAAAAAGGATTTAAAAGAAGCTTTAAGAAAAGCCGAAGACGAAGATATTGTCTCTATATTTAAAGAAATATCTAAACTTGACGGAGTTGAGTCTTTTTTATCTCTAGCGTAGGTATCGGAACTGCGGAGGTCCTACGAATATTATATAAGCATTATGGCGGTGTGGACTGGTTTGAGGACAAGTCCTCTTTTTTATTGGCTAAATGTTTAGAAAACGCCATAAATAAAGAAATGGAACTTCCTAAACTAATAAATGAAATTGTTAAAAAGATTTCTGGAAGTAGTTCTTTCGTCCCACAATTTGAAAAGCCAAGAAAAAAAATGCGAAGCGCAGAAGATATTTTAAAAGATTACGGCTTAGGAGGTGTTAAAAATGGCTAGTATATTTAGTTTATATGGCTCTATCTTTATTGACAATGAAAAAGCTAATCAAGCTATAGACAATACCACTAAAAAAGGTAAAGATTCTGAAAAGAGCTTTGCTTCTTCTTTAGGATCAATAGTTAGCTCTGCTGCTAAAGTTGGGACTGCGATAGTCGGCGCAACTACTGCGGTAGTTAGTGGTGTCTCTGCTATGGCTATGAGCGTCGCTGATAGTGCTGGAGCGCTAGACGATACGGCTAAGAAAGTCGGAACAACTGCAGAAGAATATCAGAAATGGGCCTATGCTGCTAAATTAGGTGGTATGGAGTCCGCAACACTCGAAAAAGCTATGATTAAACAACAAAAGGCCTTTGCTGACGCTAAAGAAGGAAGTAAGACCATGTGCGAAGCTTATGAGCGTTTAGGTATAAATATAAACGAAATTGGCTCAAGTGGAGACGCCTTTAATGAGGTTATGGCTGCACTTGCAGATATGGAAGACGAAACCACTAGAAACGCTTTAGCAAATGATATATTCGGTAAGTCTTACGCTGAATTAGCTCCACTATTGGCCGAAGGTAGCGACGGAATAAATAAATTAAAACAAGAAGCCGTCGATTTAGGCGGTGTTATGAGTAACGACGCAGTAGCAGCTGGTGCTGAATTTGGGGACGTTATAGATAGATTAAAAACAGGTTTTACAGGTATGTTTAACTCTTTAATCGGTCAACTATTCCCAGTATTGCAGCAATTCGTACAGTTAATACTAGATAATTTACCTACAATACAGGCGTTAATTGGAACACTAGCACCAATACTTATAAATCTATTGTCTTCTTTATTACCGCCGCTTATGGATTTAGTAAATGCTATTTTCCCTATGCTTATTGATTTAATAAATCAACTCTTACCTTTTATAACCCAGGTCATAGAGTCGATTCTACCAGTAATAGTGGACCTAATAAATATGTTATTACCACCATTACTACAGATAATACAGTTAATCTTACCTTTATTACTTAGTCTTATTCAACCTTTATTACCTTTACTACAACCGATATTACAATTATTACAACCATTTATTGACTTGCTTATGGCGTTATTAACTCCACTTATTCAATTATTAAACATGATCTTACCTCCAATAATAAACTTATTGACTATGATTATTAACGCTATTCTTCCACCATTACAGGGAGCACTTAATATTACTGCTAGTATTTTAACTAATACGTTCGGTCGTGCTTTCTCTGCATTAACTCCTATCATATCTGGATTAAAAAATATGTTAAGTGGTATTATTACCTTTATAACTGGTATATTTAGTGGTAACTGGAAAAAAGCATGGCAGGGAGTAAAAGATATATTTAGCGGTATTATTTCGACTATAACAGGAATATTTAAAGCTCCTATTAACTTCATAATAGACGGAATAAATACATTTATTAAAGGTTTAAATAAAATAAAGATTCCAGACTGGGTACCTGGTGTTGGAGGTAAAGGATTAAATATTTCTTTAATCAAGAAACTTCGTGTCGGTATGGATTATGTACCTTATGACGAAATGCCAGCGCTACTACATAAAGGAGAACGTGTTTTAACTGCTGACGAAAATAAAGAGTATGTATCTCAACAGTCTGCAGTAACTAACAACGAGGTAAACAATAACTTTAGTTTAACTATTAACTCTACTGAGCCATTGTCTCCAGCTGAAACTGCTAGACAGACAAGAAAAGCTTTACAAGAGTATAACCTAAAATATGGAAAGGCGTGATTATATGGGAAGAACACTTATATTTGAAAACTACAAAGGCGATCTAATCACTTTTACATATAAGCCACCTTTCCTATTAGGAATATGCGACGGCTTTCATGACGTTATAGGTAGTGTTAATAGTGTTAAATCTGCGTATGGTGTCGGTGCTACTTGGACTGGTACGAGTATTGATAAAAGAGATTTAGAGATTAAAGGTACTATAACAGAAAACGTACAAGAAAATAGATTATTACTATTCGATATGTTCCCTCTTAATAGTGAAGGTACTTTATATTATTATGAAGGAGATATTGAAAGAAAAATCACTTGTGTTGTTGAAAAAGTAACTATTCCAGAAAAGAAAGGTTATACTAGAGATTTTACTATTTCTCTAGTATGTCCTAATCCGCGTTTTTCGGCTATTGCTGCTACAGTATTGTCTATGGCTACATGGACGCCAGCGTTTAAGTTTGCGTTAAAGATTCCACAAGAAACAGGTATTAAATTTGGTACTAAAAATACTACTTCTATGGGTACTACAGAAAATACTACGGATTTCGATTATGGTATGACTATTAGATTTAAAGCTAATGATACAGTAACTAATCCATATTTATTTAATGTTAATACTCGTGAAATAATCCAGATAGAAAAAGTTATGTCTCCAGGAGATCAGATTATTATTACTACTCATATAGATAATAAAAATGTTGTTTATATAAGTGCTGCTACTGGAGAGGAAGAAAACATAAATTACTTAATGACTTATGGTAGTAAATATTTACAAGTACCTAGTGGAACTAATACCTTTAGAAGTGGCGCAGATAGTGGCGAGGAAAATTTAGAGACTACCGTTGAATTCTTACCAGAATATGAGGCGGTATAATGAAAGCTATATCTTTAAATGTATATGATCGAGACTTAAAGTTTTTAGGTGTTATAGATAGCTATAGTTCTCTACGTTGGAGAAGAAAATATTTTGAAACTGGAGAATTTGAATTAAGTTTAAACTTAACAACTAATAATCTTAGGTTATTAGATTCTGATAATATTATCGTTCGAAGTGATTTAACAGAAGACGACGAAGTTGGAATAATTGAGTCTTGGAAGTTTAACGACGACGGCGATAAAGTTACTATTACTGTATATGGTAGTTTTTTATTATCATTGTTAAAAAGAAGAATTATAAAGAAACGTGTTACTTATAGTGGCGATTATATTGGAGCTTTTAGAAAGCTATTAAACAATATGACGCCTTTTTCTTTACTAGATATTACTTCTAGTGATATAACAAGCGATAAAGTTGATTTTCAATGTACTTATAAAAATGTATATGATTATCACGAGAAACTATCTCGAGCTTCTAATATTGGTGGAAAAATTGTCTTAGACTTAGCTAATAAACGTTATAGGTATGTAAATTATGAAGGTAAAGACAGAACAGACTCGCAGAAAGTAAATACTAGATATGAATTCAGCGAAGATAAATCGAATCTGGACTCAGCCGAATATACATACAGTAGAAAAAATATGATTACCGACGTATTAGTTGGTGGTACTGGAGAAGATACGGCTCGTATTTTAAGAACAGTAACTAACGTAACAACTGACACGCACGATTTTGATATTAGAGAGGCGTTTGTAGACGCAAAAAGCGAAAGCAATACAGATTTAACTACTGACGAATATAACGCAATATTAGACAACTTAGGCAAAGAAAAACTAACTAATCCGACTGAAAGTTTTGAGGCAACAATACACTCCACTCATTATAGGAAATATTGGGATTTAGGAGATATTGTTAATATCAAAAAAGAAAGTTGGAACACTACGCAACGACAAAGAATTACTGAGGTAGAAGAAGTTATCGAAAAAGGTAAACATGATATAATTCCTACTTATGGTAATCCTATTGCTGAAAAATTTGTAAATGAATAAAAGAAAGGACGGAAGTTATGGAAAAATATAGTTTTTTTAATGACATAAACGACGATAGAGTCTACTTTGCGGAAGACTTTGCTCGTCATTTAAAGAAATACTTTACAAATGGTATTTTCAATAATGAACTAAGAGTAATAGCTAATAATGATATGTCTATTACTATTCAAGAAGGCGACGCCAATATAGAAGGTTATCGCTACTCTAACACAGGGGATTTAGTTAAAACAATAGAAACGGCTGACGGAACATTAAAAAGAATTGATAATGTTGTTATACGATTAGATTTAACAAATAGGTTAATATCAGCTCAAATAATCAAAGGAACATTTAGCGATAATCCGTCAGCTCCAGCTTTAATTAGATCCTCTACAGTATATGATATTAAAATTGCAGAAGTCTACGTTAGTAATGGTATTACTTCAATTACTCAGTCAGCAATTAAAGATACTAGATTTGAGGAGTCAGTTTGTGGAGTTGTTGCTTCTACTGTAGAAACATTAAATACAGAAGAAATATACGATCAACTATATACTAAGTTTGAAGAATATATACAGACAACTGAGGACACTTTCTCTGAGTGGTTTAATAAAATCAAGAATCAGCTAGACTCTGACGCAGCTGGAAAACTTGCTAATCAAATATATGAAATCGTAAAAAATGGCCTTAAAAGCTATGAAACTACTTTAACACTAGATAATTGGTCGTTAAATAGTGATACAAATTTGTATGAATATGATATAATTGATAGTGATATTACGTCTAACACGCTAGTTAATGGTAATTTAGATTTAGCTAATCAAGTAAAACTTAATGACGCTAGTATAAATTCTTATGACGGTGGCTTTAAAATATCTACAACAGAAAAACCTCTTGAAGATATTGAGATAACAATTACTTATCAATTATCTAATATGGAATTGGAGGGTTAATATGTTAGGTGTAATAAATGTTCGAGATAAGAAATCGAATAATTTAAGTAAAGTATACGGAGTAAGACGTAAAATAAGTTCTGCTTCGTCTGCTTGGGAAAGAATTGAGGACGCCGTAGGTTTAGTAGCTAACGCTCAAGTTGGAACTACTGCAGTACAAAACGACTTTGATAGTATTTACCCATGGAGTGATATAATCACTTGTAATTATGATAATACTAATAAAAAGATAGTTGCTTATTATGGCGACGCTAATTTTTCCTTTACAGGTAGTAACGGTCAAGTAATGACAATAATACCAGAATTCTATTATAAAAGGTATGTGTCTTACGGTTACGAATATGTACTTATCTCTAAAGATAATTTAAGTGGCTTTACTAGAAGTAAAGAATTTATGATCGGACGTTATACTATGTCTGGATCAAGCGACGGTGTTTATAGTCGTAGTGGTTATGCTCCTTTAGTTAGTAAAACTATAGCAGACTTTAGAACATACGCCGAAAATTTAGGAAGTGGCTGGCACCAATTAGACTGGCATTATTTCTTAATTCAATTATTATATTTAGTTGAATACGCTGATTATAATTCTCAGTCAAAATTAGGACCAGGTTATACTAACGGAAACAATACCGCTGCTTTAAATAGTGGCGGCTGCAATAGTTTAGGTATGAAATCTGGAAGTGCTACAGGAACAGATACAGGATCAGTTATCTATCGTGGAATTGAAGATATATTTGGTAATGTATGGCAATTCTTAGACGGTGTTAATATATCTGAATATGAAGCTTATATCTGTTATAATCCTACTTCTTACGCTAGCGACGTATTTAGTGGAGATTATGAAAAAATTGGCTATGTAAATAGTTCAACAGGTGGTAGTTATATTACAGAGTTAGGTTATGATCCTAAGAATCCGTTAGTTGCTTTCCCTACTCAAGTAGGTGGTAGTAGCGACACTTATGCTACAGATTATTACTGGTGTAATCCAGGAAACAGAATCGCTCTTGTCGGCGGTCGTTGGCTCAATGGTACTACTTGTGGCTTGTGGTGTCTTACGCTGTATGCTGCGTCTTCTTACTATCATGACCACGTCGGAGCTCGACTTCTTAAAACCAGTTAGCGGGGGTTTGGGGGCGGCCAGCCACCATAAATAAAAATAATTATTTACCGACTGTAGTCGGAGCCGCTAAATTTATTTTTTGGGACTGGTGTGTAAATAGCTTCGTATCGTTCTAGTCTTAGCCGCTCGTGTCGGCGGTTGTTATGGCGATAGTATTTATTGTGGTTTGTGGGGATTTGCTTTTTTCTACTCTGCTGACACAGTTAGTAATCTTTACGGAGCTCGACCACTTATATTGAAATTGGGATTTGGTGTGTAGTTTTCGTGCTAGCTCTCTACGTTCGCTCTTGTCGGCGGCAACTGGAATAATGCGCTTCGTTGTGGCTTGTGGTGTTGGCACTTTGAAGAGCTTTCTTCGGCTAATGGTACAGGCGTCGGAGCTCGACTACTTATATTTAAAATAGGGATTTGGTGTGTGTGCTCCGCATTTGTTTGTTACTGCTCGTGTCGGCGGTAGCTACTGGGACGTTAGTTATAGTGGCTTGTGGTCTCTTACTATTGATAACGCGTCTTCGGAATCTTGGACGAATATCGGAGCTCGACCACTTATATTAAAATTAGGGATTTGATGTGTGCGCTTCGAACGTTTAGTCTTTATTCGCTCTTGTCGGCGGTAGATGGAACAATACCTCTCAAGCTGGCTTGTGGTATTGGAACTTTAATGACGCGTCTTCGTTATCGAGTATCAACGTCGGAGCTCGACTACTTATTTTAAAATTGGGATTTGGTGTGTGGCCTCTGGTCGTGTAGTTATTCTTTTATACTCTTGTCGGCGGTAATTGGGCTGACGCCCTTATGTGTGGCTTGTGGTATTGGAATCTTAATCAAGCGTCTTCGAATTACAACGCTACGATCGGAGCTCGACCGCTTATATTGAAATTGGGATTTGGTGTGTGTGCTTCGTAGTTTTCACGATTTGTACTCTTGTCGGCGGTCGTTGGCTCAATGGTACTAATTGTGGCTTGTGGTGTATTACGCTGAATAATGCGTCTTCGAACTATAATGACAACTACGGAGCTCGACCACTTATATTAAAATAGGGACTTGGTGTGTGTGCTTCGTTATCTTGTACGATTTGCTCGTGTCGGCGGTTGTTGGGTAGACATTTCTCGTTGTGGCTTGTGGTGTCTTAACACGAACAACGCGTCTTCGATTACGTGGGAGAACAACGGAGCTCGACTACTTATCATTAAATCCTTACACATCATTTTCCATAGCGCTTGCTAAAAATTAGTCGTTCTGGGTGGGTTTAGTAGGTTTATCTTCATTATGAAATTTCTCGAAAGACCTGCAGGCAAATATAAGAATTTTAAAAGGACCAGGAAATATGAAAAGAACAGGTAACATTTATGAAAAAATCACAAATTTAAACAATATTGAAACTGCTATTTATAAAGCTGCTAAAGGTAAAGGAACTCGAAAGACAGTTGAGAAGATCCTCGACTCTCCTACATATTACGCTTTACAAATACAGAAAGCATTAAAAGATAAAACGTACAGGCCTAGTCCATACGTTGAAATGAAAATAAGAGACGGTGCTAATAAAAAAGAAAGAATTATTTATAAACCGCGCTTTTACCCAGACCAGGTTATTCACTGGGCTTTAATGCTGCAGATAGAGCCGCTTATCATGCGTGGCATGTATGAGTTTTCTTGTGCTAGTATCAAAAATAGAGGTATTATGCGTGGCATGAGACATTTAAAAAAGATATTAGTAGCTGATAGAAAATATACTAAATATTGTTTAAAAATTGATATTAAGAAATTTTACCCTAGTATTGACAAAGAGATTCTTAAAAATAAATTTCGTAAGATAATAAAAGATAAAGACACTTTATTTCTTATTGATCTAATTATTGATAGTAGCCAGGAAGGTCTACCTATAGGCAATTTTACGAGTCAATGGTTTGCGAATTTTTATTTACAGGATCTAGATCATTTTATAAAAGAACAGTTAAAAGTTAAACATTATATAAGATACATGGACGACATGGTATTATTCTCAAACAACAAAAAAGAATTAAGAAAAATCAAAATAGAAATCGACAACTTCTTAAGTAATGAAAAGTTACGGATTAAAGAAAACTGGCAACTTTTCAAAACAGAGTCTAGGCCTATTGATTTCTTAGGTTATCGTTTCTATCGTGGGTATACTACTCTTAGAAGAAGCAATTTCTTAAGAATTAAAAGGCGTGCTAAGAAAATGGCTAAGAAAGATCATATAACCTATCACGACGCAGCAGCCATGCTTAGTTACAGCGGTTGGTTAAAACATTGTAATTCATTTAATTATCAACAAAAATACATAAAACCGTATGTTAATTACAAATTGTGTAAGGAGGTTATAAGAAATGAAAGTAAAAAAGGTAGAAAGCACAATAAGACCTGGTAACTTTAGAATTGGAGAACGAAAAGGCAACCTAATTGAGGTTGCTTTTTTTGACGACATAGAAGAAGTTACTAGAACAGAAGAAGACGGTACAGAATATACTTTATATTTATATTACGTATATAAAATGCAGATTATCAACAGAGACGATTTAGAAGCTTATATCAACGATAATATTGATACATGGCTACAATTAGCTAAAAACAATTTTATTGCTGAAAAAGCAGCCGAAATAAGAGCGATAAGAGACAAATTACTTGCTGATAGTGATAAACAAGTTCTTATTGATAGATTAGGCATTGAAATACCAGAAGAAATTACCGCCACTACTTTATTAACTGTAATAAAAGATTTATTTAGCTCACTTGGTAACGTTTTAAATGGAGACTGGTCTAAATATAGACAAGAATTAAGAGATATTACTAAACAAAAGAATTTCCCATTTGAAGTAGAATTCCCTACTAATCCAGAAGAAAGTACAGAAAATAACGAATAATGGAAAGTTCGACTATGATTTCAATAGGTTTAGTTTTTACTATTCTAGGTGGCATTGTAGGTTATGCTACTTATTTAATGAATAGTAAGAAAAACGTTAAACAAGAGACTAAAGAGGACGTGGCTATGTCTACTAAGCTAGACACAAAATTAGATATGATTAGTAAAAATATTGACGAGATCCGATTAGATAATAAAGATTTCAATAAAACAATACACCAATTAGGAGAAAGATTATCAGCGGTAGAATCGTCTACTAAATCAGCGCACCATAGAATAGACAATTTAGAAGAATTACATAGAAAGTGAGGAGTTTAAATTGCAAAATAATTTATTAACTATTCTAATGTTATTAGCGGTACTAGGAGCGCTTTATTTAACTAATACCGTATTAGGAGCGGTGTTAGGTAGTCAAGCTACTAAATTTGAGTGGAAAAAGGTAGGAAAAGGAACGTTAAAAGCGTTTCTTTTTTGTTTAAGTTTTATAACATACTGCTTCTGCTTAGAAGTATTACCTATCATTTTAGCAAGAATCGAGATTACTGTTCCTAATGACATAATAACATTTTTAGAAATTGTGGGAATAACTTTAACGGCTTATAGAAAATATGCGTTAGACTGTTATTCAAAAATTAAAGATATTTTAGGTATCAACTCTGTCGACGCAGAGTTAGATATAGATAAAGAAAAGGAGGAAAACTAACATGGAAGAAAAAATCACACAAGAACAAATTATTGAAGTTGATTACAACAAAGAATTAGTCGAAGAATATAAAAATAATTATATTCAAGACGTCGAAGGTATGGGAGCTGGCGAAGACGCTGAGCCATACGGAGTACAAACAAATTTCAACACAGATACTATCAATGAATTATTAGGGGAAGGAGCTGAAATTGATGACGAATATAAGAACAACTAAGCCAGGAGCTGGCAATAAGTATTTTATTCGTAAAGCTAACGGCGGTTACTCTACATGTATTCAAGGAAAGCCAACAGACGCTAACTGTAATGTTTTAGCTAACTGTGTAGGTTATGCTTGCGGTGCATTTAATGAGGAGTGCGATTTAGGTTATGAAAAATACTGGCTAAATTGTAACGCTGAAAACTTTATTGAAAGAGCTATCGCTTTAGGATTATCAGTTGTAAAAGAGCCAGTTGTCGGCGGTATTATGGTATGGCAAAAAGGCGCTACATTAAAAGGTAGCGACGGTGCAGGACACGTAGCTATCTGTACTAAGAAAAATAGTGCTACTCAAGTAAAAACTGCTGAGAGTGGTTACGGAAGTACGGCTTTCTGGACTGCTACACGTAATAAAGGTAATGGTAACTGGGGCGCTGGTAGTGGCTATACTTATAGAGGTTGTATCGTAAATCCATATATTAAAGAAACAACTCCTACACAACCAGAAACAGATAATACTAATGGTTATACTGGTAAATTTAAAGTTGGAGATAAAGTTGTAATTAGTGGTAATTTATATGTAAGTTCTAAAGCAGCTAATCCTAGTGGCAGCGTAAATAATAAGGTTACTACTATTACTAGAGTAGCTGAAAATGCAGCACACCCTTATAATACTACTGGAGATTTAGGTTGGATGAACGAAAACGATATTAAATTATATCAAGCACCAACTCCAGAAGTAAAACCAGATAATAGTTTAAAAGTTGGAGATAAAGTTAAAATTATTGGAACTGGTAACGGATCTAGTTATGGTACTTCTAATAAAGCGTATGGTATCGGTTGGGAAAGAGAAATACTAAAAATATGGAGTGGAAGAAAATACCCATATCAAGTAGGAAATTCTACTGGAACAACTGGATTTTATCAAGAAAGCGCTTTACAAAAATTAAATTAGTAATTTTAAAAGAACTAGCTTCGGCTAGTCCTTTTTTTTTGCTCTTTTTTCCTTATTTCATTTATTGCTTTTAATACTGATATGCTTATTGTAGTAGTTCTTCTGTTGCAATATCATTTAAAAGGGCTCTTCCTTCATCAGTTGGCATTGTAAATTTCTGACTAAAATATCTTAAAGCTGCCCCTAATTCGCCATTTGATCCACCAAATTGGGTTATTAAGTATTTTGCCATTTTAACATCTTTCTTTTTAATATCAACCTTAAAAGGCAAAACTTTCTCATATTTAAACATAGCGTTCTCCTTCCCATGGCCAAGGTCCTTTTTCCCAAGTATAAACTCCTTTAATATCTTCTAATATTCCTAGAACCTCATACTTATCAGCATAGGCTTTCTTACATAAACTAAGCTCTTTTGCATATTTTTTAAAAAGTTCATAATAATCTTTATTACTAGGTTCTAAATCAAGAGCTAACATTAAATCATTAATAGCAAAATCAAGTTCTCTTATCTTTTGTAAATCTTTTTCCTTCTCTCCACTAACTACTATTTTCTTTGGTTTATAATTTTTATAACCAATATATTCATTGTAAAACATATTACCAATCATTTGTCCTTCGCTAGGACTTAAAACATCAGATCTTATTTTAGTTAAATTAAAATAATCTTCTAACATAAAATCATCACTTACACTAAATAACATATAACCTCCTTTTTTATCCTATGATAAATGACTATATTGTTAAGGGCAAAAACCCATTTAAGATTAAATTAATAAAAATTACGCATAATAATATTAAATAAGAAAGGAAGCTATGAAACTATTAATTCTTTGTATTAAAATATTTTTTGCTCGTATTTTAGATGTCTCTCTTGGTACTATTAAGACGGTTTTTATTGTAAAAGAAAAGCGCTTAGTTAGCACTATTATATCTTTTTTTGAAGTTCTTATTTGGTTTGAAGTTGCTAGAACTGCCTTAAATACCGAAATAACTAGTATTTTAATTCCCATAAGCTATGCGCTTGGTTATGCCACAGGAACATATATTGGTACTTATATTAGTACTAATTTTATTAAAGGCCATTTAACAATTAACATCATATCTTCTAAAATTAAGAATGCTGAAATAAATATTTTAAAAGATAATGGATTTGGACTATCTATTATTCCCGCTGAAGGAAATAAAAAATTAATAATTATTGAAATTGATAAAAAAAATCTTTCAAAACTTAAAAATCTAATCTATACCTTTGATAAAAAAGCTTTCATTATAATAAATGATACTAAATTTGTTCAAAATGGCTATATAAAATAATCATTAAATATAGCCATCTATATTATTAGAAAGAAATTTTTTGCGCATTAAATCAAAAGGAATAACCGAAAATGAAAGACTTAAAATAAGTAAAAATTCTTTTAATGTTAATCCATAGGTTCTAAAGACATTTCCCCCAAAATACAGAAAATAGATTTGAATAATACTTATCATTAAGAATACGATTAAAAACACTTTATTATTTTTAATTTTATATAAAAGATTTAATTTGTTTGTTCTAGTATTAAATGCATTAAATATTCCAATAAAAACAAATAAACCAAAAAATGCTGTCAAAAAGTATTTATTATTTAAATCATATCTAATTAGTTCTTTAAATATTGGTAATTTTAAAAATAAAATACATAACATAGCTGAATAACCACCAGTTAAGATTATTTCTTCATACATATATTTATTAATTATGGGAGTAAATTTATTTTTAGGTTTTTCATTCATATAAGTTTTTAAGGGTTCTTCATAGGCAAAGGCTAAACCTGCTAAAGTGTCCATTATCATATTAATCCAAAGCATTTGCATGACAGTAACTGGCGTATTTACCCCAATAAATGGCCCAACAATAGATAAACTCATAGCACAGATATTAACTGTAAGCTGAAATATTATAAATTTTCTAATGTTTTTAAAGATTGTTCTTCCAAATAATATTGCCATACTTATTGAATTAATATTATCATCTAGAATAACTATATCACTTGCTTCTTTAGCAACTTCCGTGCCACTTCCCATACTAAAACCAACATCCGCTTTTTTTAAAGCAGCGGCATCATTAATACCATCACCTGTCATTCCTACTACTAAATTAAGTTCTTTAATTATATTTACTAATCGACTTTTATCATTTGGTTTGGCTCTAGCTACTATTCTAATGTTTGATATTTTACTTTTTATTTCATCATCACTCATAAGTTCTAAATCTTTACTAGTTAAATATATATCGTTACTACTAAGCATATTTAGTTCTTTGGCAATATAAAATGCTGTATCTAAAGAGTCCCCTGTTACCATTATAGTTTTAACTCCAGCTTTTTTAATTAATTCCAATCCTTCTTTGGCATCTTTTCTTATTTCATCTTTTAAAAGAACAATCCCTAAAAATGTTAAATTATTAAAATCTTTCCCATAAGCAAGCGCAATTACCCTGTATCCTTTATTCATATACTTTAAAAGCATATTATTAATTTTATGATTATCTATCGGTTTTTCTATTCCATTATCATAACATTTAGTACATTTATTTAATATTATTTCTGCTGCTCCCTTATAATATGTACATTTTTCTGTCGTAACCGAAGAATACTTCTTGGTACTATCAAAAGAACTTTTAGTAATTATCTTCTCATTTGATAGATACCCCATAAAATTATAGAGAGCTTTATCAGTTGAATTACCATTTATAATTTTATTATCTGAAACAATAACATCATTATTTAGTATTATACTATTACCAACAAAATTATAATAATCAGGAGTTTTTATTAATTCTACATCATTAAAATATTTTTTATCGTTGTAGTCAACTATTGCATATACTCTAATTTTTCCATTTGTTAAAGTACCAGTTTTATCGGTTAAAAGAATATTTAAAGAACCGGCGGTTTCTATGCCAACCATTTTTCTTACTAATATATTTTTCTTTATCATTTTTTTCATATTAGTTGAGAGAACAAGTGCCACCATCATTGGTAATCCTTCCGGGACAGAAACTATAATTATTGTTACACTTAAAGTTAGAGCGTATATAATATATTCAAGCATTAAGGGAATATTTTGTATAGTATTTAAAATAGCGATAATATTAAAATTATTTGCTATTATAACCGAAGAAAATAAATAGGAAAAAAATACTAGAAAAGCCCCAACATAGCCAATTTTACTAATAACTTGAGCTAAGTGTCTTAATCTAATTTTTAAGGGACTTTCTGGAGATTTTTCTTGAATTTCTTTAGCAATATTTCCAAATAAAGTTTGTTCTCCAACTTCAGAAACTTTCATAAATGCTTCGCCACTGGTTACGATAGTTCCTTTATAGAGTTTTCTTTTATCTCCTATTAAATTACTTCCTTTGTAACTTTCTTTACTTTCGCCATTTATACTAGCTTCATCAACTAAGACTTGTCCATCAATTATATTGCCATCTGCGGGAATATAATCGCCATTTTTTAAATAAACTATATCTCCTACTACAACATCTTCAATTACAATTTCTTTAATTAAATTATTTCTTTTAACTTTAACGTATTTTATATTATTTTTAGATAGTAATTTTTGAAAAGCTTTATCACTACCATATTCACTAATTGTACTAATAAGTGAGGCGACAAATATTGCTATAAATATTCCTAGTGTTTCAAACCAATCATTATCGGCAAATAAAAAAACAAGTTTTATTCCTAAAACAACTAAAAGAATTTTAATCATTGGATCTCCTAAAGATTCAATGAATAAGTGAAAAAAGGTATTTTTATTTTCTATTTTTATTTCATTACTACCATATTTTTCTCTTGACTGCTTTACTTCTTCATCTGTTAACCCGTGCATACCCATATCTAATATTCCTCCAGTTAACTATATGAATGAAAGTTAAATTTTAAACCAAAAGCCTAGTAATGATTAAAATATTTAGAATTTTCTTTTTGTTATTTTCTTAAAGGTTATCTCATAATAAGATTTTAAAAATTTATTCTTCATTGGGTTCATTGCTTTAGATTATATAAAAATTATAAAAGAAAAAATCCATGATTTTATCATAGACTTTTTGGATTTCAAATCATTATTATACTTTTTCAAGTACTTCCATAATAGGTGGAACCATTTGTTTTTTTCTAGATATAATTCCTTTTAAGATAGTACCTTGTTCTAACTCACTTAAATTATATGCATCCATTAAATATCCTTTACTTTCATTATTATAAAGTAAATAACTATTGTTTGTAATAATATCTGTTACAAATAAACAAACAAGTTTATAATTATTATTTAACGCAACCCGGTCAAGTTCTTCACTGTACTTTTCTAAATCATTAACATAGTCACTAAAATTAGTAGTAAATACTTGCCCAATTGCAAATTTATTATCATTAATAACATAACTCTTAAAGTCTTTATAAATTACATCATTAACGCTCATTCCTTTAATTGAAACACCACTAGCAAGTAATTCCATTCCATATTTATCTAAATTTACTTTAGCTAGTTTAGCAAGCTTTTCGGCAATCTTAATATCTAACTCTGTTGTTGTTGGGCTCTTAAGTAAAAGCGTATCAGAAATAATTCCGCTAAGCATTATACCGGCAATATTTTGTGGTATTTTAATTCCTTGCTCTTCAAACATTGTATAAATAATTGTATTAACAGAACCAACTGCCATATTTCTAAAATTAATCGGAATAAATGTATTAATTCCCCCAATATTATGATGATCAACAATCTCTAAAATATTAGCTTCATCTAGACCATCAACACTTTGACTAGGCTCATTATGATCAACTAAAATAACTTTTTTCTTAGAGTATTCATTTGTATCAATAACTCTAAGCATTCCCTCACATATTCCCTTTCCATTAACCATTGGATAATTAGTATGTTTTAATTTATTACTAACATCTAAAAAGTCTGTCAAATAATCTTTTGGAGAAAAGCATTTTGCTGTAGAGCCTCTTCTTATACTCTTTATTGGATTAGATAAAGTTATTACTCTTGATGTTTTAAACGTATCATAAGGCGTTACTATAACATTAACTTTATTCTTCTTAGCAAGGGCCATTTGCTCCTTAGTTAAGTCATGATCATTAATAATAATCATTAATTTGATTTTACTTTGCAAAGAATAATTAATAATTCTTTCTCTATTACCAACGATAATTATTGAATTAGTATCTAAATGAATAGTATCAATAAATAACTGATAAGGAAGCGCTACTGCCATAACATTTCCTTCAATTTCTTCATCAAACTTATAAACACTTGAAGCATTTAATGTTTCAGCAATTGCATCCAATGAGGTATTCAAATAATTTGAACTACTTACAATTAGTTCCTGCGCAATTTCCTTCAAGGAAACATAACCTTTAAAAATTTTTTTATCATCAACTAATGGAATGCCAGTTATTCCTTTATTTGTAATATAATTATAAGCGGCAAAAATAGAAGTTTTCTCATTTATAAAATAATTCTTCTTATATTTAACATCTTTAAGCTGAATTTTAACATCATTTAAATATTTAGGTTCGGGGATATTAAACTTCTTTAAAGCATATTTTGACTCCAGGTTTATCTCACTTAAAACCCTTGCTTCCGCATTAACTCCCATTTGTTTTTTTAAATAACTTAAACTAATTGCGCCACAAACAGAGTCAGTATCTGGTTTACGATGTCCAAAAACAAGTACTTTTTCCACATTTTCACACCCTTTTTAATATATTTAATTATACAATATATCTTAATAAAAAAACAACAACAATTTTAAATGGTATTTTAGTTAAAAAGGAATAATAACTTAATAAAACAAATTAAAAACTACCCAAAATAAGTGATAGTTTTTATATATCAAAACGATTATTCATAACCAGTGCTGATACTTATCATAAAAAAGATATAAAAATTGAACAAAAAGAATAAAAATATGGTATTATTAATAAAAGATATAAGAAACTAATGAAATGGAGGAAATATGAAATATTTGAAATATTCTTTGTTACTATTATTAATTGCAATTATAACAGACGTAACATTTGCAGGCGCATTAACAGACATTGCAGAACATAAGAATAGGGTACTTAAGAAAAATGAGACAGACTCTTATTATTCAGGTGCATATGTAAAAGATACTTGGACAATTCAAGCATTTGAATTGTTAGAAGCTAAAACATCTTTAACAAATCCATGCAGTAGTTGTGTTGTTGTTGCAAGTCTAAAGTACGGATTAGAAGGAACGGAAGGTTCTGGAGGAGTTTTTGCAAAAGCACAAGACGGACTACATGATTTTTTAGAACCATCATCATGTAGTTCACCAGGTACATACAGAATTAATGCATGGCGCTACGACATTACACTGCTAAATACTACAATACACTATAAATGGTATATTAACGCTAGATAAGCTAAAAAAGTTTCTTATGTCTTTTACAAAAAGGAGAAAATATGAAAAAGCAAAATTATTTAATTACTTTTTTAATATTTATAATGATATTTATAGTATCAATAAATACATATAATTACATTGCGCAAATTAACACAAGCAAAGAGACAATATCAAAAGAAATAATAGATTGTCAGAATAATAATTCTTATGAAAAAACAGAATATTGTAAAAGAATTCTTACCACCACAATTGAAACACCCGACTTTTTTACTTTTTTTACTAATATATTTATTATGAGTTTTAGAAACTATATACCTCTACTATTCATGATAATCGCAATTGCAACCATTGCCATAACATCAAATTATTACAAAAAAAACATAATTAATAATTTTTTGCAGAGAGAAAAATATTCTAAATATTTATTAACAATTATAAAACAAACTTATAAATCAGTACTAATAGTTATTATACCCACAATTTTTGCATTTATAATATGTTATATATATAGCAAATCATTTGATTATACATACTCAGTAAAGTATTCTAGTGTAGTATGGTCTCAAGAACTTCTTGCACAACCATATAAATTTATTTTTCTATATTTACTAGTAATAACATTATATATTTGCACATACATAAATATATGTTTAATTATCGCTAATAGAATTACTGATTTTTGGAAAGCGATTATTTGTGCTTTCCTAACATTTATTGGAATAGAATTATTTTTAGAAATCTTTATTAACAATATATTATTTGCTGAAATATTAAAATCCGAATTAGGAAATGCCTTTAATATAATGAATATTATAACATTTAATGATACATGGGGACTATTTGTTCTAGTGGGACTGCCTATAATTTATTTTCTACTAACATCTTTAATATTAATAATGCTATATAAAAACAAAGAAAAATTTTTATATAGACTTTCGGAGGAACGATAAAATGAAAATCGAAATAAAAAATTTAAGTAAAAAATTTAAAAAAACGACGGTTTTTTCTAATGTAAATATAACAATTAATGGAGGAGATATTTATGGCTTATATGCTAAAAATGGTTCTGGCAAAAGTGTTTTGCTTAAAATTATAGCCGGATTTTATCATCCTACTGATGGAACAGTTTCTATTAACGGAATAAATTATATAGAAAAAAGAGAATTTTATCCGTATTTAAGATGCTTAATAGAAAATCCAAATTTCTTCCCAGATTTAACTGGTTATGAAAACTTGAAACTATTAGCAAAAATGAATAAAATTATAACAGAAGATAATATTATTGACGCATTAAAAATAGTTAACCTCTTAAAAGAAAAAGACAAAAAATACAAATATTATTCTTTAGGAATGAAGCAAAAATTGGGAATAGCACAAGCGATTATGGAAAAGCCTAAAATATTACTTTTAGATGAACCATTTAATAGCATAGAAAAAGAAACTGTTAAAGATTTAATCAAATATTTAAAAAAATATAGTAAAAAAGATAATATAATAATATTAAGCTCACACGATAAAGAAGAACTAAAAGAATTATGCAATAAAATATATTATATCGATGAAAAAGAAGAAAAATGAAATTATGAAAATAACGCGTTATAATATTAAATATTTCATTGATAATAATGGTTTTTTAACTTTTGGGATTTTAATTATTGGCAATCTAATTTCTACTTTATCTACAAACAACGGAATTAATTTATGGCAAAGATTTTTATTAATATTATTTAATAAATATAACATTTTAATTTTACTTTTCTTAGTTAATACAACAGTAAACAGATTAATAATAAATATAAACAAAAATTATAATTACTTAATTAGGACTAAAAGTTTAAAGCTAATGATAAAAGAGACAACAAAACAAATACATTCAATAATTTTATTTAATTATGCCATATATATAATACTATCATTAGCTGGTGCATGGCTATTTTGTTATGGAAATATAAAAACAATAAATTTTTCTGACACGAATATTATATTTTATATAATTTACTCATTAGTAAAAATATATATTATTATTCTGACAACAAACATTTTCTATTGCTTATTAACACTACATATAAAAAAGCATCTTGTAGCTTTAATCTCAGTATTACTTAATTTAACTATAATATTTATTCCTAACCAAGAATTTATTATGCACTTCTATAATATTGTTCCTATCTACACATTTTATTTAACTTTAGTTCCTTACGTTAGTTTTAAATTAGAAATATTATGCTTTGCCCTTTATTCGTCAATTGCTATTTCAATTAATAATATTTTATACACATTTATTATAACTTTAAAAAAGAAGGATGTTTCTAATGAATACTGAATTATACTTATTGAAAAAAAAAGTAAAAAGAATATTTTATTTATATATATATTATTTATTATTATTTATTATTATAAAAAAATATTTGTGTATAGATTTCAATTATACCAATATATATATACTAAGTATTAATTCAATAAAAACCATTTGTTATTCGAACATACTTATAAAACTTATATATTTCTACCGTATTTTTTTAATTATTTTTTTTATTTATGACATATATATTTATAACATTAAATATCAATCCTTTAATTATATCTTAAGTACAATAAAACAACATCATGCTGTATATAAATGTATTATAATTATATCATCTATATTATTTATTACTTTTATAGAATATATACTAATATTTAATATAGATTATTACAAATTAAAATACATATTAGCATCAAATATAAAAATAATAATAACAATAATTCTTTTAATTAATATTTTGTTTTTGTATAAAACTGAAAGTATAAAATCAGTAATTATAATGCTGATTTGCTTAATATTATTCGCTTTTGATTTTAATATATTTGCCCTTGTTATATTTATGATACATTCTTATACTTTAAAACAAATTCCGAAAGAAAGAAAAATGAAATTATGAAAAACACAATAATCGGTCCTATTATAAAAATATACATTGTTTTATTTACAATAATAAATATTTTTTTAATATTTATTATAAACACAAAAACATCATATATATCTAACGATTTTATCTTGATGATAAATAATCAGCCTTTTAATTACATTTGGAGAGAATATGAAAAAAACTTTATATTCAAAGATAGCAAAATATGTTCTAATCCCCCTAAAGAAAATGAAATTCATGATAGTGATTTTATACATTTAACATTTAATGAGTATGAAAAATATGATAATAATAACTTTAGAGTAACAGGCAATTTTTCTAACATATTTAATAACTCATATAATTATAAAGAAGTTAAAAACCCAACTACCATGAAAATAAAAAAGAATAATATAATTATATACGAAGGTGAATTTAAAAATAATATTACAGACTTAATTAAAGATGAAGGCAGATACTATATACACATCTATATATCTAGAAAAGAAAATAAATTTAGAAAAATATACACTGAGTTAAGTGCAAATTTCACATATAAAAAGGACAAAAAATGATATTAGATAGAGAAAAAATGATTATACTGCTATCAATTTTTATAACTATAATAACCACAGCATCAATCTTGCTAGCAGAACATTTAAATGATAATAAATTAAAAGATAAAAACGAAGACTATTACAAAGAAATAATCAACTATATTTATAATGATAATCCAGAATATCTAAACTTTATAAATAACAAGGCAATATATCAAATCAGTGAACTGAAAAAAGGTTATAAAGGTACTGAATTTAGTATATTAACAGTTAATGAAGACTTTGAAGAATGTACAGGATTTATTATTATTACAAAAAAAGAAGATCAAAGTATAGAAATTAATACTAGCAAAATCTGCGATCATTCAAATGATTAGTAAAACAAATTAAAAACTACCCAAAATAAGTGATAGTTTTTATATATCAAAACGATTATTCATAACCCGTGCTGATACTTATCATAAATCTTACTCGGATTAAAAGTTAAAATATTAACTCCAAATAATAAAATATCTCCAAGTATAAAATAAATAATATTTAAGGAAGTTAAATCCTTAAACAACGCTAAAAGAAATAGTATAACGGAAGCAAATGAAGCTAAATAGAATAGAGTTCCTCTTCCCCAAGAATTTATAATTAAAATACTAATTAAAGAAATCATAACACAAAATAATACGCAATACTTTAATAATGCCATAAATTCTTTTAAACTATAAGGAGTGCCCAACGCCCTTGCTAAAAAAGTAACAATTACAAAAACTGAAAGTTCTAATAAAATCATATAAAATATTATTATTAAATAATTAAACAAGGCAAATTTATTTTTTTCCATTCTAAGTAAAATATTTTGAATATTATCTATTACAAAAAATAAGTATAAATATATCGTATAATAAATTACAATTCCACAAGAAGACATTAAAAATATATTTTCAAGAAATGCTCCTTCTTCAAAAAGTCCAATCCCTAAAATACATTTAAAACAATTCATATCAAGAAATTCAATCACATTACTATTAAGTAAAAAATACATTATTACAATAAAAAGATAAGCAAGATATAAACGCTTTTTTCGCATTAAAATTTTAAAATTATTCTTAAATAAATAATTCATTACTAAACCCCAATCTTTTTATATTTTAAACCTAAATATAATCCTAATTGTAACAATAAATAATATACTGCTGTGGCTATAACAAAATTAACTATATCATTAGTTAAACTAGTATAAAATAAACTGTTTAAATAATTAAAAAGCCATATATCTTTTAAATGAAAACCATTTACTAAGTTAACACTCACTATGCCATTATAATATACCATGCACGAACAAATATAAAAAACATAAGCAACATTCTTAGAAAAAAACTTATATAACAAAATGCCAAAAATAGCTAAAAAATTAATTATTACAAAATACTTAACTAACAAAATAGCAGCATATAATAATAACGATATATTATAACCTTCCACCATATTAATCACCGAAAAATTAGATGAATTAATTATAACAAATGCCACACTAATTATTAGATAAATTATAAAAATTAAAAAATTAGATAGACTTGCAGCTTTAATAATCTCTTTAATATATCTTTTCTTGTTATTAAGTCTAATTGAAAGCGAGTAATTTTTTTCTAAATAGTTAATTACTTTATTAGTAGAATAAAAAATAAATAGCATTAATAACAGCACATAAAAGGGAACGGTAATAAAAGTATAAAAAGATTTATCTAAATAATAATCTAAAGATAAATTAAAAGAATTTAAAAAACAAGCTAAAACCATTAACCAAATAATAACAATATAGTTATTAGCTTCAGTTAAAATTTTAAACCAGCTTTTCGGCTTTTTTGACGTGTCCGCTTTCAAAATTATAGATTTCATCACACAATTCCTCTAAATCATTTTTTATATGACTACTTATTAATATAAGTTTATCTTGCTTTTTTAGTTCTAAAATATATTCTTTTATTTGTTTTACACTGGCTTCATCAATTCCATTAAAAGGTTCATCTAAAATAATAATGTCTGGATTTTCCATTAAAACTTGTATTATTCCTAATTTTTGTTTCATTCCAATTGAATACTCACTAAATTTTTTATCTTTAGCCTCGTATAACGAAAATTTCTTTAAGTAGTCAATAATAACATCATCAGTTATCTTTCCTTGAATAGCTGCTAACAATTTAAGATTTTCATAACCAGATATATCAGAAATGAAATCCGGATTTTCAATGAGTGCTCTTGTATTTTTCGGAAAATCATTATGCGCAATATAATTATAACCGTCTAATAAAATCTCACCCTCATTTGGCACATAAAATGCACAAATCATTTTCAAAAAGACACTTTTTCCAGAACCATTTCGTCCTTCTAACCCATATATTTTACCAGATTGGAAAGTTAAAGAAACATTATCAAGAACTAAATTATTTTTAAAACTCTTACTAACATTTTTAATTTCTAATTTCATCATAACCTCCTTAAAACTATTTTTCACACCCAATAATAATTTTTTCTTTATTTTTACAAGATAGATAACTAATAATTCCTGTTATAGAAAATAATATAAAACTAAGTGCTAAATATATATACTGATTAGTAACTCCGTATAAATCATACATACTTAATAAATTGAAATTATTAACTGATATATTTAATAATTTACTAAATTTTAATCCTATAATTATTTCACTAAATGCCCAAACGAGAAAAATACATATAATGCTCTCAATAAGTGATAATATAAATTTTTTATTCCTATTTAATACAGTTAAACCGATGTTGATATACATTCCAGAATTAAAGAATAAAATTAATCCATAAATAATCATATTTAAAGCACCACTTAATAACTCTACATTTGGCAAAATTAAATGACTATTAGCATCTACCACTACATTAGTATTACCTCTTGCCAGTATAAATGATATTAAAAATGATAAAAATATAATTACCGGTATCGTAAAAATATTTAAGTAAGCAATTTTATATATATGTTTTAAATAATTTTTATATTTACTTCTTAAACAAAAAGATTTTACATATTTCTCATTATATTCCTTAGATAAAATATACATAAAAGGAAATATTACAATCATCGGCATAAAAAATGGTATAAAAAACATCATGGAAGTTAAAAATTCTTCAAAAACATAATAAACACTAACTGGCTTAGCTCCTTCAATAACATAATTATTACAAGTTTCTTCATTAACAGTATAGTCCTCATGATTAGATGATATGATTTTCTCTTTTTCATCATCGCTAGCATTTATATATTTCTCACAAGCTTCATACTGTCTTATTGATAATGAAATAAGTCTTCCACCATTTTGGAGCTTTAAATAATTAAACCAGCAAAAAGCATAATACAATATGACAACCCCAAAAAAAATTTTCAAAAGTAAATTTTTTTTCATCCTTTGCTAACTCCTTTCACATAATAAGAATTCCTAAAAAAGATTATAAAGAATATTACAAGTCTATTACATAATTTTATCTATACGCTCTTTTAAAAATACATTAATAAAAATTGCTATTATACTTAACAAAATTAATAGTAATATAAGCTCTAAACTATAAATACTTAAAGTACTTAACAATAAAATAACAACCAGATTTCCAATATTAACTACATTAGGATTAAGTGCTTGTATAATAGTTGCTATCATAAGTATTAAACATATAACTAAATCATATAAAATACTCAAAGACAAACCACTATAAAGATATAAAGGTAGTCTTAAAAAACATATAATTACTAAAAAACATATAATTTTATTTATAATAAATCTTCTCTTAGATAGCCTAGTAAAAATAATACAACTATTTTGATTTAAATAAACGTATAGTATCTTATCTAATATAAATATAAAACTAGCCAAACTTACGGCTTTAGAAGCAAAACTCACAATAAGTAAATTATCATAATTTGATGTTCCAATAATTTCAAAATCTTCAATAATTATATTCTGACTATTTAAATAACATACATTAATAAGATTTATAACAATATAAACAATTAATGGAAAGCAAATTTTTTTTATAATATTTAAAAACCTAAAAATATATATTTTTATCTTTTTAAAAAAAATCATCCAACTATTATTTATTAAATTCATAACCATAATAAATAAAAAGTATTTTAGAATATAAATCATAACAAAACAAGCCATTTCATTTATTAAACTGCCATAATCATTTAAGTCTAAAAAAGAAGAAAAAAATATATAATGCACATTATTATAAGGAACCACAAATGTAATTAGAGAAAAACATAGTACTATGAATAGTATTAACTTATTATCACAATAAACATTTATAAATGTAATTATAAAACTTATAAAAAGGATAAAAATATAATTTCTTATAATTTGCCAGAAAAAATAAAGAAATGCCGGAATATTATAAAAATAAAATAAATCAGTATCAAAAATAAACATATGCTTAAAAACCCTAAATAATAAAAGCAAAATTAGACTAAACAAATATATAAAAGTTATTAGAAAAACTACACTTCCAAATACAAATTTAAAAAAATCCTCTTTACAATAAAATCTAGTAACAAGTTCACACCTAGTTTTAAGATTGTTTAATATTTGAAACAAGAAAAATATAATAGTAATAATTATTAATAATAAATACCAATTAAAGTTTAAGTCAAATACTAAATTATAAGAAAAACCATACTCTTTAACCGTGTTAGACACGCAAAAATAGGTAATTGCAATAATTGATAAAGCAAGATAGAAAAAGTTTTTACTGTTAAATAAATTTTTAATTATATAAAAATAATACTTAATTCTTTCTTTCATATATTAAACTACCATCATCAATTCTATATAACTCATCTATTAAACTATATATATCTTCTTTAATATGAGTAGTAATTATAATTATTTTATTTTTCTTTAATTTTTTTATTAAATTTCTCATTTCTTGAGCAGACTTATCATCCAAACCATTAAATGGTTCATCTAGTACAATCAAATCTGCATCTTCAATTAATACCTGAGCAATTCCCAACTTTTGTTTCATCCCCAAAGAGTAATTTTTATATTTTTTTGCTTCTTCGCCATTCAAACCTACTATTTTAAGCGTTTCCATAATTTTTTTATCATCCGCAATTTTTTTAATAGAAGCAATTAACTTTAAATTTTCAAACCCAGACAGTTCATTGATCATCTCTGGTGTTTCTATTAATGCTCTAGTTGATTTAGGCACTCCATATTTTTTTATATAATCTTCATTATCAAATAGTATTTCACCACTATCAGGCTTTAAAATTCCACATAATAGTTTTAATAAAACTGTTTTACCAGAACCATTTCTTCCAACTATTCCATAAATCTTATTTGGCTTAAATTCGATACTTAAACTATTTATAATAAGCTGTTTTTTAAAAGCTTTAGTTACTCTATTTAATTTAACAATCATAAACTATACTCCCACTCTATTTAACATTTTTTCTTTATTTTTATAGCAAAATACAACTCCGATAAAACTCAAAACAAAATAGCCGAATGTACAAAATAACGAGTAATATATTGAATAATTTGATAAAGTGTACATATTTCCTAACCAACAATACACAGAAAAATTTTCAGATAGCATTTCTAAAAGATAATAAATTATATAATATTCTAAAATATTAAATACAAGTTTTCTATTTTTACTTTGGATTATCAAACCTAAATTAATATAAAAAAGCCATAATAAAATGATATTTAATCCATATAAAATAATAAAACCTTTTGTTTCATAATGTACTTTACTAAAGGTTGCTATTCTTGCTATCTCAGTTAATACTTTAATGTTATGTCCTGAGATAATTGAAGAAAGTAAATAAACCGATAATATTATAAAAGGAACAACTAAAACAAATTTATATGAGTGTACAAATACCGATTTAATAAAACTCGAATATTTTTCACGTTCTACATAATAATATAAATATTTAGACTTCATTAATTTATTTAAAGTAAATGTTGAAAATATCAATAATAAAATCGGAGCAAAATCAGATAAATAGTAAAATATATTAGAATGCATAATACTAAAAAAGATTGTCAAATTATCAGGTGTACTAGGCAAGCCCGTAATATCAATATCGCAGAAATCTTCTGTTGCAGCGTCCGATTTTACACCACATACGCCTTGAAACCACTCAGTTAAACTAAAATAATCATATGTCCTCTTTATTTCCCTATAAGACAATAAAATCATAATAAAAAATATAAAGAATAATACTAATAAGAGTTTATTACTTTCTTTCATTTCTATCTCCTTAAGTTATTTCAATTAGATTGAGTATTGCCAATTACCAGCGGTATAATATGTATATTTTGAACTAGTAACATTTTTTATTTGAATTTTATAATTTCCAGTATTTTGAAAAGCACCAGAGAAAGTATGGTTTTCACCAGTTCCCATTTCGGTCCAAGGACCATATGTATCATAATCAACATTATAAAGTCTGACTTGAATATTCGTTTTAGAAGCATCATGATTACTTATTGTACTGATATGATAAAATTTTTGATCACTTTTATAATCCTTTGAAACTTGGCTTGATGTATATATTCCTTGTCGTTTTGGGATATCAACAGTTATTGTTTTAACTTGAGGACTTGCAAATACACCACTCGTTACAATACAAATACATATTATTAATACAGATAACAATAGTTTATTTTTCATCTTTACTCTTTTCTAGAAAGCAATTATACTTTTTTCACCAACATGCTAACTTAAATAAGGATTTTTTTATATACCAAAAATGACGCATCATGTCGCTTATATAGCGCATCATATATTTTCAAGAGTATTCATTCATCTAAAAAATATATTTTATATTTCTCCTACCAACTTCCAGACCACGTTACCACATCAGGGTTTATGTCATCAAAATAACTCTTCACAGAACTATCATGAGTAATTCCACCGCTACCAATTGTATGTTTTTTAGCATTTGCTAAACTTATCTTACTTGTCGCATGAGCATAATCTCCGTAAGCGCTTTGACTTGAAATAGTTCCTGACTTATTTTTTTCTACATCAAAATATAATTTTGCACTAAGTCCATTAACACTTCCTGTTGGTAATTTAAATGTGGCAGTTGCGCCAGTTGAGGAAGTAAAAATAGTCGCACTTGAAGAAGTGGTACTTCCATACGTTAATAAAAAATTTACATTGCCGCTTAATTTAACATTTGAAGTATGTCCAATTCCAATTATGTCATAACTTCTTGTTGATGGTAACTGTTTCCAAACTAATGTAACTTGATATCTATACTTAGAACCATTTGCCGATATCGTCGTCGTCATTTTCTTATAAGTTGTTTCTATACTTCTATTACTATTTAAAAAATTAGCATTTAAAGAAGTATCAGCTACATTATATTCAATTTCTGATATTTCTTCCGTATAACTATAATTTTCTTCTAAGGTGTCATATAAAATTGTGCCCCCAATTCCATACTTAGATATTGTTGTTTTATAATACTTTGTTTCGCTTATTAAATCGTTAAAGCTAACATTATCAGCAAATACCATAAACGGAAACATTAAAAACAAGCCTAATAATATCAATCTTCTTTTCATATTACTCCTTTCCAAATATATTTTATAATATTTGGAAATTATCTCCAGCGCTAATTTAACGCATTAAGTCGCTTATTTGACGCTCAATACAAATATAATGGAATTATAATAAAGTGTTCTTTGTTATCTTTATCAACATAATATAAACTTAAACTTATGTTAATCGGTTCCCTCCCATTTCTTTTTCCTTCATAAGATAAATGTATATTCTCTAACGCCTTACTTATTAATACATAACCATCAATATTTGGGATTATCGTTTCAATATAATCTTCATTTAGATATAATGCAACGCTCACATCCTTTACTTTTATTTCGTCAGTTGTTCCACAATAATCACAGTAGATATTTTCAATATAAACTAAAACATTATACGAATTATATATTACTGTTCCAGTCGTATAATAATCATCATTTTTTGACAGCAACGTTGCCATTTTATACTCATTTTTAACCTTACTAATATACATAATTAAAAACGAAACAATTATAATTAAAAGTCCCACACCAACCATCATTAATAATCTTTTTTTATATTTTTTATTGTAATAATTAATCGTACTAATTGAAATCTCGTCGCCTTTACTATCAGGAGTGCATTCTCCAAATAAAAGCTCATTAATTGTAATGCCAAGAGTCTTGGCTAAGGAAGAAAGTACTGAAATATCTGGAGCATAAACACCATTTTCCCATTTTGAAATAGTTTTTCTATCAACATTTAAAAGTTTTCCTAGTTCATCTTGAGTTAATTCTTTTTCTTTTCTTTTATTTGCAATAAAGTTTCCAATCTTCTTCAAATCCATAAACCCATCACCTACAAAATTATTATATAATAATTAACTAGCTATTTAAAGCAATAATATTAGTAAAAAAATGGTATAATTATGATGTCTTTAACAACCATATTATTAAGATCAATTAATTAATATAAATATATATTTTTATGTTATTATTATTAAGAAAGAGGAAATATCATGTTTGAATTAGTATCAAAATATAAACCAACTCTAGTTTTAGCGCACAATAAAACCTTACTTTGAATATAAATAACAATTGTCTGATATTATTGAAATCTCTTTAAACTACATTATTAATAACTTTTAATTTTATTTAATATCTTGAAAATACTATATAAAAGACTAAATAGTACTAAATAATAAAATATAAATTTGTGGTCGAAATTCGTATTTAGTTTATTTGACTAAATACATCAAAATAAAATAGAAAGGAATAATTTATAATGGAAAATATAGATATAATAAAACCTGTATTTCATATTACGGAAAACAATAAAAATATTATAAACGAAATAGAAAAAAGACTTAATTTCGTTAATATTAATAATGATGACAAAAAAAGGAAATTACAGATTAAATCTAAAGTTAGATCTATTCATTCATCACTAGCAATTGAAGCAAATTCTTTATCACTAGAAGCAGTTGAAAATATTGTTGAAAATAAAATGGTTTTAGGCGATAGAAAAGAAATTCAAGAAGTAAAAAACGCTAATGAATTGTATGAACATATGAGCGAATATAATTGGAAAAATGAGAATGATTTTTTAAAAGCTCATACATTAATGATGAAATATTTTGATGATGATAATGGTTATTATCGAAATCATGGTGAAGGAGTAAAAAAAGGAAATAAAGTAATTTATTTAGCACCACAATCCATCTTAGTTCCATCTCTTATGAGCAGTTTATTTAAATTTATGATTGATAACGAAAATAAAATTCATCCTTTAATATTATCTTCTATATTTCATTATTATTTTGTATATATTCATCCATTTAGTGATGGCAATGGTAGAATGGCTAGATTTTGGGTAAGTTTGATTTTAACAAATTGGAATTCAAAATTTAAATACATTCCCATTGAAGAAGAAATATACTTAAATCAAAAAAAATATTATAATTCTATTGAGCAATGTCATATTAATGGTAATGCGAATGTGTTTATTGATTTTATGTTAATGTGTATTAATTCATCATTAGAAAAAATTACCCAGAAAACTACCCAGAAAATAAAATTAAATAACAACCAATTAAGAATTATAGAATTAATAAAAGAAAATCCTAAGACTACAAGAAATGAATTAGCTAATATTTTAAATATCACATCAGATGGTGTTAAATATAATTTAAAAAAATTAGTAGATAAAAATGTTATTGAAAGAATTGGACCAGATAATGGTGGTTATTGGAAAGTAAAAAAATGGATTGATGTTAGTCTTAAATAATGTTTTATTGTAATTTTTAAATTAATCTATGACTGAGATACGTGCCCTATAATCTATTAAATCAGTTCAAGAGCACAAATTATCTGACTAATATAAATAATAATAAGGAGGTTATCATGTTTGAATTAGTATCAAAATATAAACCAAGTGGTGATCAACCCGAAGCTATTAATGAATTAGTGGAAGGTATAAATGAAGGTAAAAAACATCAAGTTTTAATGGGGGCTACCGGTACTGGTAAAACTTTTATGATTGCTAATGTTATTGCCAAAATAAATAAACCTACGCTCATTTTAGCGCACAATAAAACTTTAGCAGGTCAGCTTTACTCTGAATTTAAAGAACTATTTCCCAATAATCATGTTGAATACTTTGTATCATATTATGATTATTACCAACCTGAGGCTTATGTCCCATCTACTGATACTTATATCGAAAAAGACTCCAGTATTAATGATGAAATAGATGAACTTCGTCATGGGGCAACTAGTGCTCTAATTAATTATAAGGATGTTATCGTAGTTGCAAGTGTTTCTTGTATTTATGGTATTGGTGAACCAGAAGAATACAAAAACAATATGTTAATATTACGTACTGGTGATACTTATAAAAGAAATGATATTATAGATCGTTTAGTTTCGATGACTTATGAAAGAAATCAGTTAGATTTTCATCGTGGTACTTTTAGAGTTAATGGTGATACTATTGATATTGTCCCAGCTAGTGAAAGAAAAAATGGAATTAGAATTGAATTATTTGGTAATGTAATTGATCGCATCAGTGAATTTGATATTTTAACGGGAACTATAATTCAAAATATTAAAAATACTACTATTATGCCGGCTAGCCACTTTGTAACTGGTGATGAAAAACTAAAAGAAGCTATTAAACGAATTGAAGAAGAAAAAGACAAACAAGTAGCTTATTTTGAAAGTAAAGGCAAATTAATTGAAAAACAAAGAATTAAAGAGCGATGCGAGTATGATATCGAAATGTTAAAAGAAACTGGATTTTGTCATGGTATCGAAAACTATAGTAGACATTTAGCTTTAAGAGGTGAAGGAGAAACGCCGTCTACTTTAATTGATTTCTTTGGTGATGATTTTCTTTTAGTTGTAGATGAAGCTCACGTAACACTTCCTCAAGTAAAAGCCATGTATAACGGAGATCGTATGCGCAAACAAACCCTTGTTGACTATGGATTTAGACTTCCTAGTGCTTTAGATAATAGACCTTTAAAATTTGATGAATTTAATAATAAAATAAAGAAAGCTATCTATATTTCAGCTACGCCAGGAGATTATGAACTATCTTTAGTAAATAATAAAGTTACCGAAAGTATTATAAGACCTACCGGCTTACTAGATCCGACAATTGAAGTTAAAAAAACAGAAGGTCAAATTGATGATCTTATTAATGAAATAAATGAAAGAATAAAACAAAATGAGCGGACTTTAATTACAACTTTAACTATAAGAATGGCCGAAGAATTAACAAACTATCTTAAAAGTTTAAATATAAAAGTTGCCTATCTTCATAATGAAGTTAAAACTTTTGAACGTTTAAGAATTATTCGTGATTTAAGGCTTGGTAAATATGATTGTGTTGTTGGAATTAATCTTTTAAGAGAAGGTTTAGATATTCCTGAAGTTAGCTTAATCGCGATTATGGATGCCGATAAACAAGGATTTTTAAGAAGTGAAAGAAGCTTAATTCAAACAATTGGGCGAGCCGCTAGAAATGAAAAAGGCCATGTAATTATGTATGCAGATACTATCAGTGATGCCATGAAAAAAGCCATTGATGAAACAAAAAGAAGAAGAACAATTCAAATGGAATATAATCAAAAGCATAATATTACACCTAAAACAATAAATAAAGATATTCGTGATTTAATTTCTAATGAAATAAAAGATGAAAGTAAAGAAAAGTTATCTAAAAAAGAACAAAAAGAAGCAATGTTAAAAATTGAAAATGAAATGCGAAAAGCAGCCAAAGAACTCGACTTTGAAAGAGCAATGGCATTAAGAGATATTCTCTTTGAAATGAAAAGTAGTAATTAAGAGGTTAAAATGAAATTAAATAGTTTACAATCAAAAATAGAAAATAGTTTTGAAAATAAAATTGATAAAGAAATAATGCATAATTTAAAAGAACTGCTAGAAGAAAAACCTGAAGAACACGATATCATCATCACTTTTGCCATCAGCAATTTAAAAGATACAAATTTAAAACTAGAATTAGTAAAATTATACAAAAAAGACTATTTCTGTTTTCATGCGTTTTTATTCTTTCAAAATGATGAAGATAAAATTAAAGCTCAGCAAGCATTTAGTCTTCCTATTCCTTTAATCTATCTTTATAATGCTTTAAGCGACAAAAATAAAATAATTGTCCTTCTAAAAGATACTGAAATATTAGCGCCAAACTTTAAACCAAAAAGCAGTAAAATCAAACACTTTTCTCAAGATATTCCGGCATTTTTGACTTTTGGAATTGAATTGGAAGCCGAAAATGGTAATGCTAAAATAATTAGAGAACTAAATAGAAAACCACTAGGGACATGGAATGTCAAAAATGATGACTCTCTTATTTCTAACTCCATTGAAATAACCTCACCTGTCTTATCTTATAACGAAGATAATTTAAATGAGCTAGCAGCTGTATTAAACTTTATGAAATCTAATGGTCTTAAAGTTAGTGAAAATTGTAGTACTCATCTTCATTTTGGTGCATCTATTTTTAAAACTAAACAAGAACTAACTGTTTTCTTATATTTATTTTGTGCTTGTGAAGAAATATTATTTCTCTTATCTAATAAAGAAAATACTTTCCCAAGGCAAGAGTCAAACTACTATGCTCAGTATATTACAGATAACTTTTTAGAAGCCTTCATAAGTGGAGCATTAAATCCATTTGATAATACTACATTTGAAGAATACGTTCAAAGAATTCAAATTGCCTTACAACCAGATAAATTCAGATATAAAAGTGTCAATATTTTAAATATTGGAGCTGAAAATATAAATACTATTGAATTTCGTATGCCTAACGGAACGCTTGATTTTGAAACAATTCATCAAAATATCAAACTTTTTGCTTCATTTCTGCTTCTAGCTAAAGAACTTAGTAAAAACTTTGAGGAAGGAATAAATTATGTTGATAAACTACTTCAATTAGACATTAATGCGAGGGCTTACAACCTAATTAAAACTCTTTTTAAAGATGAATACGATCAAGAACAATTTAAAAAAAGATGGCAAGCTAACTATGACATCTTAAAATTTAATAACTCATCATCTTTCTTATTTTAAAACTAATTATTTAAATAAAACGCATAATATTCATCAAAGGTAATACCTTCATTGTAAACTTTTGTTGCAAGTTCTACTCCTAAATAACGATAATGCCATGGTTCATAAGAATAGCCAGTAATATTTTCTTTATTTTCTGGATATCTTAAAATAAAACCATATTTATAAGCATTTTCTTGCATCCAAATGAAACTTTCCGTTTTACCGAATTCATCATTTTTATCTAAATACTCTGCCACATCAATTGCTAATCCAGTTTCATGTTCACTACTTCCTGCCCTTGCTGCATAAGCATCGGCTTTTTTTATTCCATACAAATCTTTTCTCTGTTTCCACAAGCTATCTTGTTTTTCATAAGTTCGATAAGAAGATAAAATTAATATTACGTGGCCTTCTTTTTTTGCTGCATCGGCTAAACTCTTAAATGCCTCATATGCTTCCTTATTAAGCTCATTATTTGCATAAGCATACGCACTAGAACACTTAACAATATCCTTTACCTCATAATCATTTGAAAGCGCATAATATTTATTTACTAGCATTGAATTAAAATTACTAGTATCAGTCTCCTTTAAATCTTCATAATAATCTCTATCACGATTAACATTAACTAAAGCAACAACATCACTAAAAGTCAAATTATTATTCTCATGATAATAGCTAACATATCTATCAATATTTTTAAACATAAAATACTTTTCACTTACTAAATTTGCATAAACTGCACTATAATCTTTATTTAAAATAATGCCTAATTCTTCTTTACTAAGCTTATCTTCTAAAATTTTATATTGTTCTAAAGTATAGTTCTTTTCTAAAAATTTATATTCATAAGTCTTTTTATAACAGTAATTACTGTATAACTTTAATGAACCAAATACTAAAAAAACAACTATAATAATTCCAATTAAAACCTTTTTCACAGACTTTTTTAATTTTAATTTTCTTTTAACCATCTTTAACCTTCTATTCTTATCTATCAATTATTATAACTTATTTTAAGAACAAAAAAAAGGCTCACTTTAAGCCTCGTAAAAAATCATTTATTCCAATTACTCATTTCGATCTAAGTATATTGCAATTAATCTAAAGACCTCTAAAGCACTTGAAAGCACTGCTGCAACATAAGTTAAAGCCGCACTAGTAAGCATAACTTTTACTCCAGATTTATCTGCATCATTAACTAAGTTTAATTCTTCTAGTATGTTTACTGCTCTTCTACTCGCATTTATTTCAACTGGCAATGTAATAAGTTGAAAAACTAAACCTAATCCAACTAATGCTATACCTAAAGTAATTAAATTCATATATTCTAAAAATATCCCGATAAGAAGTACAATATAAGCAAGCTTAGTACCTAAATTAACTATTGGACAAATTAAACTCCTTAATTTTAAGAAAAAATAACCTTCATCATCTTGGACAGCATGTCCACATTCGTGAGCTGCAATAGCAATACTAGCAATACTCTCACCATGATAAACTTCTGAAGACAATTTAACTGTTTTTCTAGTAGGGTCATAATGATCAGTCATAGTTCCTTTAGTTTCAACAATATATAATTTATTTAAATTATTACAATCTAAAATCTTTCTTGCAACATCATAACCAGTTAAGTTATTACTATTACGTACTTTTCTAAATCTCTTGTAATTAATTGATACATATAGTTGCGCAATTAAAGGAATAATTAACATCAATAAATATAATAAATCAGACATCTTTACACCTCTTTATAAATAGTTCCTTCTCTTGTATCAACTAAAACTATTCCTTTATTTAAAAGTTCATTACGAATACTATCAGCAAGTTCAAAGTCTTTTTTCTTTTTCGCGTTATTTCTAGCTTCAATCAATTTTTTAATTTCAGCATCATCTGATCTAACTATTTCTTCTTTTTTTAGTAAATCCAAACTTAATACTTTATCAAATGATCTTATTAATTCAATTTTAGTCTTGCCATTAACCATGTCATCTTTTAATAAATCATGTAAAACTGTAAGGGCATTTGCTGTATTTAAATCATTAGTTAAAGCATCAATAAATTTTCCTTTATATATATCAAAATCGCCTTCACTAATATCGCCTTCTTCTATAATTAAAGCTATTTTATTTTTTAGTTTTTTATATGCATTTTCGGCTCCATTTAAAGCTTCGTATGAAAAAACTAATTGTTTACGATAATGACTATTTAAGCACATATATCTAAAAGATCTTGGATCGTAACCATCTTCTATTAACTTACTAACAGATAAAATTCCCCCTTTACTTTTACTCATTTTACCTGTTTCATCCATTAAATGTTCATTATGAAACCAATAATTACACCATTTATGACCTAAATAAGCTTCACTTTGAGCAATTTCATTTGTATGATGAGGAAAAATATTATCAACCCCACCACCATGAATATCAAGATATTCACCAGCATATTTAATACAAATTCCCGAGCATTCTATATGCCATCCAGGATAACCTACTCCAAATGGACTATCCCACTTAAGTTCTTGATCTTCAAATTTAGATTTAGTAAACCACAAAGCAAAGTCAGCTTGATTTCGCTTATTATTATCAAAATCAACGCCTTCTCTAACGCCAACTACCATTTCATCTTCTTTATGATTAGTTAATTGATAATAATCTGCTAGCTTACTAACATCAAAATAAATATTACCACCACTTTCATATGCATAACCTTTATCCAATAAAGTTGTAATAATCTTTATATACATATCAATATTATCAGTGGCTGGCGCAACTATTTCTGGCATTTTACAATTAAGGGCATTAAAATCTTTAAAAAAAGCATCAGTATAGAATTTAGCTATTTCCATAACTCCTTTATGCTCTCTTTTAGCACTTTCTACCATTTTATCAGCTCCGGTATCAGAGTCACTTTTTAAATGTCCTACATCAGTTATATTCATAATTCTCGTAACATCATAACCAATAAAACGAAGAGTTTTGTCTAAAACATCATGACCTATATAATTACGCATATTTCCAATATGAGCATAATGATAAACAGTTGGGCCACAAGTATAAAAATTAACTTTATTATCATAATGAGGCACAAACTCCTCAACTTTTCTACTAAGTGTATTATAAAACTTCATAACACGCCTCCCAATACTTATTTTATCATTTTTATCAGACAAATAAAAGCTTATTATTAAAACCAAAACTAGACAAATTTTCATTATTTAGAATAAAAACAACACTATTATTTAAATATACTTTCTCATTAATATCATTTGTAACATATCCATTCATCATTAAAGAATTAATATAATTATACATTATCTTATTACATTCATTATAATTATTAAAAATAATAAAAGCATTAGGATATTCTTCAACTAAGTTATACAAATAATTATTATTTATAAGTTTATGTATACTATATTCATCATTATAATCTAAACAATTTATTACTATTTGCTTAACATTTAATTTTTTGGCAATTTCATTTAATAACTTACTTTTTTCTTCATAATTATTTCCATCTAATATCATATATTTATTAGAATTATTCTTATCTTTTAAAAGATTTATAACATTTTTAACTATATTTTCATTAAAATCTTCTTTTAATTCTCTAAAAATATTATCGTATAGTTCTTCATTTATCATTTTAAAATCTACTATATTTATTACTTTATTTATATCTTCTATATTAATCTTTTGTATTTTACTATTTGAATTATAATTTTCTAATATTTTCCTTGAACACACTTTATCTAATAGTTCTATACACTTATCAGGATTATAAAGGTTGGGCATCATTTTATCTGCTACTTCAATTATGTTTTTTAAGCAGTTTTTATTTATTTTTAAACCGTAGTATTTTTCGTAATTAACTTTTACTTTATTCAAAATAATTTCCATATCTTCTTTGCTTGGTTCACTGATGGTAATGGCTGAAAATCTTCTTACTAAAGCAGGATCTTTTTTTATGTAAGCATTGTATTCTTCGGTCGTAGTAGCACCAATAACTTTTATCTCGCCTCTTGCTAAATATGGTTTTAAAATGTTTGCCGCATCTATCGATCCATCTGATGCTCCCGTCTTTACAAGCGTATGAATTTCATCAATAAATAAAATTATATTTTGGGCATTTTTTACTTCATTAATTAAGGTGTTAACTCTTTGTTCAAATTCTCCTCTATATTTTGTTCCTGATACTAATGTGGCGGTATTAATCATAATTATTTCATATTTTTTAAGTTTTTCAGGAACCATACCATTTTTTATTCGATAAGCAATTTCCTCAACAATTGCAGTTTTTCCTACCCCAGAATGTCCAATAAGTAAAGGATTATTTTTATTCTTTCTAAGCAATACTTCAAATATTTGATTAATTTCTTTATCTCTTAAAAATACTCTATCTGTACATCTATCATTTAAATTAACTCCTAATTCATACACTAAGCGTGGCTTATTAACTTCTTTTAAAAGCATTTGAGTATCTATATTCATATTATTTAATATTTTAAGAGCTATTCCTTCATCTTCACCTATTAAAGTGGAAAACAAATATATTTCATCTAATTCTTTATTTTCATCATAAGCCTTATTATATGCCTTATCAATTATCAATTTTAATAAAGGTGTATATAAAATAGTTTCACTTTTCTTTTTAGCCATTCCCATAACTTTAATTAATTCTTGTTTAAAATTATTATAACTAAGCTTATACTTATAACACATATTAGATATCTTGGGAACTCTTAAAAGTGAAAGAAGTAAGTGCTCTGTTCCAACATACGGGTGATGACAATTAAACATTTCCTGTTCAGCTGTTTTTAAAATATTACATATACTCTTACTAAAACATTTATCCATAAAAAAATCCTCCTATATACTTTATGTATATAATGAGGAATATATTTAAAATTTATTCATATGCCCGATCTAATCTTAATTTATCAGCAATTGTAGCAATAAATTCTGAATTTGTTGGTTTTGCTCTATCATAATCGACAGAATGTCCAAATAAATTTTCCATCAGATCATAATCTCCTCTACTCCAGCTTACTTCAATCGCATGTCTAATTGCTCTTTCTACTCTTGAGGATGTCGTATCATACTTACTGGCAATTTCGGGATATAATTCCTTTGTTATAGCACCAATCATTGATGGATTATTATACATTAAATCAACACCATCTCTAATATATAGATAACCTTTAATATGAGAAGGTATACCTAAAGAATGTAATAATGATGTTATTGCTTGTTTTAAATCACGATCACTAACAGTCATTTTACTATCTTTATTATATATTGAAATAATATGATTTTCTAAAGCTTCTAATCGATATGGTTTTAACATATAATAATTAACTCCAATATCCATACATTTACTAATAACTTCAACACTATTCATACTAGTTGCAATTATACTTTTTAAACGGATATTTTTCTTAAATGTCATATCTAAAACACTTAGACCATCAATTTTAGGAATAATTAAATCCATTAAAACAACATCATAATTATTATAATTTGAACTAAGTTTAGCTAAAGCTTCCTCTCCATCATAAGCTTCATCAACAATTTCTATACTAGCGTGACTTCTAAAATACTCCTTTACTTCTCTAACGATATTCCTGTTATCGTCAACCATAAAAACGCGTATTTTGTTATTCATTTTCTCTCCTTTTTATCTTTACCACGCATCTTCAATATACCATGATTTATGACAAATAAAAAGAAATTTTATTGTAAAGTATCGTCTACTATTGTCAACCTTTGTCGAATAAAAATATATTTACACCAACATTGTAAATAAAAAGACTATTTACAATTTACGGCAAATAGTCAAAATATTCATGTTAGTAAATAATTTAACTTTATAAAAATAATAACCTTTTAAAATTTAATTGTTTCCAAAAGTTCTTTACGATTAACTGGTACACTAACTACACCAGCAAAACCATTATCTATTAGCTCTTTCTTTCCTTTAATATCTTTTGTATTAGTTAAAACAATTATTCTTCCAGTAAAAGCTTTTTCTTTTTTGACTTTTAAAAGAAAGCTATAAGCATCGATCTTTTCCATATCTTCATCAATAAAAATAACATCAAACTTTTTATTATTTCTAATATCATCTAAACATTTTTTTGTTCCATCATATTCATTTATATTATAATTTTGTTTTTTTAAAACCGACTTTATAGTCTTAATACTACTACTATTAACAGAAATAATTGCTCCAACATAACTATTTTTAATTGTATTTGAATAGTTATCGATCATAATTTCTTCTTCAGTCCGATTTCGGGCATTAATTTTTTGATCGATAGTAATTGTAACAGTTGTTCCTTTCTTTTCATTATTGGCAATTATAAATGTTCCTCCAACAAAACTTACAATCTTTTTTACTATTTTTAAATTCAAATCACTTTCATTAAGAAGTTTTAAATCTTCTTCGGTTAAATCTTCATGATTATTTAAAATATCATTTTGGATATTAACATCTACTCCAGTTCCGGAATCTTCAACCGCAATTATTAAACGACATATGTCATTTTTTATAATAGAGTTAACTCTAAATTCTATATATCCACTTGTAGTATATTTAATTGAATTATTAATTAATGTTAGGATTATTTGTTTAATCTTAATAGGATCTCCATATAATTCTTGAGGTAAATCACCATTTATATTTAATGTATAATTAACATTGTCATTAACAATTCCTTTAGTTTTAATATATATACTATTTACTAACTGTTCTATATTATATGTTGAATTAACAATTTTCAAATTTTTGGCGTCCATCTGAGATACATCAATTGTTTGTTTTATCTTAATTTTAGCCGTGTTTAATATTTGCTTTATTTCAGTAAGTTCTGATTTTATTTCAGTACTTGGCTTTAAATTCATTATATTATCATATTTTTTTTCAATTAAACTTATTTTATTTTCAATATCATCAGTTACAATATGTAAAAAGCTGTTTTTTTCATTACTAGTTTTTTCCGATAACATTTTGGCGTTTGTTAACTCTTCTATTATTTTTAAATCGGGGTTTTCAATTGTAAAATACATAACGAAAACAACTAAAAACTCAATTGAAGTAGTTAATGTTATTCTAGGATTATATTTTTGAATTAATGACACTATACCACTAAAAATAATAAATAAGAAAAATGGTATTACTTTTTTAAAGTTAATCTTTTTATGGTTTAAAATAACTATAATTGAGGCTAGAGTTACATATATTATACCTATACTATATACAAAATTAACAGCAGGTCCAGTCGCATAACCTTTGGATGTTGTTATAGGTAAATAAAAAGTTATAATTGTACTAATAATTAAAATAACCGTAAATACTTTTTTAATTAATAAGAATTTTTGCTGTTTATTTTCTAAACATAAAGAATAAATATATAAACAAATATAGTATATAAATATGGTTAAAAATGACATGTATACTTTGGTAAAGAATGCTGGTAAAAATGAATTTACGGGAAAAACATTACCTACAAAGGTACATATTATTTCAAATATTAATCCTAATAAATTAACAATTAAAAGAATGGAATAATAAAACGTTTCCCTAGTTTTAATATGACTTTTTTTTAGAAAGACTAAATTTAAAACAATTGAATATATTAAAGAAATAAACATTATATATACATAGTCCACACATAACCACTTCCTATTTTAATAATAACACAAATTTTTATATCCTAACAGCATATTTTAATATAAGCCCAATAAAAAAGAGTTATTACTTTTTCAATGATAATACTCTTTCTTGTTCTTTCTTATCTTTGTATCTAGTTACATTAAGATAATTATTATATAGGTTAATTACAGACATACACTTTTCGGTATAGCCTTCTCTTCTTAAGGCATTTAAATCTCTTTTACCACTAGGTGCGACTGGAAAACTTTCGCCAAAACCACGCACTCTAATATATAGCTTTTCTAAGACACATTGAGGGTAAATGCTTGCTAATCTCATTACTAAAGACTTTAATATAGAATGTTTATTTTTTCTAGTTGTAGGCATAAATTCAACATGAATAACCCAATTTTTACCAATTACTTCATCATTTATTTCAACTACATTAGCAGTTAAAATATTCTTAGTATCTTTTCTAATTATTTCATTTAATTCATATAATGGTATTCTTAAATCATCAACTATTAAATATTCATTGCGGCCTTTCATATGAATTTCACGGCTATTATATTTACTAGCAGCAGCAACAGTTCCAGCGTCTCTTCGAATGCTTCCATCTTCAGCAATTCTATCTTTGTATTTATCTTTTATCTGTAAATCTTTATAATCATTTTCATCATATAAGTAGCCAATCATATTACATGGTGAATTTATTGTCAAGTGGCCAACTTCACCAGGTTTACAATATCTTCCTTCGTCATCTAATACGGCAACATCAGCAAAAGGTAAAGTTAAAAGACCAAATGGTTCTTTTCTTAGTGAAAATTTTTCTCTTAATCCTTTAAATAAAGTAGTGAAAACGCCACCATTTTCTGTTGTTCCACCGCCAACCGATGCAGTTACTGGTGATATTGGGCTGGGAACTCCTTTAACGCCAAATTTATGTTTACGAGCTACATAATTAATAAACTTCTCACTTCCCGGAGTTAATTCTTCTCCTGTAATACATGGAGCAATAAAATCTTCTAACATAACACTTTTAAATTCCGGATTGTAACATAAATTCTTACATAAATCTAAATATGATCCTTCACTTCCTGGCGAATAGTGCGGTTTATACATAACAATAGAATATTTAAAGAATTTATCATCATAAAATGGTTCTAAGCAAAGTTTACAGCCTTGATATAAAGCATCACTTATAGTCGAAAGTTCCATATTAGTATAAACTGGAATATGACAAAGGACTTTTTTTCCTTCCATATTAGCAAGACCTGATATGTCTTTATCTTTAAACCTTGAAAGTGTTACATAGCTTCGATTAGCTTGCAAAACTGGTTTAGGCACGCCTGGTTTGGTCGTTCCACTCGTATAACTAATCATTGCGGGATCATCAAGTGATGAAGCGCAAATAACATATCTCGTTAAAGTACCCATTGCTGCAAATTCACTTAAGGAAATAACATTCTTAGTACTAGCTGCTTTAATTTGGGCTGTTTTATCTTCAAAATTGTGACCAAATCTATCATCAAATTCCTTGTAAGGATTGTACTTTTCACCACTTGCTGATAAAGGTAGGGAAGAACCTATTGGCAATACTACAATATTCTTAATATTAGAGCTTTCTAACTTATCTTTAATTTCTTCGTAAACATTATCGGTAATAAAAACATAATCACTTTCCGTTTTATCTAGCAAAAATAAATTATAATCTTTATCAAACCATTCTCCCATTGAATTTATTTCAGCACCAATTAAATTAATTGCTAAATAAAGTGCAATGAATTCTGGTGTATTTGTAGCAAAAACAGGTACTTGAGATCCTTTTTCAAAGCCCATTTTTTGTAAAGCTGACGCATAAACATATACATTAGAAAATAACTCAGCATAAGTAATCTTATTCCCACGATAAAATATCGCAAATTCATCTAGTTTAGCAAAATTTTTTAAAATTATCTCTACGGAAATAGAATTATTGTGACTAATATCTATATCTCTTAAAACTTCCTTTGTTTTAGAATCAACATTTAACCCTTCAATAAATGAACTAATTTCTTCACTTTTTCCCTTATTACTTAGCATAATAAATAACTCATAATATAATGAACTTAGTTTACTACTTTCATTGCCAAATTTACTTTTAATTTCATTATATTCTAATAAATTTTTAGTTTTTTTCATAGTTTCCCCCCTCAACTAACACGGATATATAATAACATATTTTTATAAATTATTCAAATATTCTTGAATTAGAGTAGCATTTTGATATAATTACTTTAGAAAGGAAAGTACATGAAGAAAAATTATTTTATTATTACATTATTAATTGTGTTTTTAGTGCTAATTACCGGCTGTGAAAAAGAACCAAAAGAAAATAATATATATGATAATTTAATAATTAACAAACTAACACTTACCAAAATAGATAAATGCAAAAACAAACTAGAGAAGTATTACGAAAAAGATGGCAGAACTATTTATGTTGTGTGCTTAAGTGACGTTAAAATTAACGTATATGAAGATACTTACGATCTTAAAGACTACTTAGATAATACAAATGATACTTTCGAACAGGCAATACATAAATTAGCTAAAGTTCATGTTAACGAAACACAGTATGATGATGGCGGAACAATTCTTTATTATAATAATAAGACTGCATTATTAAGATGTAATACCCTAGATAATAATAAAGATATTTACATTGGAGATAATACTCTAACATATGAAAATGACTACTGCAAATAGTCATTTTTTTATAAGAAAAAGTATACCAACCTATATTATTTTTCCCCAACAACGGATAAAGAACCGTTATTTACACTTTCAGCAATTGTTAAAAGTTCACTACCAGATAATTTATCACTTGATATATAAAAGTCTACTCCTCCACTTGTCCAATAAAGAGAATTAGAACTAAGGGCTCCAAATGTCTCACTAAGCATCAAAGGTTCTCCATAAACCGGAATTATTTCAAATTCACTCTTTGCGATGCTCTTTTCTTCTACTAAAGTAAACGGACTATCTCCAGTAAATGTAAGTATTACCCTATTTCCAGTGTCCGTCGCTACTGTATTTTTAGTATTTAAATAAGTATTAGTTGGTAAATATAAAGGATAAATAATATCATCAATTGTTTTGCTAGTTTCCTCTTCTTTACAACAATCACTATCTATTAAAGACTCTAATTTAAAATAGTCATCTTTAAATGTAGGTTTAAAATCAACACTTGTAAATTTAACTGTTATTTTAATATTGCCAGCGCCATCTAAAACCTCAACTTTTTGAATATTTGCTTTTTCATCAAGATAAATTTTTTCATTTACTAAGCTAGCATTATTTGGATAATTAACTTTCGCACTTATTATATATCCATCCGGACCTTTTTCTGTTAAAGTCTCTGCATCATTATTAATATCATTTACTAAAGAATCTAATAAATAACCTTGCGAACCATTATCTGGCCACTCTGATTGAAATTTAAAGCTTTTATTTAAACTGGGTGTAACAACATAAACCCCCTCATCATTTCTAAGTATTACTTGTTCATGATTATTTATTGTATTAACTAAATTTACCCTATAATATTCATTACTTTTAGCAGCGATAATATTATAAGTGAAAGTATCTTCATTAGATATAATATCCATTGTGCCCTTTACTAAATAAGCATTTTTTTTGGTAATACTTTTAACAAATTCATCTTTTATATTTACATCACTCTTCTTACCACATCCACATAGCAAAATAATAGACATAAATAAAATAACGTATTTTTTCATCTAACCTCCTAAATAATAATATTTATTGTTTTAATTAAATATGTATATTTTTTCTTCTTTTTTCCATACTAATATTAGAAAAGAGGTTAAAATGTCAACATTACAAAAGATTTGTTTATGTATTACTATTATAGGCGGTATTAACTGGGGATTAATTGGTTTGATTGACTTTAATTTAGTAGCCGCAATATTTGGTGAAGCATCAGTTATATCAAGAATTGTATATTCCTTAGTAGGACTTACAAGTATGATAAATATAGGCATCTTACTAATGGACTTAGATGAAAAGTAAGGCATATAAAAAAGACAGTTTATGATAGATACCATCGATGGTGTCGGTCAATTGAAATTGTCTTTTTTCTATTATGAGAAAGTTTGGTTAAATGCAAATAGTTAGCTAGTTTACAACAAATGGATTATTTGATGTGCCGGTTCCACCTGAATTAATTGTTGTCGTGGTTTTTAAGGAAATTACTGGTCTTAAGGCATCAGAATCAGAATGATAAGAATTTCTATTAGTTAAATTATTATTTTCCATCACAGAAAGTATTTGAACATTACTTGCCGCTGACATTGTCCAAAAGAATTTACCGTTAGAATTGCTTGTTAAATAATTTGAATTTAATTGTTTACTGCCATATTTTAATCCGGCAAACGTAGCTTCATCAGCGGTAAGTAAACCAATTTTATATGTTAAATTGCCATTGCCATTTAGTTTATCATTTACCGTAAATTTGGATAGTTTTCCTCCATTATTGTCGTTTGGGCAGATTAAACTAGGATTATTATTAACAGATAACCTACCGTAAGTTCCATAATTTGTTGCAACTGTACCAATTCCTGTTCCAGAGTATAAACTTTTATCATTGCACCAGATGGTATCTGCTAGTTTGTCAGTATATGTTGAAAGTTTACTTTCATACCAGTCTTCTAAATTAGTTAAGATGGTGCTTTTTATTCTGTTGGCATGGGTATCAACATACGTACTAGAATCTATAGAACCATACATAAACCCAATATAAGCATTATAATTAGTATTTGTAAATGCCGTTGTATATGTTTCACCACTATATCTAGCAAAAGCTAAAGTACTTCCGACTTCGGTGCAATCAGAACTTGAATAGTTATAAAGGACTAGTTTGATGGAACCATCGCCCGTTATTCTGACTATTCGCCAGCACATATTGGCAAATGCAACAAAGT
>CAZPSA010000004.1:0-42028 GCA_964589375.1 uncultured Clostridium sp.
TTCCTCCATTTCTGACAAACAAATTGCTTAAGAAGATATTATATATGTTTTTTTTACTTAGTGCACATTATTTGTGCACTTTCAAAAATAATCAACACCTAAAAATTGACTTATCATAAAGTCATTTTTTCTATTTAACTAAAATTCCATAAGTGATATAATAATTTCAATAAAAGAGGTGCTATATGAAATTTTATATTGAAACACTTGGTTGCAAAGTTAATACTTATGAAACCGGAGTAATAAAAAGTAATTTTATAAAAGAAAACTACCTAGAAGCAAATACCCTAGAAGAAGCAGATATAATCATAATAAATACTTGTTCAGTAACTAATCAAAGTGATGCTAAATCCCGCAAAGTAATTAGAAATGCTAAAAGACGCAATAAAGATGCCATCTTAGTAGTATGTGGTTGTTCTAGTCAAAATCACCAAGAAAATTTATCTTCATTAGATATTGATATCTTAATTGGAAATAAAGACAAAACCCAAATAACTAGATTAGTAAAAGAATATCTTGAAAATAAAGAAAAAATAACATCTTTTTATGACATGCAAAATGTTCCCTTTGAAAATATGATAATTGATAATTATGAAGATAGAACTAGAGCATTTATTAAAATTCAAGATGGTTGTAATAACTACTGTACTTACTGTATTATTCCATACTTAAGAGGTAATATTCGTCATAAAAAATTTGAAGATGTTATAACGGAAGTTAATAATTTAACGGAAAAAGGATTTAAAGAAATAGTCCTAACTGGCATTCATACAGGGAGTTATCCTGACTTTACAAAATTAGTTCATGAAATATCTAAAAATAATAAATTAGAAAGAATAAGAATAAGTAGTATTGAAATAACCGAGCTAGATGATGCATTTTTAGAAGAATTAAAATATAACCCTAAAATATGTAATCATCTCCACGTACCAATTCAAAGTGGTTCTGATAATGTATTAAAAATGATGAATAGAAAATATAATATTAATGAATATAAAAATAAAATAGAAAAAATTAGAAATATAAGACCAGATATTAATATTACAACTGACTTAATAGTAGGATTTCCTACCGAAAGTAGTGAAGACTTTATAGAAACAATAAATAATATAAACGATATCAAATTTGGTAAAATTCATGTTTTTCCTTTTTCCAAAAGAGATAAAACAGCAGCTGCGAAAATGAAAAATATTGTTAGTGATATTGAAAAGAAAAATAGAACTCACATGATGTTAGAAATATCTGATAAATTAGAAAATGAATATTATAATAAATTTATAGGTCAAAAATTAAATGTTTTAATTGAAGAAAAAGATGGCGAATATTCCATCGGTCATACTAGTAATTATATAAAAGTCTATGTTAAAGGGGAATTATTACATAATGAAAATTATAATATACTAATAGATAGAGTTGAAAAAACCAAAGTTTATGGTATTCTTTTATAACTCGTTAATATTTGCTTTTTTAAAAAAATATATTATAATAACAAATACCTAGTTATTTAGAACTAGCAAAAGAAACAGGAGATATTATGAGATATAATAAAATGATGCATAAGGAGTATTTAGGGGCTAGAGATAATTTAGAAAAAAGAGGAATTAGATTTAATGAAAAAATGCAGGATTTTGAAGTGGATCCTATAGTTTTAGCTGACAAAAAAGTTAAAAGAAAAATAGAAAAAAGTTCAAGAGAATACTTAAAAAGTAAAGGCATTAAAACCCCTCAACTAGTATTTAATCTAAATGATGCTTCTTTTAACAATCATTATTCTGCCGTAACATTTATCCCAACTGGTTCTTATTTAGTTGGTGTTCATAAAGTTAAACTATCAACTCCCGAAAATATTATGAAATATGATATACCAAGTACGTTTAATTTAGTATTTTATGATGACGGTAGAATAATTTATGAAAAATCATTTAATGAAAATATCTATGGACATAGTTATTACGTATCATTTTTAAACTTAAGAGATAATGTATATAGTTTAAAAATTGCAAGAGAAGATAGGAAAACATCACTTCTAGTAAGAAGCCCTTTAGGAATAACTACATCAATTGATAATATGACTGTAATGGTAAAAAAGGATGGTACTAAAAAATGTAAAACTAAAGGTGGAGATAATAAATTTGGCTATGAATTAGAGGCCGAAACTAATGAAGATAATATTATTACATCATTAAAACTACAATTAATCTTAAAAGGAGTAGTATACGATATTCAAATATTTAATAATAATCTTTCTATGGGAATTACTAGATATGATACATACAGAGATATTATTAATAATAAAGAAGAATTAAAACAATTATATGATGCTTTTTCTTTAGCACTTGAAAAAATAGAAAAAGGAAGAAAAAGTGATTATTCCATCTTCTTATTAAGAAAATTAATCTTTGCTATATTTGAATTAGTCGTCCATAAACAAAGTATTACTGAAAGTCCAATTACCTTACCACTAATAGATGAACTTCAAAAAGAAGTACTAGAAGATGCATCTCATGTTAAAAATACAATGCCTTTAAATAGAATGCAAGACGTAATTACCGATACTACTAGAATATTAAATAAGAAAAAAGGTGCTCCTATAATAATAGAACCACTGTCAAATGATGAAAAATAGGACTTTAAAATAGTCTTATTTTTTTATATAATTAATATAGGTGAAAGTCATGAAAAATATTATGGATTTTAGTTATTTAAATGGTCATGGAAGGTTCTTTTATATTAATTATAAAAAACTATTTAAACCAAAAGATTATATTAAAATTACTAGCTATGATTATAATAATAATTATCCATTATGGGCTTCTTATGATTACTTTATAGATAATGCAATTAAAAACGGAAATTTAGATTATTCTCTTAAACAACCAATAAATACTTTAATCGGGGAAAAGACCTCTTTTAATGATAAAGAATTAATAACAAAAATAAATAATAAATATTTAGAAACAATTAACTATATCCAAAATAATACTAACTATGTATATGGACTTGATTTTATAAAGTAATTATTTATATAAAAACTAAAGACAAATAGGAGTTTATTTGATAAAATACAAATTATGGGTTATGTAAAAGGTAAATTTAAAAATACTATATTTGAAACAGAAACCGGCTATAAAGTTGGTCTTTTTAAAGTTAATGAAACAGATTTAGACGATATTAACAATAATAAGACAATAACTTATACTGGTTATTTTGCAAATGATGTTAATAAAGAAGAAGTCTTTATTTTATATGGTGATTATATTTTTCATAATAGATATGGCTATCAACTTAATGTAAAAAATTATGAAAAAAATAAACCTGAAGGTAAAGAAGCAATTATTGAATTTTTAACAAGTTCTTTTGTAAAAGGTTGTGGCGAAAAATTAGCTCAATCAATATATGATACATTTAAAGATGATACGTTAAATAAAATAAAAGAAAATGAAAATAACTTATTTTTAGTACCTAAAATGACTGAAAAAAAAGCTCGAAGTATTTACAACTCAGTAGTTAAATACTTTGCTGCAGATGAGGAAATCTTAGCTTTAAAAGAAATGGGTTTTTCCGTTAAAGAAACTATGAACTTAATGAATTCTTATGGTAAAAAAATAATGGATATTATTAATGATAATATTTATCTACTAAATGATTTAATTGATTTTAAAAAGATAGATAGTATATTTTTAAAAAATAATGATCCGTTAGATCCTAGAAGAATTAAAGCTTGTATAGTATCAGCAATGAAAGAATTATCTTTTTCTTTAGGTGATATTTATTTATATGAAGAAGAAATTTTAGATGCTTTAGCACGAAACTATAACATTCATACTGATATAAGTAATTATTTAAAAATTTTAGTTAAAGAAAAACAATTAATGAAACAAGACAATAACTATTATTTAATGACAGACTATTTAGATGAATTATATAATGTAACCGCAATTACCGAACTAAGAAATGTAAGAAAACAAAAAATTAAAGATTTTAAAAGTAAAATTGAACAAGTTGAAAAAGAATTTAATATAAGCTATAACAAAGAACAAAAAGAAGCAATTCGTGAAGCTTTATCAAATAGTATAAGTATTATAACTGGAGGTCCTGGTACAGGAAAAACTACGATTGTTAAAGGGATAATTAGGATGTATGCCTTAATTCATAATATAAGTCCGCAAAATATAAATAAAGAAATATGCTTACTAGCACCTACTGGAAGAGCTGCTAAAAGAATGAGTGAAACGTGTAAACTTCCTGCAAGTACTATCCATCGTTTTTTAAAATGGGATAAAGAAAATAATATATTTGGTATAAATGAATTAAATCCCATCCATTACAATCTATTTATAATAGATGAAACTTCAATGTTAGATAACCATTTACTAGCTTCATTTTTTAAAGGAATTACATTAAATACTCAAATAATATTTGTTGGGGATAACCACCAGCTTCCCTCAGTTGGACCTGGATTAGTTTTAAGTGATATGATTAATTCTGGTATATCTCATATTAAATTAGAAAGTATTTATCGCCAAAGTGAAAATTCATTTATTCCATTTCTAGCTAAAAATATTAAAGATGTAAATACTTTAGAAGATTTTAATATTAAAACTGATGATTATAGTTTTATAGTATGTCCCAATAGTCAAATAAAAGATTTAATAAGCCAAATTATTGAAAAGATGCAAAACAAAAAAATTAGTTTAAATCAAATTCAAGTACTAGCTCCTATGTATAAAGGAGAAAATGGAATTGATAATTTAAATATTTTGCTTCAAGATATATTTAATCCTCCAGATATTAATAAAGAAGAAGCTAAAATTGGGACAATTACGTATAGAGTAGGAGATAAAATATTAAATCTAGTAAATGATATCGATAATAATATTTATAACGGAGATATTGGCTATATTAAAGAAATAAATTTAAAATCAAAAACTGATTTTATTTTAATAGATTATGATGGTAGAACAATTAGTTATAAAAAAGAGGATTTATTAAGTATTACTCATGCCTTTGCTATGAGCATTCATAAATCTCAAGGTTCGGAGTTTGAACACGTAATTATGCCTATTAGTAACAGTTATAATCGAATGCTTTATAATAAGTTATTATATACAGGAGTTTCTCGGGCAAAGAAAAGTTTAATATTAATTGGTTCATATGATGCATTTATTAAGTCCATTAATAATAATTATAGTTATGAAAGAAAAACTACATTAAAACAAAAATTAATGAATAATTTTAAGAATAATGGGGAAAATAATGATGAGGTGTAAAATGAAAGATACAATGTTATTAATGGTTGGCGCTGCTGCTGGTATTGGTTTATATATGGGAGCAAGTAATATGGCCAAAGATAAAAAACTAAAAAAGAAGATGAGTAATTTAGCAACTAGTGCTTCTGATCTTCTAAAATAATGCTAAAAGAAATTTTGGCATTTTTTTATGCGAAATAGTTGAATTTTTTTAATTTGTTGTGGTATCATGGGTATGTATAATATAGGTGGTGCTAAATGGAAAAAGTAAAGGGTTTTATAAAAAAAATTAACGAATGCTTAATGGCTAAAAGTAATAATAAAAGACTAACATATTTAGCTTGGGTAAGTGTACTAACTGTATTTTGTTTAATTTTAAATATTTCTTTTGGTTTATGGACTAGTAATTATGCTGGTGGTGGCGCCAATATAACAATTGATAATTTAAAATATAAAATGGTTATTAATGAAGTTAATTTAAATAGCACAGTAGGTGCTCTTTCTAATACAAGTACGATAATAGGCGACCGAATTCTTTTACTGAAAGCCGGAAAAACTGAAGAATTTAATGTTATTTTAAACTCTTTAAATAAAGTAGATACTAAATATGAGATTATTTATAAAGTATGCACTAATGTAAACTGTACAAGTTTTATTGATACTCCAAGTAATATTAATATAAGTTATGATGCAGATACCCCATATGTAAGAGGAACTTTAAAAGCTGAAAAAGCTCAATCTATAACTTTATACACTAGTAATAAATCAGATAAAGATTGTTATGTTTTAATAGATTTAAATGCTGGCTTTACTCACAACGAACTTGCCATAACCAATCAAATTAATTCTTCATATTCAGGTAATGATGTAACTATTATTGCATATGTTGATGGGGAAGAAGTAACGGACTTTCCGACAAAAAGCAATTATATAATAACTTCTGAATGCGAAGTTAACGGTGCAATAGACAGTAATGTTATTGTTGCTGGGACATGGGTAAGCAATCATTGGAAGCTTACCGTTGATAATGTAACTAAATCAAAAACAGTATGTAATGTTACATTTACGGAGATAACCACACCGGCTGGATGGACAGATGCAGCGACAGGCACGCTTTTAGCTGGAATAAAAGCAAATTACAGCACCCCATCTAATCCTCTAACAACTCCTGGTAAAGCCGTATCAACAAGTGATGAGGCAGTTATGGCGGCGACTGAAGACGATTACGGCATATCGTATTATTTTAGGGGAAATGTTCAAAATAATTACGTTGTTTTTGCCAATATGTGCTGGCGAATAGTCCGAATAACTGGAGATGGATCAATCAAACTGGTTCTTTACAATTACAACAGTACAGATTGTACAATAACAGGTGATGACTTAGCTTTTGCTAGATACAGCGGAACAACATATACCACAGCATTTAATACAAACAATAATGATAATGCTTATGTTGGTTTTATGTATGGAACTGCTGGTGCAAGTACATATGAAAAAACGCATGAAAATACAAATAAAAGTACAATCCTAATCAATTTAGAAACATGGTATAAAAGTAATATTGCATCATATGAAAGTAAACTTGCTGATACAATTTGGTGTAATGATAAAAGTACAAATTCGGGAACTGGCATTGGAACAGCCGTAACTAAATATGGTGGGGCAAATAGAACGGAAAAGGGAACGCCAAGTTTAATTTGTCCTGATGATAATAACGAGGGAAAACTATCAAAATTCACCGTTGAAGATACGACCTATGGTAATGGTGACTTGGATTATAAAATTGGTTTATTAACTGTTGATGAAATAGTCTTTGCCGGATTAATGTATAAGGAAACTAATTCAAATTCAAATTATTTAAATGAAAATGTTAGTTCCAGTACTTATTGGTGGTCTTTGTCGCCGGATATATTAAGTTCTGCTAACGGGGCATTAGCGGCTAGGGTGTATGATGGTAGTGTTACAGATTATATCAAATATGGTAGTACTTCCTATGGTCTTCGCCCAGCAATAAGCTTATTAAACTCTACGACAATTTCAGGTGGAAACGGAACAGCATCTGCTCCATTTGTAATAAGTTAAGGGTGGTAAACTAGGAGCTTGCAATCTAATAGACCTTTTTCAATTAACTGTGTCTAAGATAAAATTTTACTAATTGATTGAAGGAGATTTTATTGTAATAAGTTAATGGTGATTACTCACCATTTTTTCGTGCCCAAAACCTTATTTCACGCATAAATCACTCTAATTTCATCAAAATATAAATATGATAAAAAAGTTAAAAGTAAATAAATTATATAAGTTAGCGTTAATTCTCGTAAATGCCTTACTATTTTTAGAAATAATAAGAAAATGCTCCTTAGTTGGTTTTTGCTGCACTATAATTAATTTAATATCGCCATTATTCTTTGGCTTTGCTCTAGCGTGGCTCTTAAAACCAATCATGCTAAAACTAAATAAAAAATTAAACCTTACCATAAGTGCCGCTTTAACATATGCAATTTTTCTTATTATTGCTAGTTTCTTAATTTATATCTTAGTACCAATAATAATAAATGAAATTAAAAACATGATCCCAAGTTTAATTAACTTTTACCATAAATTGCCGCCTAAAATTATAGATAAAATAAACATAAGCGAAGTAGGGAAGAAAGCTATAATAATTTTAAATAATTATGCCTTAAACGTAAAAAATATTATCTTAAATATCTTTTATAGTGTTTTTATTTCATATTATTTTCTATTAAGTCATAAAAAAGTTAGCTCTTTTTTGGCTAAATATATCCCAAGATCTTTATTAAAAGAAATTAGCTCTGATTTAAGAATATTTGTAAAAGGAACCCTACTTGATACATTAATTTTATTTATTATGGCTATAATAAGTTTATATTTAGTTAAAATGCCATATGCTTTTCTCTTTGCTTTAATTATCTCCTTAACTAACGTTATTCCCTTTGTTGGACCATATATTGGAGCTATTCCTACTGTTTTTGTAGCACTTTCTGTAAATACATCTTTAGCCATAACTGTCTTTGTAATTGTCATTATATTACAGTTTGTTGAAAGTAATTTTATTCACCCTTATATAATGAGTAAAACCTTAAAAATAAATCCAATCATCATTATAATTGGACTTATTGTATTTGGCCATTTCTTTGGAATAATAGGTATGCTTATTAGTACACCATTAGTTAGCATTATTAAAAGATTATCTTCTTATTTTATTAAGAAAGCTCAGAATAAATAGATTTATCAAATTCATGATTTTCAATTTTATAACTTTCTAATTTGTCAGTATCGATTAAAAAGAACTTATGAATAATAGTATCAGTCCCATGTTTTAAATCAACTGGATCATCCCAAGTTAAATCTATATGAAGCCAAGTATCATTTATTTTAACAGCGTTCCATACATGAGTTAAAGATGCCACTTTATAATTTGGAACATCAAGCTTATTTAAAAATAAAGCCATCGCATCAGCATAACCACCACATACGGCATAGCCTTCAATTAAAGCTCCATAAGCAAGATTTGACTTATAATTACTTTTACCTTGAGCTCTATCTTGATCATATTTAGTATTATTTACAATATAATCATGGATGGCTAAAATTTTATCTTCTAAACTCATCTCATCAGTAATAATTTTGCTCACTATCTCATCTATTTTTTTATTAGTTTCTTCAATTTCCTTATTATCATAAAGTTTAGTTATTTTAATATTAACTTCTCCGGTTTTAGAACCAATAACATCAATATCTTGAAAATTATTATAGGGATGAACAAAGTTATTAATATAAGTTAAAGTAGTTTTATCTTTAACTATTTTTTTTGTATCATCTAAACATTCTTTATATTCATCAGGACAATAAAAAGTAAAAACTTCATATCCATTATTAAATATAGAGTAGAATATATTAAGTAAGTCTTGGTAACTATAAGGGATAAAATCATCAGTTTCCTTAACATAATTATAACTTACATTTTTATAATACTTATTCTTTTTAGGAATTATTATTTTAGGATCATCTGCAAGTAAATCTGCCACATAATCAGTTATTTTATCAAGATTAATAAAAAATGTTAAAAGTACCCCAATATATATTAAATATTTAATTATTTTCTTCATAAACTATCACTGAAATAATAATATCAAAAACCATAAAAAAAAGAAATGGGTTAGTTCATTTCTTTAACTTTTTTATTTAATCTTGCTTTTTGTCTATCGCAAGTATTTTTCTTCATTAATCCTTTACTAGCACACTTATCAATGTTAGCTAAAGTAGTTTTTAATGTTGCACTTGCTTTTTCTTTATCATTTTCTTTAATTGCTTTTTCTAGCTTTTTCATACCATTTTTAACTCTTGAAGTATAAGAAGTATTACTAGAAGTTTTGATTTTATCAGTTCTAACACTTTTTTTAGAACTCTTAATATTAGGCATAGATTTCGCTCCTTCCTTAAATACAATATTGATTGTACCAAAATCTTTTTAAAAAAGCAATTAAATATTGCTAAAAATATGATTATTTGTTATCATTGATATAGAAAATAGAGGTATATGTCATGTATATAAAAAAATTAATGAAAAAACAATTATCTTTATCAGCTGCAACTCTTTTCCTCATAATTTTTATTGTCTTTGGTTCATCTTATGCTTTATTTGAAAATACGCAAACAGATACTAAAGAGCAGCAATTAAATGTTGGGGATTTAGTAATTGCCTTTAAAAATGCCAATGATACTGATTTAAGTGATGCTGATGCAATTAATATTACTGATATTGATCCTATGACTGATACTGAAGGATTAGCTCAAACTAATAATTTATATTCATTTGTTATTAAAAATACTGGAACTATTGCTTATGAATATACCGTTAAACTTATTGATAATCCTGCCTATTTAAGTGGAGGAACATCTTATGATAGTTCTAAAGTGTTACTTGCTCATAATTATATAAGATGTAATTTAACTGGATTAAATGGAACAAAAACGATTAATAATGATACTTTTTCATTAGGAGATAAAACAAATAATATTATTACAAAATTTGTAGTAAACCCAGGAGAGACAATTTCATATGCACTACGCCTTTGGGTTGCTGATGCAACTGAGTATCAACTTCCAAATGAAGCAATTGGCGCAGAAATTCATTTAAATATTTTAATTGAAGGTGAAGCTAGCGACTATGGTTATCAAATGGCTAATTTAATTAAGAATGGTGGATTTGAAAGTTCAATTTCTTCTGATAATTGGATAGCGAACAATGATGTAACTGCTGAGACTGTGACAAGCGGGGGATTAAATGATAGTAAATATTTAAAAATTACTCCGACAAGTATTTATGGGCTCGTAAAGAGTAATGACATAAATGTTCCATCATCCCACGTTATTTACTCATCAGCTTATTATCGAAAAAGTGGTGGAGGAAATACTATATATCGTGTATATGATATTACCGGTGATGTAGCTGCAATAAATGACAGTGGAAATATTGCTGATGACACTACAACTTGGACAAAAATAAGTATTTATGGAACAAATGCTTCATCAAATGTATTAAATACTTTGTTATACGGTTCTTCTTCAAATTTTGTTGAAAGTATGTACACAGAATGGGACAATGTCTTAACCATCGATTTAACCGAAACTTTTGGTGAAGGCAACGAACCAACAAAAGAGTGGTGTGATGCAAATATTGAATGGTTTGAAGGTAGTAAAATAATATATAAATATTAAAGGAGAATGAAAAATGAATGATATTTTATTGTATGAAAATGAAGAACAAATGACTGCAACTGAAAAAGTCCTTGCGGCATTTAAAATTAAATCAATTAATGAAGAAATTGATGGATATGTAGCTGAAATACTAAAATATGCCGTTAAGATGGATGATATACTAGCCGAAAATGGTTTAGAAAAAAGATATCTAAACATGGTAAGTACTATAGATGGTGAAAATGATAACTTACTAACTATTTCTGATGATATTAAAGCATTAGATTTTAGAGTTATTGAACAAATTGAAGATCTAGTAAAAAGAATAAATACTAGAATTAGTATTGTTAAAGAAAAAACATCTATTTTAAATCAAATATATGCTACATATGATTTAAAAGATATTGATCTAGAAGAAGAAGTTAAGACCGCTAAATTAACTGAAGAAGAATTAGTAGACTAAAAATAAGAAAGGAGTTTAAGCATGGCAGTAAGTTACAACGAAAAAAGACAAGCTTTAGCATGGCTTCATAATTCAATCTTAAATGATGAGGTTAAAATAACTGATTATCAAAAACTGTATAATTTAGTTGTAGATGGACCAGGAATAAGTGAAATTAAAGATGCAGTAAGCAAATATCAAGCAGTTACAACGGAACCTGTTTCTTACGAAAAATTCGAAGATACTGTTATGTTTTATGCTCATTCTTTAGAAGAAATTTTAAGAAAAGATCCGAATTTTAGTCAAAATAATGCCTCTACAATTAAAGGCTTAACAGCTCAAATTAATAACTTAGGTAATAATTATATTGTTAGTCATTTATATAATCAGCTTCTTAATAAGAAAAAAACTTATGAAGAAGAATTAGCCTCAATTAAAGTAAGCTACAACTATGTTATTGCTAGTCAAATGCCTTTAAAAGAACGTTACTTAACTATAGTTGAACTTTTAGGTAGAGCTATCAAAAAACAAGAAGAAATAAGTAATATTGAAGCTAAAATTGAAAGTGAAAAAAGAAAATACGATACTTATATAAGTAACTTTAATATGGGAAATAAAGTTACTGACTTTTTAAGAGATGCCTTCTTGGTTAATCGTACTTTATGGAATATGAACTTATCGCGTTCAACTAAAGATGCAATAGATAATTTGTATCATCAAACTCAGTTAAAATTCCGTGAATTTGGTAAAGAACATCAAAAAAATGCTAGTGAAATTGAAAAACTATGTAATGCCGCTGGACTTACTTTTTCATCATTTACCAAAACTGCTGACATTATAAAAGAAGAACCTAGCAAAGAAGTAGTAAGAAAAAGCTCTGAAATAAAATATCAATATAATGGGATTATTCCTGATAAATTAAGATATAATAAAAATTATAATCGTTTAATTAAGGGGGCAACTTATACATTTGCTGGTTACTATAATACTCCAGGTTATATTAAATTAAAAGAAGTTCCAGGAGCAATATTTAGTATAGATAGTTTTGATAAGGTAAATACTAAAACTTTAGAAACTAATAATAATAGTAATCTATCATCTCCAACAAGCAAGCCAAAAGAAGATAAAGTAACTGAGGTAGTTGTTATAGCACCAGAAGTTAATGAAGCCGTAATAAAGGTTGCTAAAGAAAAAGAAAAAACCAACAGTGATAGTTTAATTCAAAGTCCTAAAGCTAAAGAAGAGATAAATAGAGATGATATGCTTAATTCATATCAAAGTATTATTGATGAATTTAATAGTCAGAAAGTACCTTTTAAAGAGCCAATAAAACCTGCGGTTAAAGCTCCAGAGGTTCCAGTAACTAAGACTAGAGATGACTTTGATTTATATATGAATATTGAGGATCTTCACAAAGAAGAAAAGGGCATCCGCGATTATCATGAACAAATAAGAAGAAAAACTGCCGCAAGATATGATGAATTTAGAAAATCTAAGCCCAATCCTTATAAAACTTTAATGAACGCTATGACTGATGATAAAATAAGAGAACGTCGTAACTTTATGATTGGAGATCAAATAGAGTATAATAGTTTTAGACCAGATCGTTTTGTTCATATACCAGAATATCAAATTTTAGTTCCTGGTCAAAAATATACGTTTATTGCTTATAAAGATAATTCTTTACGTGAGATAATGCTTGAAGAAATACCGGGAGTATACTTTAGTGTAGATAGTTTTGATTTAGTTAAAACTAAAGATAATAAAATAAGTCATTCTTACGCAATGTAGCGTTGATTTCAGAAAAAAATAATTATATAATATGCTTAGAAATGAGGAAGATGTATGGCTTTAACAAATGAAGATATTGCTAGAAATATAAAAAGGGATAATGCTTATAATGAAATAAATAATGATGTTGGAAGTGATAAGTTTGATATTGACTTACCACTTTATCTTGTTAATAGTTTAAATCAAAATGGCTTTAAAACAAATGGCGATTTAGGTTTTTATATTGATTTATGTCAAGGTAAAACAAAAGAAGAAATAGATGAATACTTAACAAGTTTAAAAAATGCTGAAGCTTTATTAAATGAGCAAAAGAAAGCCAAAGAAGACTTAAATTCTAATAAGACTATCTCTAAGGATATGCTTAAAGCTGTAAATAGTATTAATGATATTGTTCAAATTATGTCATCTTCTAGTGGAGCTTATAATCCTTATAAAGATGTAACTGGTATAACTGGAAATACTGATTTTACTAATGATATTAATGAATTAAGAAGACTTTTAAATACTAGTGCTTTTGATCCTAAAGTTAAAAATGATATTGCTTTAAGAGAAAAAAGAATAGCAAGATTAAAAACTGAAATTGCCAAAGAAAGAGCCGAAATTAAGAATTTAAGTGCAACTGCTGATAACTTAGATGAAATTACTCGTAGAGCTGCTAACTTTAATCGTTTAGCTCAAAGTTATCATAATGCCGCTCGTTCATTAGAAAAAAGAAAAGATTTACTAAGAGCAGAAAAAGGATTGCTTTCTCATGAAAGTATTAATAAAGCCCTTAGTTTAGTAGATAAAATATATAATTCTTTAAATTATGCTAGCCTAAATGGTTATAATAATCCTAAAATTAAAGAATTAAATAAAGCTTTTGCTAAGTTAAAAAATACATTAAATAATCAAAGAAATTATTTAACTGATGATAAAGAAATAGATGCTAATATTGCCAAAGCAACTAACGATTTAAATACTCTTGCTGCTAAATTAAAAATAGAAATAACAAACGCTGCTTCTTATTCTGAAAGTAAGAAAAATGTAAATACTCCAGCATCAACAGAAGAAACTTTAAAGGAAGAGTTTACCACACCAAAAGAAACTTCAAAGACATTTAAAGAAAGAAAAGATCGCTATAATGTTGGCGATAAAGTTACCTTTGTCGGAATAGAAGAAAGTGATAACGCTAGTTATTATAATAATTTAAATTTATTTGATTTTTATACTATTGCTCAAATTGATGAAGATGGTTATACATTTAAGGAAGTTGCCGGTAAATATCGTAAAGAAAATTTTGCCTCAGAAGATGATTTTAAACATAATTATCGCCCAGGAAAAGACGTATATTTATATATAAATAAAGAAGATGCCGATTTAGTTCCAAATGAGTTGACATTTAATAAACCATATAAAATTAAAAATATTTATGGCAACAAGCTTGAATTTTTTGGCTTAAAAGATACTTATCCAATTAATACTTTTATTCCTTTGAAAACTTGGAATAAAGTAGGGTTTGATCTAACTGGTTTAATGCCTAGTCATAATGATTTTAATACCAAATTTAATGAAGCTTATGATCTAAATAGCTCGGCAAAAGCTACAGATAATAAATATGAAGGTTTAGTTTATGTTGGATTACTCAAAAATTTAAGTGTTTCTTATATTACAGGTCTAAGCTTTGGTAGTTTATATAATACTAAGTCAGTTAGTGGTAAAACTGATAAAATAGCTATTAAAGATTTAGATGGTGAATACAATAAAGATGCTTTTATGACCCCACTTGAATTTAATAAGACATATTTAGCTGGTATGCAAGAGGGAAATGAAATAATATTTACCCCTAAACTTTCCCAAACATATGATGCAAAATTAGTACCAGAACGCATTTATACGCTTGAAAAATATGATCAAACTAATAAGACTGTTAAATTAGCTGGAGTTGATGGTGAATTTGATGCTAAATCATTCTTCCCATGTTATTGGCAATATTTAACCGGTAAAGTAGTAAAACCAGTAGCAACTGAAGAACCAGCAAAGAAAGAGAAGTTAAATGAAGAATTAAAACCAGGCGTTAAAGTTATTTATCATGGCGTTAGTAAATCTAATGAATTAGGTATTTATACTAAATTAAGTATGTTAGGTTCATATACCATTAAAAAGATTGATGGTAATAATTTAGAATTTGAGGAAGTAGAAGGATCATATCCTAAAGAATATTTCTATACTAGCAAAGAATTTTACGATGATTTAGTTTATAATAAAAAAAGATATTACTATCCAAGTTCTTATTCTTCTAAATTTAATGAAAACTTAAGTTTAACAACTCCATATACTATAAGAACAATTAATAATGGTAAATATACTTTTAATGAAATAGAAGGAGAATATGATGAAAAAGATTTCCTTCTTCCTAAAGATTGGGTAAGAGCTGCCAACGCCTTAACTGGTTTAAGTGTAAATGATAAAAATTTTGAAACTGTATTAAAGAGTAAATTAAACTCATTTAAAACAGAATATGTTGTTTATAACGGTAATAAAGTTGAAGGTTTTGATTTATGCTATGCTGATTTAGAAGTTGGCAAAAAATATGAAGTAATTAAAGAAACAGCTAGTACTTATACTATTAACACCGGCAAAGATACCCAAATAATTAGTAAGAGTAGTTTTGATACCCTAGAAAAATGGGAGAAAAAAGAAAATTCATTTGTCTATATTGGTAAAATCACCAGAGATGTATCAGTAAGTGAATTTAATAAACTAAAAAGTGGTAAAGTATATAAAGCTAATCGTAATGAAGATGGATTTATTTCCCTAGAAGGATTTGATGTTAGTTATCCTAAAAAGTGCTTTATGCCTTATGAAGAATGGACTAAACTAACAGAAGAAGAACAAAAATCAATAATTGAAAAGAATACACCGCATAAAGAAATATCACGTCATGTTGTTAAAACAACAGCTTATACTGCTTCTGCAGCCAGTGCAGTTTTCGGCTTAATTTTAATGTTTATTAATTCAAAAACTACTGTTGCAATCGGGACTGTAACTTTATTAATTAGTGCCATTGCGGCATCAGTTGGTTACTCTATTGATAAACTTGCTAAGAAAGGCAAGAAAAAAGAAAGCCTAAAAATTAAGCAAATGATTAATGATGGTTATAAGTCTATTAAAGAAAAAATTAATGCATTTAAAGCTAAATACTTATCTGATGATGAAGAGTTAGAAGGCACTATTGATGAGGTATTTAATAGCCTTGATGGTGAAGAAGTAGAAGAAACAAAAGAAACTGCAAAGGAAGCAGAAATTAATGAAGAAAAAGAAAGGGTAATTACAAAATAATGGGAGAAGAGTATATCGGAAAACATGAAATAAGAACTGAAAGACCAAGATATAAAGTAACAAAAAAGGAAACAAAAAAAGTATCAAGAATGGTTTATCTATTAGGAATTACTTTTGCCGTATGTGGTATAATTGTCCCATCAGCTCTTATTGTAAAAGCTGGTTTAACTGGTTTAATATGTTTTCTTCGTAAACTTGAAAAAATGGGATTATTTGCCGAAGCTAAGGAAATAAAACAAATGCTTAATGAAGACTTACTTAGCCGTAAAGTTTTCGAAATTAATGAAAGAAATATGGAAAGAACCCATCCAAGTATGGATAGAGATTTAGGGGAAATGACAGTAGCCAAAGAAGTAGAAGAATGGAATAATATAGATCTTTGGTATAAAAATAAAAATGTTGTTTCATATCCAACAAAGAAAGAATTATAGAAAGGAATAAAAATGGGAGATAATAAAGAAAAAGAAATAATATATGTAACTTTAGATAATGGAAAAAGATATCAATTAGTTGATGAAACAATCCAAAATGGAATTAAATATTACTTAGCATCTGAGGTTAACGAAGAAGATACTCCGATTATGAACTCCAATATCTTTGAAGAATTAAAAGAAGGAGAAGATACTTACTATCTTCCCGTAGATGATGAAGAAATTTTAACTTCATTATCGGCTATATTCTTAGCAAATTATAATAAATTTGTTGATGAAGAACTGTAGTTCTTCTTTTTTTGTATAATTTTTTATTATTGGGGTATATTAAAAACAAGGAGAAAAGATAAATGAAGAAAAAGTTAAGGATATTTAGTTTGGCGCTACTTGTGATAGGATTATTTGGTTGTTCAATGGGAAATACCCCAACTGCCAAAGTTGAAGGACTATTAAATAAATATCAAAATAAAGCTGATGTTATTATTAATGAATTAGATGATTATTTAAAAACTTTAACTATTGATGAAGGAAATTATGATAGCTATAAAAATGTCTATTTAAAGCAATATGCAGATTTAACCTATGAAATAAAAGATGAAAAAATAGATGGCGATAATGCCACTGTAACTGCCCAAATAGACGTATATGATTATTATAAAGTCGAAAAAGATGTTAATAGTTATATTGCGGCTAATCCTACCGAATTTGCAGAAAATGGGACTTATAGTGCCATAAAAGGTCTTAAATATAAGATTGATAAACTAAATAGTGCTAAAGACAGGGTAACTTATACTGTAACATTTAAACTAACTAAGGTTGAAGATAAATGGACAGTAGATACGTTATCAAATGAAGACTTAGAAAAAATACATGGGACATATGCTCACTAATTATTAAGTCTTTTTTTTAATTAATTGAATAATATTAGTTAGGTGAATATATGAAAAAGTTATTATTATTATTGATTTTAATTTCTCCAATGATGGTAAAAGCAGATGAACTCGCATCTAACGCTGGTTCAGCAATTTTAATTGAAAACTCAACTGGTAAAATATTATACGAAAATAAAGCAAATGAAAAAATGGCTCCAGCTTCTATGACCAAAATAATGACTATGCTTTTAATTATGGAAGCAATTGATAATGGTTCTTTAACCATAGATGATACTGTAATAATATCTAACAATGCTTCCAAAATGGGTGGTAGTCAAGTTTTTTTAGAACCAAATACGGAAATGAAAGTTAATGAATTAATTAAGTCTATCGCGATTGCTAGTGCGAACGATGCCGCCGTTGCTATGGCCGAAAAAGTAGGCGGAACTTTAGAAAATTTTGTTAAGATGATGAATGATAAATGTAAAACTTTAGGGTGTAAGAATACCAATTTTGTTAATGTCCATGGCTTAGATGATGAAAATCATTATTCATCTGCGTATGATATGTCTCTTATGGCTAGGGAATTACTTAAACATGAATTAATATTAAGTTATACTAGTATTTATGAAGAGTACTTAAAAAAACCAGATGGTTCTAGTACCTGGCTTGTAAATACAAATAAGCTAATAAGATATTACAATGGGCTTGATGGTCTAAAGACTGGATATACTAAAAAAGCCGGATACTGTCTAACTGCAACTGCTAAAAGAAATGATATGAGATTAATTTCAGTTTTAATGAATGAGCCAACAAGTCAAATAAGAAATAGTGAAACGGTTGATTTATTAAACTATGGCTTTACAAATTATAAACTAAAAGTGATTGTCGAAAAAAATAAGGAACTTGGTGAAATAGAAGTATTAAATGGCAAGAAAGAAAAAGTAAAAATAAAACTAAAAGAAGATGCTACAAATTTAGAACAAATAAATGATGAAAAAAAATATACATATAATATTAAGGTAGATAAGATAAAAGCACCAGTTAAAGTAGGTGATACCGTCGGCTATTTAGAAGTAATTCAAGATGGAACCATAATTAATAATATGGACATAACGGTTAAGGAAGATGTACCAAAAGCCAATATCTTTAATTTATATAAACGATTTTTAAAAAAAGTTTTAATTGGAAATTAGAAGTTTGATTAATCTTTAAATAGTTAATAAAAACTGTACAAGTCAAACTGATAGGAATAAAAGCCTATCTTTTTATAGTTTATTTTTTTAAATCACTTCTTTTTATTGCATTTTCTTTTAAAAACGTGTATAAATATTGTTAATTAAAACTGATTGATTGTGGGTGGGTTAATGAATAAGATTACGTTACTTAACTTAATAAATAAACTTGAAGAATATAATCCGGAAGAAATAGAAATAATAAAGAAAGCTTATTTTTATGCAGACAATTTGCATTCTGGCCAAAAAAGACAAAGTGGCGAGCCATATATAAGTCATCCGCTAAATGTCGCATATATATTAGCTGGAATGCACGCCGACAGAGACACTGTTATTGCTGGGCTTTTACATGACACTTTGGAAGATACAAATATTACTAAAGAAGATATAGCCCATGACTTTAACCAAACTATTGCTAATTTAGTTGATGGTGTAACTAAATTATCTAAAATGAACTTTTCTTCTAAACAAGACCAAAACTATGCAAATACAAGAAAAATAATAACCGGTATTACCGAAGACGTAAGAATTATTATAATAAAACTTGCAGATAGGTTGCATAATATGAGAACGCTGGATTATAAATCAGAGTTTAAACAAAAGGAAAATGCACTAGAAACCATGGAAATTTTTGTCCCGTTAGCTTATTATATTGGTGCCTACAGAATAAAAAGCGAATTAGAAGATTTATCACTTAGGTATTTAAAACCTGATATGTATAAAGCAATTGAAGAAAGAAAATTAAAATTAGAAGAAGCTAGTGATGCAGCACTAAAAGAGATGCTATATACAATAGGAAGTGTACTAGGTTGTCTGATATACATGATTTATTGGCACTTAAAATAATGGTAGATAACATAGCGAATTGTTATTATACCTTAGGAATTATACATAAAGAATATCATCCCATAAACGATAAATTTAAAGATTATATTTGTAATCCAAAGACTAATATGTATCAAAGTTTACATACCACTGTATTTGGTCCTGATGATAGATTAGTCCAAACCCAAATAAGAACTTTTGATATGGATAAAGTTGCATCTTTTGGACTCACAGCATATTGGGAAGATCAAAAAGGCAAAGCAAGAGATATTATGCAAGACGATTTAAAACAAAGATTCCAATTTTTTAAATCGCTAACAGAAATTAATTCAATATTTGGAGATAATCAAGAGTTTATAAATCAAGTTAAACGTGAATTATTTGCCGATAGAGTTTATGTATATACAACTAAAGGCGATATCATTGAACTTCCAAAGGGTGCAACACCAATAGATTTTGCTTACAAAATTCACACTGATATAGGAAATACGATGGTTGGGTTTTTTATAAATGATGAGTATGTTCCGATAGACTATAAATTGAAAAACAAAGACAGAGTTAGAATTATTACTGATGATTTATCTTATGGACCAAGAGAAGATTGGTTAAATATTGCTCAAACTAGTTTGGCAAAAAGGAAAATAAAAGAATTTAATAAGAGATGACAGTCTAAAGAATAATTAAATTTTTTACCACTATGGGCATCTTGAATAAAATGGAAGGAATGTTGGTTTTATGCAAAAACTATGTGAAAGATTGCAAACAGAAATTTTAATAAAAAATGTCTTTGAGGGTGATTTTCCTAATATTATAAAAAAGGTTTTTGAAGATGAACGCTATAAATTTTATTTGAATTCAGAACTGATCGACGTTAACGATAGATTTAGAATATTTAAATACAATAATAAGAATTATATTGCTAAAAGAACCACTCAAGAAGATGGCAAAAAAGAAATGGAGCTTGCATATAAAGCAATCCGAAAATTAGATGGACTAATAGTAGATAATTACAACATTCAAATTGTAAAGCCATATATATATATTATAGATGATTTTGCTTATATTTTGACTGAATATATGGGAAATTCGTTACAGGAGGTTAATTATTCAAAAACAATTAGTAATCCGCTTAGTTTAAATACAATTTTGCATATTTTAGAGTTGTTTTTAAAAAAAGGGGTTTTATATCGTGGATTTCTTCCAAGAAATTTGGTCGTTAATAATAATCATATATATTTATTAGACTGGGAAGATGCCGTTTTTGATAGCAATCCAATTGTAGGAGTAAATATGTTATGGAAAACTAATTTTATTTTAAACTGGTCTTACTTTTACGATTATAGCATTTTAGAAAAATCATTAAATAAATATAGTGTTTCGAATAGTCATGAGCCACCTTTATTAAAGTACGAAGAAAAGTTTAAAAAAATAGCAAATTTAAATTATTCGAACGTGGAATTAAGAAAGTGTATTTTTAATACTGTTATGGCCGCGGAAAAGAAAATAAACGAATGTAGCATAGATTTCATAATACCACCAAATGATATGGCACATTTAGTATCGGATTTATATAATTCAGACATAGATGTTCTATTTGATATTTCTAGTTCTGTCTTAAGAACAAAATCGGAATTTGAGTATATAAAGCACTTAAAAGAATTAAGCGAAATAATTATAAAGTCATATTCTAAAAGTGAAGATATTTCGAAAAATGCAATTGGTATGATTTTTAAATTCATATCGTCGGCATCTGAATGTTATGTCGATTATAATTTAATAATTAATGATAAAGAATTATTTTTTAGGGAAACAAAAAAAGTATTGAATAAATTAATGGGCATGTTTAATAAGACAAATATAAGTGAAGAAAATTTTATAAGAATAGCAAACTATTTTTATTCAAATAAACAGGAAGGTTAGAAATGGAAGACGAAACAAGGTTATATGAAGATGAATATTTCTATATTACAGGATGTAAAGAATTTCCTAATGTACCAGGATTAGTGGCAATATATTCTAAAATTGATTATTGGTATTGTTTAGAAAAATCAATTAAGAGATTAGCCGTAATTGAAAAAACTATAAGAGAAGAATTAATGGCACAAGGTATTGAATTAGCTGGTATATATCGGGAAGAATACAAAGATAATAAATTTAGAATTTTAATAATCCCCTATAGTGTAACTATTTTAAAGCAAAATGATATTTCTCCGGACATGTATCAACCATATATTAGAAAATACTTAGAAAGCTTTAAAGATGCAGGTACTTGTCCTAATGCAGTAAATATGAAGATATTAAAAAAATTAAATCAAGGAGCTAAACAGCATGACAATAAATGAGATTGGTAAAAAAATAGAAGTTTATTCATTATCGGAACTATCACAGCTTAGAGAGGATTTAAAATATTTCGCTTGTATCGGTGGAAGCAAAAACTATGAATGCTTTGTAGAAAGTAAAAAGTTATCTAGGGCTGTATTTATGAAAGAATATTTGGCTGCGTTAGATAAGTGTCATATTCCTATATATGAAGATGATGATATAATAATACGGCAAGATGCTCAAATAGCAATCCCTGGTTTTTATATTGTAGCTACAAAAAGTAGTTTTAAAAACATAGTTCAAATGGATTTAGAAACTTATCAAAAGTGTTTATATTTTGTATCGTTAATTAGAAGAGAATTAAGAGATACTTTCGGTGTTAAACGTGCTTATATGTATTATGATGAGCACTACCTTAAACCCTCATCAACTCACTTTTGGGTAATGCCATTATACGAAGAAGTAGTAAAAGCTAATAAATTAAATCCAACAATACTATCTAATGATATTTGGGTATACCAAGATATGTTTGAATTTAGTCAAACAAAAAACGATATATATAAGATAAACCAAGAAATGCAAAAAGTTCTTGTTAAGAAGAGGTAATTATGAATTTAGAAAAATATTTTTCAAGAAACAAAACAGAAGGTACAAACCAAATTTTAAAAACATTTAAGGAATTAAATACAAAAGTAAATAATTATATAAATATAGAAGATAGCCCAATTCTAGATGGTGATATAGACTTCTATAAGAAAATGATTGATGATAAGCACCTTCCACTAGTACATAATAACGTTTCCGATGTTTTAGACGAATTTTCGCAAATGTTTAAAAGAAGTGTGCTTTGGGAAAATCCAGGAGCATTAATAAATATTACTCCTCCAGCAAATATTGTAAGTATTGTTACATCGTTTTATGCATCAATGTATAACCCTAATTTTGCTCAAGATGAATCATCAGGGTATTTAATGACCACAGAGTTATTAGTATCTAAGTATTTAAGCGGACTAGTAGGTTGGGATTGCTCTAAATCCCGTGGCATCTTTACTTTCGGTGGAAAAGGAACTAACTTATATGCGGCAAAAATAGGTATAAAAAAATCGTTTTCTGAGGCAATTGAAAAAGGTATAAAAAATCAAGACATAGTTGTCTTTTCTAACGAAAAAGGACATCCATGTCATAAAGAAATATGTGACTGGCTAGGGTTAGGCAAAGAAGCGTGTAAAAGATTACCAGTTTTAGAAAATGGCCAGGTTAATATAAAAGAATTAGAAACTCAATTAAGAAATTGCATAGAAAAGAATATAAAAATTGGCTGCATTATTCTTAATGGTGGAACTACAAATGAAATAATTATAGACCCTATTAAAAAAATTGTTGATTTAAGAGACAATTTAGTAAAAGAATATAATTTGGATTATGTTCCTCAAATCCATGTTGATGCTGTAATTGGTTGGGCTTGGTTATTTTTCAAATATTATGATTTTGAAAAAAATAATTTGAAAATGACCGCTAGCGAAATGAAAAAAATTTATTCCATGCAAGAAAAGATTTCTCAAATACAATATGCAGATTCCTTTGGCGCTGATTTTCATAAAACCGGTTTTTGTCCATACATTTCTAGTATTTTTATGGCTAAAGATTTTAATGATATAACCAGTTTAGGAAATAAAAAAGTGAAAGATGTAGATAATATGAAATTTGGAGAGTATTCACCGTTTGAATATACTTTGGAATTAACGAGATCTTCTCTTGGCCCTGTATCTGCTTATGCAGCGTTAGAAACTTTTGGGATTGAAGGATTTCAAAATTTAATTTACAATGTATTTTCTAATAGTGAATTTATAAGAAACTATTTAAATAAAAAACGAAATTTTGAAGTTATTAATATGGAAACAGAAGGAATTGCAACATTGTTTATCATTACACCAAATGGTACTACTAAGAGTTATAAAAACTATATTGCTGGAAATTCTAAAAGTTTATCTAATTTATTAGATTATAATCATAATTTTTATTTGTTTTGTTTAAAACTATTAGAAGAAAAAAAAGTTCACTTTAAAATTACTTTTTCAAAAAGTTATAAACCGTTTGGGGCATCTCGGCCAACCGGAGCACTAAAAATATATCCCACTTCTCCAGTTGTTACAAAGGAAGAAATTAAAGCATGCTTAGATGAAATAATTGAAGCGAAGAAAATATTTGACAACAGTAATATAGAATTAGAGGAAGACAGAGAGGTTCCGATAGATTATGTATATAGAGATTAAAATTAAACGAGCAAAGTCTTTTTTAGATGCACAATATTCACTATGCAATAATGAATTTTCTAAAATTAAATATAATCACTCTTTAGATTGTTTAAACATTTTAAGATACTATAACTATTTTAATTATTTGATTTATGGATCATCTGTCTTGTTACATGATATAGGCAGATTTTATGAAGAACAATTTAAAAATAAGCCATTTGATCATGCAAGATATGGTTATGATTTATTAAAGGGGAAATTTACTAATAAATCGGAAATTTTACTACCAATCAAATATCATGAAGAAGATTTAAAGTGGAAAGAACTATTATTAAATGATAAAGAGTTCTTAAATTGTTCTTGGGTAAATAAAGCTCGAATAATTAAAGGCTGTAAACTAGTTAGAGATATAGATATCATTTCAAATATGAAAACTATTTCACAACAAAATGTCGTAAATAAAAAAATATTTAATATTAATCTCAAAACAATAGAAAAATTATATAGTGGACAAGTTGGCGACAAAGACAATATATATAATAAATATGATGAAATAAGTTACATATTATGCGGATTAAATTTAATTTCTTTTAAAAGAAGTTTTAAATATATTAGAAAGCATAAAATAATAGAACAATTAAAACAGGTTCAATTTAATATGGTAAAACATGATGATAAATTATATAAAATGACTGAGCAAATGTATAACTTTATATATTATAAGTTTAAAGTGTAGGTGATACATGTGAAGAAAAATATTAATTATATTGATGTTGATGTGCTTGATAGATTACCAAGTATTTCTAAAAATAAAAAATATTTAGAATTTATTGGTGGGACAAAAAAATATAGGTGCTTTATAGTAGATGATTTTTACTCAAGATGGGATTTTTATGATGAGCATGCAGAACTTATTGATAAAGAATTTTACCCGGTTTATAAAAATAGAGATATTTTAGTAGCGCAAAGTAATATTTATGCAGTTCCTGCGCTTTACATGATTTCTTATGCTAAGCAATATAATAATATAGCTGAGTTACCGAATTCATTAATCATCAGAACAAATACTTTAATCAAATATATTAGAAAAATAATGTTAGAACAATTAAATATTAATTATGTTGATATTTATTATGAAGAAAGTCATTTATCTAATTTTAATATTTTAATAATACCGAATTATGAAGGTAAAAAGATGCATGATGTTAGCATTGAAAAGCGCTTTAAAGATTTTAACATTGCAAAGACAAGAAAGAAAATTATTGACATAAATAATAAAATAAGAAAAGAACTAGCGAAAATTAACTATAAAAAAATTGACGATGAGCTTTATAATAAATATGAAAATATCGAAAAGAAAATAAATCTGTGCATAGCAAAATATTGTTTTATAAAGTGTAAAGGGTGTTATAATAACTTTTGTGACCAAAAAGAAATATCATCTAAAGATATTAATGAATTTTTAAATTATGCCAAAAATATGGGGTTACAAAAAGTTACGTTAAGTGGCGGCGATCCGTTGACTAGAAAAGACTTAAAAAAAATAATTAGAAAGTGTAATAGTTTAAAATTAAAAGTTAATTTAGATACTGTTGGTTTAACATTTACAAAAAGTTGTGTTATTCCGGCGACAAAGAAAAAGATCAAAAAATTTTCCAATTTAAAACTCTTAAAAAAAATTGACTCTATTGGCATCCCATTAGATGGTTCTAATAATGAGATTATATCAAAATTTAGAATATATGATGGAAACTTATTTGAAGAAATAATTAAAGAACTAGAGTTTTTTGATAAATTAAATATTTCAATATGTATAAATACAGTACTACATAAACGAAATAAAACTGATATCGAAAACATATATAATATTTTAATAAAACATAAATGTGTTAAAAAATGGCAAATATTTCAGTTTATGCCAATGGGTCCCTTAGGAAGCAAAAACGCGAGTTTATATGTAATTGATAATAAAGAATTTCAAAATGCGAAGAAAAAAATAGAGTGTTTATCTAAAGATGGGAAAATATTAATAGACTTAAAATCCGCAAAAGAAAGATCGTACAATTATATGTTGGTTAATTCAAATGGACTAGCCTATAAAGTTGATTTAGATAATAAAATAGAGAAATTTGGCAATATAACTGATAGTAGTTCTTGGGATAATATTTTAAACAATTTATTTTAATTTAAGTAAAATTGCCAAAGGATTGATATTATTAGAAAAACTAAGGCTGTAATAAAAGCCTAATCTATACAAAAATAAGCGTCAACGCAAAGAAAAAGCTAGGAAAAATACAAAGAAAAAACACTTGCATTTTTGAATGCTGAGTGATATTATACATTAAAACTTTTTAAGGGGGGGATTTTTTATGTTCGACGTAGAAGAAACATTAAAATTTTTATTAAAAGGAACTTCAGGGAATGATGAAGAGGCTTTAAGAAAAAAACTTTTAGAAGTACACAATGAGGGTAGAACTTTAAGAATTAAATTTGGAATGGATCCTTCTGCTCCTGATATTCATCTTGGCCATGCAGTTGCTTTGAGAAAAATAAAACAATTACAAGATTTAGGGCATACGGCTGTAATTATAATTGGTGGGTTTACAGGGGCGATTGGCGATCCATCTGGAAAATCAAAGACCCGTAATCAATTAACGAAAGAGCAAGTGGAACTTAATGCCCAAACTTATTTAGAACAAATATTTAAAGTTATTGATAGAAGCAAGACTGAGTTACATAATAATTCAGAATGGTTTGAAAATATGAAGTTTAGTGATGTAATTGAGCTATCTAGTAAAGTCACGGTCGCAAGAATGTTAGAAAGAGATGATTTTGCAAATAGGTATGCTAATCATAAACCTATAGCAATTCATGAATTCTTTTATCCGCTTATGCAAGCATATGATTCTGTTATGGTTAAAGCAGATATTGAACTTGGAGGAACTGATCAGACATTTAACGTTATGATGGGAAGAAATATTCAAAAAGATTATAGCGTATCCCAGCAAGTGCCATTATTTATACCATTATTAGTTGGTATTGATGGTAAAGAGAAAATGTCAAAATCTTTAGGAAATTATATTGGCGTTAGTGAAGACGCTAAAGATATGTATATAAAAATAATGAGAATACCGGATGACATGATAATAACATATTTTGAATTAACAACGGATGTTCATCCTGATAGGATCAGTAGTCTTGCCAAGCTATTAGAATCTGACCAAGTAAATCCTCGAGATATAAAAATGCTTTTAGCCCGAGATATAATTTCTTTATATCATTCCGAGGAAGAACTAAAGGAAGCTGAAGATAATTTTGCTGCATTATACCAAAAGAAAAATATTGAAATTGATTTACCTACAGTTGAGTTTAATCCAGATTTCATTGATGAAGAAGGAATGTATTCTTTGATAGATTGTATTTTTGCAACGGGGAAATATAAATCTAAAAGCGAAATTAGAAGATTGATTAAACAAGGTGCGGTTAAAATAGATGGAAAGAAAGCAAATGATTTATCATTCGAACCATGTGATGGTATGGTTGTTAGCGTTGGAAAAGGTATTTCCTTTAGGTTAATGGCAAACGCTCCTAGCCCAGCAAATCTTAACGAAAAAACAGATAGTAATAAAAATGATAGCAAAATTTTAAAATACGTGATACAATAAAAGTGTATTATTTATTAAGTAGTGATTAGCAACAAGTAGTTTATATAATTTTAATTAGAGAGTTTATGGCTGGTGAAAATAAACAAAAATATATAAATGAATTACAATGTTATGAACTTAATCGGGTTATTCCGTTACAAAGAATAAGTGCTTGCTCACGCAAGAATTAAGGTGGTACCACGGATAATGTTTTCGTCCTTTAGAAAATATTGTTCGTGTTTTTTATGAAAGAGAGGAAATTTATGACAAAAGAAGAAAAAATTGAATTAATAATAAGAAGAGGAGTTCAAATATTTAACGAAGAATCTTTACGAAAAAAACTAAATAGCGGCAAAAAAATGGTCGTAAAATTTGGAGCAGATCCATCAAGACCTGATTTACACTTAGGTCATACTGTGTCACTTAGACTGCTTAAAGACCTACAAGACTTAGGACATGAAATTGTTTTTGTAATAGGAGATTTTACAGCTATGATTGGTGATCCATCAGGCAGAAGTAAGACTAGACCAGCTCTAACATTTGAAGAAACAAGAAAAAGCGGTGAAACATATTTTAATCAAGTTACTAAAATACTAGATCCCCAAAAAACTAAAATCGTTTATAATAGTCAGTGGCTATCTAAAATGAGTTTTAATGATGTTTTAGAATTAACTGGCAAATATACTGTTGCCAGGATCTTAGAAAGAGACGATTTTGCTAATAGATTTAAAAATAATATTCCGATTGGCATACACGAATTTATGTACCCACTTATGCAAGGCTATGATTCTGTTGCATTAAATGCTGATCTTGAAATCGGAGGAACAGACCAAACTTTTAATTTACTTGTTGGACGCGAACTACAAAAGGACTATGGCCAAGAATCACAAGATGTAATAGTGTTACCTTTATTAGTTGGCCTAGATGGTAAAGAAAAAATGAGTAAGTCATTAGATAATTATATTGGAATTGATGAGCCTGCTAACGTTATGTATGAAAAAGCAATGAGAATACCTGATGACGTTTTATTTGAATATTTTAAATTGACGACAGATATTAGTCTAGATGAAGCAGCACAATTAATTAAAGATGATATTATTGCTGCTCATAAAAGATATGCCGAAGAAATTATCAGAATGTATCATGGCGAAGAGTATATTAAAGACGCTGAAGAAAGATATAATACGGTTGCTAAAGGTGGCATCCCTCAAGATATTGAAACATTTGAAATTAACTTAGAATTAATAAATAATGGAATATCATTAATAGATTTATTGGTAATGACTAATATGGTGCCATCAAAATCTGAAGCAAGAAGAATGATAGAACAAAGTGGTATTAGCATAAATAATGAAAAAAACAATGATGTTAAAGCGGTAATCGATAAAGAGTGTTTTATAAATGGTGAGCTAATAATTCAAAAAGGAAAAAAGCAATTTAAAAAAGTTGTTATTAAATAAGGTATTAAGTTTAAAAAATAAATTTAGAAATATAAATTGGGTTCAAAAGCAAAATTTTTGAGCCTATTTGTGACTTTAAAGGATTAAAAGCTGGCGGAAAGGTGCAATGCTATTTATGAAATTCGAAAATGAAATAACTGTATTAGTTAAAACGGACTATAAGTCGTTAGAAGAAGAATTAAAAAAACTTAGTTTTGTAAAAAAAGAACAATACGAAATTAATGATATATATATGATAAATAATGATATAGACCTATTGAGTATGAAAACACTTGATATATTAAAAAATTGCATTTTAATTAGAGATATCGTGGGCATTGAAAAACAATTTCTATACAAATACAAAGAATATAATAATAATGGTGATATTTTGAGACAAGCTAAAGTTAAATGTCCAATTACAGATATAGGATCGGCGACTTCTTTTATGGGAGCGATAAATTATAAAGAGTTATTTAGAATATATGATAAATGTATTGTTTTTGCAAATGATAAAACCGAATTAGTTGTGCAAATAGTTAATAACAAATATATTTTTATAGAAATGGAAACGGAAGAAAGTTTTAACGATAAAAAATATATGAATATTGATGAAATGAAAGAAGAATTATTTAGCTATAATTTATCAATAGATAAGTCCAATATTTTCGTTAAAAAGGCGGAAATTATATTAAATGAAAAACTAAATAATAATTAAAACATTTGCAAAAACAAAAAATAAATATCATTTTAGAAAAAAACGTAAATATTTAATTGTGTCCGTAAAAAAATGAATAAAAATGGTGTGATTTTCTTTACATAAAGTATTATCGGAAGAGATAGATCTGCTCTCTCTTTCTTTTTTTGTCTTAATCTTTTCTTTTTTATAATATTTTTGCTAACTATAAAATAACTACTTGCAACTACCCAAAAAACCGCATTTTCAAACGCGAACCCATGTTCGCTTGCGGGGGGGGTTATTTGTGCTATTATAGACTTGAAAATAGAATTATGTGGGTAATTTATAGTGAGAAAAAGTAGAAAAGTTTTAGTTTTAGTGGCAGCACTTGGCTTGCTGCTTAGTTTGTCGGGTATAACGTATGCGTATTTAAGAGCTAGAAAAGACCAGGAAAGTACTAACCAGTTAACTCTTCTTAAGTGTTTGGGAGTTGATTATGAAGATAAGACGAACGCCGTATCTATAAATAATGCATACCCAGTATCAGATGAAGAGGGTATGAAAACCAATGTCTATACTTTTAAGATATCGAATAAATGTAATACTAACGTGTATGCCAAAGTAAATCTAGAAACATTAACTAGTGATGAACCAATAGGTTTAAATCATATTAAAGTGTGGTTCGATCATGAATATTTAGATAATCCTAAATTGGGACTTTTAAGTAATACTGGTATATTCAAAAGAGAAGATGTAACTTTAGCTGCGGCAACGCAAAGTAATAATTTAACTGAAATAAACTTAGGCGCATATGAAAGCACGGAGTTTAATTTAAGATTATGGATTGATAAGGAAACTACGTGGGAAGAAGGCGGCGGAAAAACTTATGCCGGAAAGATAACCGTTAGTGTATCACCAAATCCAAATACATCAGTGGTAAAAGGCGATTTAACAATGTATGCTTATGTAGATGGGGTAATATCAAGTTCGTTTCCAACAAGTGAAAATTATCATGCTAGTGTAACATGCAATTCTTTTTCTGATGATAGTAGTGATGTTGTAAGCACTGTTACGTGGAGTGGAACGAAGTGGCTTGTAAATGTTGCAAGTATGGACAGTGGAGATACCGTGTGTAATGTTTACTTTACGCAGATGAAAGATAGTGAAGTTCAAGCGCCAAATGGTTGGTATTCCGCTAAAGAAGGGACGCTTCTTGCGGCTATTAGAAGTACCAATAATCTAGGAAGCCCTGCAACAAATCCAGGTTCTGAGGTAAGCGTATCATCAGAGGCAGTCTTAGCAAGTACAGCAGATGATTATGGCACGAGCTTCTACTTTAGAGGTAACGTTCAAAATAATTATGTGACGTTTGCGAATATGTGCTGGCGAATAGTCCGAGTAACTGGTGATGGCTCAATAAAGCTCGTTTTATATAATCGAAATGATAATAATATAACAAATCCATGTAATGAAACCGGAAGTGATTTAGCCTTTGCTACTTATAGCGGAACTACATACAAGACTAATTATAATCCTGATTATGGCGATAATGCTTATGTTGGATTTATGTATGGTAGCACGAAGGCTAGTGAATATGTAGATGCGCATGCCAATAGAGTAAAAAGTACCGTATTAACCAATTTAGAAGCGTGGTATACAAGTAAAATATCAGCATATGAAGACAAATTAGCTGATACAATCTGGTGTAATGATAAAAGTATAGCTTCTGGAACTGGAGCGGGAACTTCAGCATCAAATTATGGTGCCTACAGCAGATATAATGGAAGCACAGCAACTTTAATTTGTCCGGAGGATAAAGAAGGTGGAAAACTATCTAAAATTACAGTAAGCGATACGATAAATGGGAATGGCGCCCTAACTTATAAAATAGGTTTACTAACTGCTGATGAAATAGTATATGCTGGGTTAAAATGGGGAGCCACCAATTCAAACTCAAATTATTTAAAAGAAAATGTAGCTTCTAGTACTTCTTGGTGGAGTATGTCGCCTTATGCGCTAAATGTTGGATTTTCAGATACTACTCGTAATCTTGGAAATGTAATTGTAGCCACTGGTGCGGGAGCAGTAGCAAATCAACGTGTTAATAATTCTTACGCTCTTCGTCCTAGTTTAAGCTTAAAAAGTACAATTACAATTTTAAATGGGGGAAATGGAACTACCGAAAATCCATTTGTGGTAAGTTCGTAAAAACTAATTAAATTAAAGGTAGATTAAAACTCTATCTTTTTAAATGAGTATTTTTCCTAATATTAAATAAAACTCATCACCAATTTTTCTTGAAATCTCTTCTTTTTATTGCAATTTATCTTAAAAACGTGTATAAATATTATTAATTAATGCTTATTGATTGAGGGTGGGTTGATGAATAAGATTACTTTACTTGATTTAATAAATAATCTAAAGACTTATAATTCTGATGAAGTAGATATAGTTACCAAAGCCTATTATTTTGCCGAATACCATCATCATGGCCAATTTCGCCAAAGCGGAGAACCCTATATAATTCATCCTTTAAATGTTGCATATACTTTATCATTAATGCATGCCGATCGTGACACAATTATCGCGGGTCTTCTTCACGATCTATTGGAAGATACTACCGTAACAAAAGAAGAAATAGCTTCTGAATTTAATCCCACTGTTGCAAACTTAGTTTATGGGGTAACCAAAATGTCCAAAACTTTGTTTAAAACTCGTAACGAAGAATTTTGCGCTAATACTCGCAAACTAATCATGGGTATATCTGGTGATGTTCGTATAATCATTATAAAACTAGCTGATCGCCTTCATAATATGCGAACATTAGAATACAAAACTCGCCAAAAACAAATTGAAAATGCCAAAGAAACCATGGAAATATTTGTTCCAATTGCGCAACTAATTGGTGCTTATCAAATAAAATGCGAACTTGAAGATGTCTCTTTACTTTACTTAGAACCAGAAGAATACGTTAAATACTTTAATATGCGTGAAAAACTAGTAACCGAATACAAAAGCATGATTAATGATGTCTTATCTCAAGTTTATGAACTACTATGCACGGATAATATTCCATCAGAAATAAAATATCAAATAAAAAATATCTATGGGATATATAAATCTTGTCAATCTGGCGCCGAATTAACTCGCATTCATGATTTAATTGCCTTGGAGATAATGGTAAGTTCTATAAGAGAATGTTATCAAACCCTAGGTATATTGCATACTAACTTTGCCTCAATTGACTATGCTTTTAAAGACTATATTGCGACCCCTAAACCCAATATGTACCAATCTCTTCATACCGGAATAATGGTTCCTGAAAAAGGAATAGTCCAAGCTCAAATAAGAACTTTTGAAATGGAAGATATTGATAAATATGGATTAATCGCATACTGGGATAAATTAAAAGGCAAAGCCAAAGATGTTATGCAATCTGATTTACAAATGAAATTTCCTTTTTATCAAGAACTAGCTAAAATAAATGCAACGTGTACTAATAATCAAGATTTTGTTAATCAAGTAAAAAACAAATTATTTACTGATAAGATAACAGTATCAACCAGTAAGGGCTCTTTCTTTCAAATATTGCCATCGACAACCGTCTCTGAATTTGCCTATTTCGTCAATCCGGAAATGGGACTTTCCGTAGTTGGTGCCTTTGTAAATGGTAAACAAGTTCCATTGGATTATACCTTAAAAAGTGGAGATAGAATTGAAATAATTAATGAACCACCGGCTTTTTCAACTGTAAAAAATTCTCCTCTGGTTTTAAAAAAATCCTAAATACATAGACACTTAATCAAATGTGTTTAATAACCAACAAATGTTTAAATAAGATATTTAAAAGAAACCATATAAACATTAAAATAATAGCTAGAAAGGAAGAAATAAGTTTGAAGAAAAAATTTAACCAAGTATTTTATTCATCTATAATAATATCTATTTGTCTATTAATATTAGGAGGTATTTTAGTCATCCTCCCAGACATTTCTTTCCAAATAATTACTTATATAACTGCTGCAATATTAATGATAAATGGGATATTTTACATTACAATAAAAGATAATAATTGGTTTTTTAATGATTTTTTAATCCTCGGTTTAATTGAACTTTTATTTGGAATTATTATTCTCATCAATCCCGATATTGTTAAGATAATGGTTCCTATCATAGTAGGAGTAGTAATTGTTATTAAATCATTTCTGAATATTAAAATGTCAGTTTATTTAGCATCTGCCAAAGTAGATGGTTGGATTTTAATGTTAATTTGCTCAGTCATTTCAATTATTTTAGGTATGATTATTATCATCAATCCTTCAATCGGTTCTATGCTAGTAACAACAAGTTTAGGTATTCTTTTAATATTATCATCAATATCTACTTTAATTGATACAATTTGGCTAAAAAGCCACATTAAAAAAATTGTTAAATTATTAGAAAATAAATAGGCCTCTAAATAAGCCTATTAAACATAAGGGTATTATTTTTTAAAATAATGCTTTTTATAGTTTATCAAAGTTTTCTGGAATTAGTACATTTAAAAAATCAATTAAATCTTCCTTAGTATACTTGCCAGTTCCATTAAGCCATTCAACTCCAATATTAATTACTCCTCCTAAATAAAATTTAGCAATAACTTCCTTCGGTATACTAGTTTTTGTTTCATCAAGTTCTAGTTTTTTTAAGATATCACTATTAACAACACTCAATAAAATATCCATCATAATACTATTTCGATTATTAATCATAATAGTATTGTAAATATCTTTTTTATCTTCAATATGATTTAAAAACAAACCAATTAATTTAATATAATACTCTCTAATATTTAAATTATTATTATTCTTTTCTAGTTCTCTAACAAACTCTTCTTTCAAGGAATTTAAAAAATCTTGTAACAGTTCATACTTGTCTTGATAATGCGCATAAAAAGTTGAACGATTAATTAAAGCTTTATGACAAATATCCGACACTTTTATTTCTTCAAAAACTTTTTCTTTCATTAATTCAACTAAACTAGCATATAAAACATTTTTAGTCTTTATAATCCTTAAATCAGTTTTCTCTTTCATTTTAAAATATCACTTCCTAAATTAATTATATAATTAATAAACTACAAAAGTAAACATAACTAACAAAATGTTGCTTATTATTCGTACATATTAATAAAAGTGTTGGAAAACAAACAAAAAATAAAATATAATTATTAACTTTTCATAACCTCGATAATAGAATGTATAACGAAGGAGAGATTATGAAAAAATTTGCTAAAAAAATATGTGAAAATCGAAAAATAATACTTATTTCATCAATTATATTGTTTTTTATCTCACTGATTGGAATGTATTTTACTAAAGTTAATTATGATATTCTAGTGTATTTACCTAAGGATATTGAAACAATCAAAGGTCAAGATATTTTAACAAATGATTTTGAAATGGGTTCTTATTCAGTCGCAGTTGCTAAGAATTTAAGTAGTAAAGATATTATAAAATTAGAAACCGAAATTAAAAAAGTTGATGGGGTAAATAAAGTAGTTTCAATTTATGATATCTTAGGCACTACGATTAATGTTGAAATGTTACCAACTGAAATAACCAGCCACTTACATAATGAAAATACTGATATTCTTTTTATTACTTTTTATGATAGTACCTCTAGTGAAAGAACAATAGAGGCCGTTAAAGAGATAAGAACTCTTTCATCATCACTTGATTTAGGTGGTATGAGTTCAATGGTTCTAGACACTATGAATTTATCCGAAAGTGAAATTACAATATATGTTATTATTGCCGTAGTCTTATGTATTTTAGTTTTAGAACTATCATTAGATTCTTATCTAGCCCCCATATTATTACTTTTAAATATTGGCTTTGCTATAATTCTTAACTTAGGAACAAATATCTTTTTAAAAGAAATATCATATATTACTAAAGCTTTAGTAGCTGTTTTACAATTAGGAGTAACCACAGACTTTTCAATCTTTTTGTATCACTCATACGAAGATAAAAAAACTAAATTTAAAGACAATAAAGCCGCAATGATTGAAGCAATTTGTGAAACATTTTCTTCCGTTATTGGCTCATCTTTAACAACTATTGCAGGTTTCTTAGTATTATGTTTTATGCAGCTTACATTAGGAAAAGACTTAGGTATTGTAATGGCCAAAGGTGTATTACTAGGTTTACTATCAGTTTTAACTCTTTATCCTTGTTTAATTCTTACCTTTGATAAACTATTAGAAAAAACAAAACATAAAAAACTAAACTTACAATTTAAAAAATTAAATAATTTTATTGTTAATCATCATAAAATAATATTTTGTCTATTTTTACTTCTAATTGGACCTATGTACTTAAGTTATCGTAAATGTGAGGTTTATTATAAAATAGATAGTTCCCTTCCAGATACCTTAGAAAGTATAAGAGCAAATAATTACTTAAAAGATAATTATAATATTGTAAGTCCTGAAATAATATTATTAGATGTTAATGACAAACCAAATGATGTTAACTTGTTAGTAGATAAATTAAGAAATGTTGAAGGAATAGACTTTGTTTTATCTTTTGACAAATTTATAGATGCCGGAATTACTGATAACATGATTAGTAATGATTTGCTAAAAATATTTAAAAGTGAAAAATATCAAATGATACTAGTTAATTCTTTATATGAAGTTGCATCTGATGAATTAAACGAGCAAATTGATGTAATTAATAAGATTGTTAAAGAATATGATGAATCTGCCATAGTAGCTGGGGAAGGACCTTTAATGAAAGATTTAATTACAATAAGTGATAATGATTTTAAAAATGTTAATATTTATTCAATCGTTCTTGTTTTAATTATTCTTCTAGCGGTTTTAAAGAATGCCTATTTACCATTTTTATTAATATTAGCTATTGAAGGTGCTATATTTACCAATATGAGTGTATCTTATTACTCTGGAACCATTTTACCATTTGTAGCATCAATTGTTCTAGGAACTATTCAGTTAGGAGCCACAATTGATTATGCTATTTTACTTACTACCACATATAAAAATAATCGAAAGACAATGTCTAATAAGAAGGAGGCTATGATAGAAGCCTTAAATTATAATGGAGTATCTATACTAACTAGTGGTTTATGTTTCTTTGCCGCTACCTTCGGGGTTGGCATCTATTCTGATATTGATATGGTTGGAGCACTTTGTACTTTAATAAGTCGAGGAGCATTAATTAGTATGATGACTGTAATTTTAATTTTACCGGGAATATTACTAATTTGTGATAAATTGTTTATTAAAAAGGAAGGAATTGATAATAAAATGAAAAAAAATAAGAAATTAGCATTATTTACTGTAGGTTTAGCTATTATTTCTCTAAATAGTGTAGATGTAAAAGCTTTAACTAGAACGGAAACAGTTTATGGTAAACTTGAAACAAACGGTAGAAGTAAACAAGTTTATGTTAACGAAAGACTATTAAATGATGCCGGTTTAAATGAAATAGATGATTATACTATTTTAAAAAATATTTTAAATATTAATGGCGAAGAAACTTACAAAATTGATGGTAATAAAATTACCTGGGAAAGTAATGGTAATGATATATTTTATCAAGGAACATATGAAGAAAGTTTGCCAGTTACTTTAGATATTACATATAAATTAGATGGTAAAGATATTGAATTAAAAGATTTACTTGGTCAAAGTGGTAAAGTATCAATTAATATTAAATATACTAATAAAGATAAGCATACAGTCGCAATTAATGGTCAAAATAAAAGTCTTTTTACTCCGTTTACCATCTTATTTGGAACTGTTATTGATAGTGGTGCCAAAGAAATAAAGGTTACAAATGGTAAAATAATGTCTACTGGAACTAAAAATGTTGTAGTGGCCGTGGCTTCACCCGGACTTTCTGAAAGTTTAAATATTGCTAGTTTAAAAGAATTAAATAAAATTACTTTAGAATATAAAACAGAAAATTTTGAACTTAATTCTATATACAATGTCGTAATACCTAAATTAATTTCAAGTAGTGATCTTGATATTTTAAATAATTTAGATGAACTTTATGATAATATTTCTATTCTTGGTAAAAATATGGATCTTATAGATGAAAGTGCAAAAAAAATTAAAAATGGTTCTAATAGTTTAAAAGAAGGCTTATCCAATTCTATAAATTCTTTAAATAAGAATAATAATGCAACTTTAACTGATGAAATGCTGGAAATGATTGTAAGTACTGCTACAAATACTATTAAAAATACTTTTAATGAAGAATATCAAGAAAATATTCAAAATACTGCTTGGAACCAAGTAAAGCAAAGTTTAGGTTCAAGTGATGAAAACCTTAATAAAATGGTTGAAGATAATATATCAAAAACCTTAACCAATTATGCAAAAATTAAGCAAATTGACCTAGCAAATGATACACTTCTTTGTTTAAATGCCCAAAATGAAGGTAAGAATATAAGCAATATGACAGAGGAAGAACAAAAAGCTTGTGCAAATTTAAATGAAATAAATACCTTAAAAGAACTTTTATTAAATAGTTTAACGCAAAATACTAGTGATGTAAGTAATTACGTTGCGAAGAAGGTTACTAAAACTGTAGCAGGTAATATAAGTTATCAAACTGCCATTTCAACTACTCAAATGGTTTCTGCTAGTGTGGCTCAATCAGTCACAAACACGGTTAAAGAAGAATCCATTAATTCAATTACCACATCTTTAAATGATTTATATGAAAACATCTCTTTATTAGATAATGGCATTATTGAATTATCAAATGGCATATCTAAGTACAATAACGAAGGTATAAAAGCATTATCTAGCATCATAACGGGTGATGTTAAAGATATAACAAGTAGATTAGAAAAAGTAGTTAAACTAGGGGAAGATTATAAATCAATCATGGATAATAAAAATTTAGATAAAAATAGTGAAACAAAATTTATCTTAGTAGTTGATGGGGAAAAGAAAGAAGAAATTAAAAAAACTAATTCTAATTCTAAAGCTAAACCCACCTTATGGGAAAAAATTAAAAATATATTTAAATAATGGTAATACGCCATTATTTTTTTGAATATCACTGGTTTTTCTTGCGCAAATTTAGAAAATCTGCTAATATATTTATGGTTTTAACCAATATGTACATAAGCTGATTAAATTATCTAGTGGCCAAGTGTTGGTAATTTAAGAAGAAGCTTATGGGTAAATAACGAAAGGAAAGTGAAAATTATGGCTGTTGTTTCTATGAGTTACTTATTAGAAGCAGGTGTTCATTTTGGACATCAAACAAAAAGATGGAATCCTAAAATGAAGGAGTATATCTTTACTGCTAGAGATGATATTTATATTATCGATCTAGAAAAAACTGCTGCATGCATTGAAAGTGCTTATGCTGAAATTAAAAAAATTGCTGAAAACGGAGGAAGTTTCTTATTTGTTGGAACCAAAAAACAAGCTCAAGAAGCATCTAAAGAAGAGGCAGAAAGAAGTGAATCTTTCTATGTTGTAGAAAGATGGTTAGGTGGTACTTTAACTAATTTTAGAACAATTAGAAAAAGAATTAAACGTCTTGAAGAAATTGAAAAAATGGAAAATGATGGAACATTCGAAGTCTTACCTAAAAAAGAAGTTATTGGATTAAAAAAATAATATGAAAAATTAAATAAAGTATTATGCGTTATCCTTAATATGGAAAAATAACCTAATGCTTTAATTATTGTTGACCCTAAGAAAGAAATAAACGCTATTCGTGAAGCAAGAAAGTTAAATATTCCTGTATTTGGTTTAGTTGATACAAACTGTGATCCGGATGATGTTGACTTTGTTATTCCTGCTAATGATGATGCGGTAAGAAGTGTAAAAGTTGTTTTAGGAGTATTAACTAATGCTATTTGTGAAGCTAAGAACTTAGAATTAGTTGACTATATTACTGAAGAAGAAAAACCAAAAAAGGAAACTAAAGTTAAAACTGTAAAAGAAGTATTTGTTGAAAGTTTAGAAAACGAAGAAACAAAAGAAGCAATTAAAGAAGAAAAAGAAGTAGAAGAAGAAGATTTAACTTTAAAAACACTAACTGAACTTAAGCAAATTGCTAAGAAAAAAGGAATTAAAGGTTATTCTTCAATGAAAAAAGAAGAACTATTATTAGCGTTAAAATAGGAGGAAATTATGATTGATGCTAAAAGTGTTGCTGAATTAAGAGCTAAAACCGGAGCTGGAATGATGGATTGTAAGAAAGCTCTAAGTGAAACTAATGGAGATATGGCAGCTGCTGTTGATTACTTAAGAGAAAAAGGAATTGCTAAAGCCGCTAAAAAGGAATCTAGAATTGCCGCTGAAGGTTTAGCAAATGTTTATGTTGATGGAAATAAAGCTGTTATTTTAGAAGTTAACAGTGAAACTGATTTTGTCAGCAAAAATGATGAATTTAAAGAATTATTAAATACAATTGGTAAAAGCATTTTAGATAGTGATGCTACAAATGTCGAAGAAGCTTTAAATATTCAAACATCTGAAGGTACTATTAATGATTTAATCATTTCAAAAACTGCTAAAATTGGTGAAAAATTATCTTTAAGAAGAATTGAAGTTGTAACTAAAAATGATAATGAAAATTTTGGTTCATATCTTCATATGGGCGGAAAAATTGCTGTTTTAACTGTTCTTGAAGGTGCAAATAGTGATGTTGCTAGAGATGTTGCAATGCAAGCTGCTGCTATGAAACCAGAATTTGTAACTAGTGATGAAATTCCTGTTGAAAGAGTTGAAAAAGAAAAAGCTATTTTTAAAGAACAAGCAATGAATGAAGGTAAATCAGCTGAAATTGCGGAAAAAATGGTTATGGGAAGACTAAATAAATTCTTTAAAGAAATATGCTTAGTATCACAAGCTTTCATTAAAGATGGCGATATTGATGTTCAAACTTATGTAAAAAATAATGACGGTAAAGTATTAAAAATGATTCGTTTTGAAGTTGGAGAAGGAATGGAAAAACGTAATGATAACTTTGCTGAAGAAGTAATGAATCAAATTAATAATTAGGTGGGTTTATGAGTAAGAATGCTAAAGTAGGTATTATATTAGGCTTAATAGTAATAATTTTATGTTATATAGCTTTTAATTGGTTTAATAAAGATGGGAATGATGACTTAGACGCTCCTAAGTACACAATAACAAGTGATTCACTTTCTTTTAAAAATGAGTTTGAAGCTGGTAATGATGATAAAAATAAAGTAAATGTTAGTATAAAGAGCTATAATACTGTTAGCGTTTCAACATTTGAGGAAATATTTGAAAAATTAGAAAGTGAAGAAACATATATTTTATTCTTTGGCTCATCAAAAGATGAAAACTCAAGAATTATGGCTGGTCCTTTAACAAATTTTGCTTTAACTCAAGATGAAACTATTTATTATTTAGATATTTATGATGATATTGATGAGAAAAAACTTAATAAGAAAACTGTAAAAACTATCAAAAAAGGTTCAGATAATTATTATAAGTTGGTAAAAAAACTAAGTGGTTATTTACCAGCATATGAAGGTTTAAATGATGAATCTATTAAAAGAGTATACTTACCAACAGTTGTCTTTGTAGAAAAAGGCAAAGTTAAGAAGGTAGTAAATATTCCTGATGAAATTAAAAATCGTAAATTTGCTAAAGATATTAGTGTTGAAGAAAATCAAATATTAAGAAATGCCTTAAATAGTACTTTATAAAATTTATTGAAGTCTGTGGTTAATACCATAGACTTTTTTAGTAGTGAAAATTAACTTGACACGGGGGGGGTAGCTTATATA
>CAZPSA010000005.1:0-41011 GCA_964589375.1 uncultured Clostridium sp.
TCCTTCAATCAACTAGTAAAATTTTATCTTAGACACAGTTAATTGAAAAAGGTCGCCTAAATTATGGTATTATTATGCTAATGGTGATTGTGATGGACAACTATACAAAAGAACTCATTAATAAATATCCTTATTTAGAAAAAATGGCAGAAAACACTATATTTTTAACTGATGAAGAGAGTGAAATATTATTTAATGGTAAACTTGATGAGGTTTATTTAGTAGAGAAGCTTCTTAGAGATAAAAGATATCAGAATTATTTACATAAATTATTTAGTGGTAGAATTGAAACTTTAGGGTTAACTCATAGTGTTTATGGTTACACAAGTCATATAATAAGATTAACTAAGAAGAATATTATTGATTATATAAGTAATTTATTACAAATGAGTAATTATCATTTTTATAAAGAAGATTTAAAGGAGATAAGTAGATTAAAAAGGTTATTTTCTTATGATAAATTTGTAGATGATTATAAAGATAGAAGATTTAATATAGTTGTTGAGGAAAATAGTTATAGTTTTGCTGGAAGTTTAATAATTAGTTTTTTAGAGCTTCCTTATAATAAATATAAAGATTTAATTAAGAATAATAGTAGTTTTATGGGAATTCCTTTGGATGTAATGTTTTTTATTGTTAATTCTTTTTTTGTTGGTGATAATGGTAATTTACTTGATAGTTATTATTTTCCAGATGATATACATGCTAGAATAATTAATATAGCTGAGTATGAGAATTATGATTTTGAGGCCGTTAATACGCATTTAAAAGATGAGTTATCTATAGTTGAAAAGATAAAGCTATCACCTTCTTTGGAACAGGAAATAATGAATGGGGTAAGTGATGATTTGCCTTTACTTGATAAGGCGCTTTTTGTTTATATTAATATGTGTTATTTGTTAACTTATAATGATGAGTATTATGCAGTTGAACAATTAGGGGAAGCAGTTATAAAACATAGAGATATTTCTTATATATCAGGTATTACTTTAGATAATAATGAGGTAACTTGTTATGAATTTAATGCTATATATAGTTATATGCTTAGTAAGTTAGGTATTCATTTTAAAAATTATATATCAGATTATTCTAGTGGTTATGGAGAAGGACATGAATATTTAACTTTTAGAGTTGGTAAGTTTTTAGTAGAGGCTGACTCTGTTACATCAATAATAAATGGGGATTTAGTTAATGTTAAAATTAATCGGGGAATTGATGGACTTTTTTGTTACAATAAGAATGATGATACAGTTAATGAGTTTGAAAGTATTTTGAATAGAGTTATTTTAAAAGCTGAAGAGTTTCATAGTGGAAAGAAAAAATATAATTTAGTTGCTACTGATGTAATTGATTTAGATTATGAAGATTTTGATGTTTCTTTGGAAAAAAGAGTTCTTAGCATGCTTAAATATATGGATTGTAGTAATTTAAAAGGGATAGCAGCTTTATCGTATTTACTTAAACTTAGAAAGCAAATATTTACTAAAGAGGAGCAAGAATTTGTTAAGATTAGGTTGGTAAGAAATAATTTGCCTATAGATAATAGTAAAGAAGCTACGACTTTAGCAATAATTTCTATTTATACAAAAGAACCAATATATATTTTGTATGAACCTAATAATCAAATGGCTAGAGTAAGTTATGATGATCTTAAATTGATGTTTAAAGATATGGAATTAGAGCATATTTATAAATCATAAGGGATTGACTATTTAGGGAGAAAAATGTTAGAATTTATCTTGTAATGCGAGGATTATATCTAAGTAGTTATTTAAAAATATTAAGAGAGTAAATATAAGTTGCTGGGAGTATTTATATATTAATTTAAGTAATGAATTTCAATATATGAGCATTAATCGTTTTGGAGCGTTAATCTATTAGAGAGCATGAAAATCATGAAGTAAGGTGGTACCGTGGCTTTTGTCACCCTTATATTTATGATTTTTTTTGTGGGAAAGGAAAGTTAGTAATTTATGGAAGAAGAAGTTAAAAAGATAATTGAAGAGGCTAAAAATGAGGAAATAAAAACTGAAAATGATTATTTAAATATTAAGTCTAAGTATTTAAGTAAAAAGAGTAAGATTGTTTCGTTAATGGGTACTATTAAGGATATGTCGGTGGAAGATAAGAAGAAGTATGGACCGATATTGAATAATGTAAAAAAAGAGTTAGAAATGATTATAACGGATAAATATAATCTGGCTATGAATAGGGCTTTTAAGTTTGATTTTGATCCGACTGAGCCAGTAAAAAAACAGGGCGGTTCTCTTCATCCAGTTACGATTGTAGGTAGGGAAGTAACAAATATATTAAAAAATATGGGTTTTATTATTATGTCAGGACCAGAGATGGATACTGAGTATTATAATTTTGAAGCATTAAATATTCCTAAAACACACCCTGCTCGAGATATGCAAGATACGTACTGGCTTGATAATGGGAAACTTTTGCGAACTCAAACAAGTACCCTTCAAATAAGAGGAATGCAAAAATATGGGGCACCAATTAAACTTTGTGCTCCAGGAAGATGTTTTAGAAATGAGGATTTAGATGCTTGTCATGAGAATACGTTTTTTCAATTAGAGGGAATGGTTGTTGATGAAAATATTTCGATAAGTAATTTAATATATACTATGGAAGGTATGCTTAAAGAAGTGTTTAAGAAAGATGTTAAGGTTCGTTTAAGACCGGGTTTCTTTCCATTTACAGAACCAGGATTTGAGCTTGATTGTTCGTGTACTATATGTGATGGTAAAGGGTGTCCAACTTGTAAAAATTCTGGTTGGTTAGAGCTTTGTCCATGTGGTATGATTCACCCTAATGTGTTAAATGAGTGTGGGATTAATTCAAATAAGTATTCAGGATTTGCCTTCGGATTAGGACTTACGAGATTAGCAATGATGAAATATAAAATTAATGATATTAGAATTTTAAATTCGGGTGATTTAAGATATTTAGAGGATTTTAATGTGAGGTAGTTATGAAGATATCATGTAATATATTAAAGAAACATATTAAAAATAGTGAAGATATTGATTTTTTGAAAGTTTGGGATAAGTTTACAATTAGAACAGCTGAGGTTGAAGGCGTAGAAGCAAAAGGCCTAGACTTTGAGGGCGTTGTAACGGCTAAAATTATTGAGTGTGAAAATCATCCCAAATCAGAAAAGTTACATATATTAAAGGTTGATGCTGGGAGTGAAATATTACAGATTGTATGTGGGGCTCCTAATGTTAGAGTAGGACTTATTAGTGCTCTTGTTAAAGTTAATGGATGTATTGGCGAGATGAAAATTACCGAAAGACCACTTTTGGGTGTTACTTCTTATGGTATGATGTGTTCTGGTAAGGAACTAGGAATATCTGATGATCATAGTGGGATTTTAGAACTTCCTTTAGATACACCGGTGGGGGTAGATTTTAAAGAACTTTTTCCAGTAAAAGATATTATTGTTGAAATAGATAATAAGTCATTAACTCATAGACCTGATTTATGGGGGCATTATGGAATTGCGAGAGAAATAGCGGCAATTACTAATCATGAGCTTTTACCTTTAGAACTTTTTGAAGGTAATGGTAATGGGGAAAAACTTAATATTAAAATTAATAATCCTGATCTTTGTTATAGATATGTTGGAACTAAGATGAGTGGTATATTTAATAATAATACTCCGATGTGGTTACAAATATTTTTGTATTATGCGGGGATGAGAAGTATTGATTTGTTAGTTGATTTAACAAATTATATAATGCTTGAGCTTGGCCAACCTATGCATGCTTTTGATAGTAGGGTTGTAAATGATATTGAGATAGGTTTAGCTTCTAGAGGGGATACTTATGTTACGTTAGATGGTGTGCAAAGAAATCTAAGTAATGAAGACTTAATGATTAAAAATGGTGGTAAATATTTTGCAATTGCGGGAGTGATGGGAGGACTTGATAGTGAGATCGTAGCGGATACTAATTCAATAGTTCTTGAAAGTGCTTGTTTTGAGGCTTCAACAATTAGAAAAAGTGCAATCAGATTAGGTTTAAGAACAGAAGCAAGTAGTCGTTATGAAAAAAGCTTAGATCCTAATTTAGCTATGATTGGGACAAGAAGATTTATTAAACTTTTGCAAGAAGAAAATCCAAATTTTGTGTTAGATACTGATATTACTGATGTTTATCCTACAAAGCAGGATGAAAATGTTATTGAGTTAGAGAAGTCTTATCTATATAAATATATGGGGTTTGATATTGATGATAAGGTTGTTATTGATATCTTAACTTCTTTAGAGTTTAAAGTAGAAAATAAATTAGATAAGTTTATTGTAACTGCTCCAACTTTTAGATCAACAAAAGATATTACTATTGCTGCAGATATAATAGAAGAAATATCAAGAATGTATGGGTATGAGAATTTTAGTCATGTTCCTTTAAAAATGGATTTAACATTTAAAAATCCGGAAATAACATATGATTTGGAATATGAAGTTAAGAATTTTTTAGCTACAAAATATAATATGAATGAAATACATAGTTATTTATGGAATAAAAGTTCTTTCTTAAAAAGAATTAATGTGGATATAGATAATACTAAGTTATTAGGTAAAAGTGAAGATAATATATTAAGAGATAGTTTAACTTTAAGTTTGCTTGAAAATGCTAGTGTTAATGTTAATAACTATGAAGAAATAAACATTTTTGAAATAGGAACTACTATAGTTAATAATGAGACTGAGAGACATTTAGGAATAGTTAGTATGATTAATCTTGATGAGGTTAAAGTTAAGTATTATGAATTAAAATCCGTTATATATAATATTTTTAAAGAACTTAAGAATATTGATGTTTCTTTTGAAAAGGTAGTTTTAAAAGATTATTATAATAATGATTATTCTTTAAGTATTAGATATGGTGATAAGGTTTTAGGATATATAACAATTTTTGATAATAGAGTTAGTTCTAGTATAGTTAAAAAGAAGGCTTTTGTGGGAGTAGATATTGATTTTGGTATGTTTGAGGAGCTTGATTTAAATACATATGTTTATGAAGATATTAGTAAGTATCCAACGACTAATCTTGATTATACAGTTAATGTTTCTAATGATATGAGTTATGAAAAATTTGATAAAATTGTTAAAGGATATGATAATAAATTAATTTTAAAAAGAGAATTAATTGATATATTTAAAAATGATGATTTAAAGAAAATAACAATTAGATTTAAGGTAGGATCTAAGGATGGAACTTTAACTAGTGAAAAGTTAGATGATTTTAAGAATTCATTTATTAGTTATATTGAAGATAATGGATTAAACATCACTTTATAGTGAAAACATCACTTTATAGTGGTGTTTTTAAATTTAGGAGACTTTTTATTTTAGGAAAAATATGGTATTCTAGTTGTAAGATAAGGTGTGTTTATTTGTGGATGAGAGAATTAATGAATTAAGGTTAAAGATTAGAAATAAAGAAATAAATGATTTTACGGCTGATGATAATATTCTTATACAGGAAAATCCAGACTTAATGAAAGAGTACTTGCATGTTATTGCAGAAAGCAAGGAATTGTGGGATGGTCTATTTGGTGGTTTTCCAGATATTGATACATTAAATATCTTATATGGGAACTTGTCAGTTGATGAATTTAATGATTTTCTAGTTGAATATTTTGAATATGGTATTTCTAAAGGGGAATTTAGGTCTTTTATAACTGATGATGATATTTACTGGATACATTTTGATTTAAAGGATGAAACTGAGCAAAAAATAAGGGAGATTATACGTTTACATAATGAAAGAATTATGAATGCATCTTCTATAGAAGTTAATTTATCTAAATTAAAACAATTAATTGCATCGAAACGATTTGATATTATTTCTAAATGTACTTGTACATTAGATGTTATTTTGGGGTTAGGTGATGAAGAAGTTACTGAGTTATTAGAAAACTTTCCTTTTGAAAAATATGATACGCCTTTGTTTTTTGCATATTTTGCTGAAAAACTATTGCCTTATTTTGAAAAGCTTTCTTTAGTTACTTTAACTGAATGTATAACTAGCTATGATAATTCATGGATTGATATGGCTAAAGCTAAGAATATTTATTTAAATAAAATTATAACTACGAAATATGATATGCCAACCTTTAATGGTAAAATAATGAATGCATTTTTCGCTTTTAATACTATATACCCGGAAATAGCAAAAATTGCAGTTAATAATAATATAATGGATTTTGCATCAAGTTATTATTATTATTTTCCTGCTGAAAAGGAAATGTGTGTAAGTAAGTTAGAACAAATTATTGAAAATATAAAAGTTCAAGATTGGGGATTTTTGTGGGAAATAATTAAGCAAGAAGATAGGCTGATTGATGCAATGATTAATAATGGTTATTTAGGGTATATATTGAGTAAAGACGACTTTGACAAAATTGATGATAAAACCAATCTAATAATTGATAATTTGAATAATAATCCTAAATATGCTGATGTTACTGAGCTTAGTGTAAGTCTTCTTTCTACAAATATTAATTTTATAAAAGAAATACTTAGAATTGGTAAAATTAAAGTATTGAAAGTTTTAGGTTCTAAATATGATGATGATATAGTTATTAATCTGCAAAAAGAATTCCCAGATGTCTTTATTCGCCCTATTTTAGTATCTGCAAATTTAGCTTGTGATATGATTATTACGCTACTTAATGTTAAGAATTATGATGGTATTTCTTATTATTTGTCTCATGTTTTAGATTTGGATTTTCTTTTGGATTATAAAGAAGCAGTCTTAGATGCTTTAAAAAATGGTAGTAATTTTGCAAGGAAATTACTTAATGCTAATTTTAGTTTTATTCTTTCGGTTCCTGAATTTTTAGAGTTCTATACTAATGATGAAAAAATAAAAGAAATGTTTTTCGCGGATTTTGAAAATTATCTTATTCATAATACTAAAAGAACGATAAATCAATTAAAACAAAATCCGGAAGCTTATAGAGTTGCTAAAGAATATTTTATTAATAGTGCAAAGGTTAATATTAATAATTATAATAAATTAGAGGCCAGATATGGAATTGGAGTTATTAGTTATTTATTTAATGAAAATATGGTTGATGCCTTAAATTTAGATGAGAATGTGTTTGATAGGCTTCTTAGTTTATTTTCGACAAGTGAGTATACTTTAAGTGATTTAGAAAGTTCTTATGATGCGATAAAACAGTATAAGTTTTCAAACCTAAACCCAGATATAGTTAATGTTTTTTCTCATATTATGCACAACCTTGATGGGGATTATTTACTATATACTGATGAAGTGTGGAAAAGGCTTGATGATAATTTCTTTAAGAAGATAAAGGATTTGCCAGATGGTTATGCGAAAGAGAATGCTAAAACGTTTCTTGAGTTTGTAATTAGTCGAATTAAGAACTGTGATGATTTTGAAAGAGAAAAATATGTAAGTATGCTTCATAGTATAACGGATTATTATATAATTAAGTGCCGAGAAGAATACCGAGAAAAGTATAGTATTTTTACAGATTTAGATTTGGATTATGAATATGATGAGAAGAGTTTAAAAGATAATTTTCTAAAAAGTTTACTTAAGAAATCGTATGCTGTTATAGTTAATTATGGAGATGGAAAAGAAGAAAGCTTAGATAATTTATTAGTAATGAATTTAATTAATTATGGTTTGAGTGAAGAGTTAGCTAAAGCTTTAGTTAATTATGCGAATAATAGTGAAAGTATTACAAATCCAAATAATGAGATATTGACTAACTATAGGTACCTTATAAAGGCGATGCAAAATATTGCAGCATCTAGTAATGATAAGATTTTTAGTACTGAATATATGAAAAGTCATTTAGATGCTGGAACGCAAGATAAGTTGCGAAAAAAATATTATTTATGTTCTACTGAAAATGATCCGCTTGAATTGATGGGACAATTAAATATCGGCAATTTAACTAAAAATGTGCTTGATAATGATGAAGTATATGGTTCTTTAAAAAGCATTATGTCAAAGATGAAATTAGATAAAATACCTAGTAAGCTAAGTGATTTTATAAATAATTCTAATTATGATTTTACGAAAAGTACAAGTGGATTAGCTGCTTTCATATCTTATTATAATACTGTTTATGAACGTAAGAAGAAAGCTATGATGGCTAGTGGGGAAGATGCAGCTAAAATTCACTTTAGTTTACCAGAAGTATTTATTAATGGCGAAGCACTTATAGCGATTTCTTCCATTTACTTGCAAATTTTAGGCGATGAAGATGCTAATTTAATAAAGACTAATCCAGGACCAAATAGCGCCACGCGCAAAACGCAAAATAATGAACGCTTAAAAGAGGCTGTAGAGTTAACTAAAACCCTATTTAACAAGCGTGAGGTAACTATTCCAACGTTTAATGAAGTTTTAAATTTAGATGGTGGAAAATCACTAAGAGTTATTGTGGGCAATTTTAATCACCCTAGTAATCTTACGCATGGAGAAAGAACGGGTGCTTGCATGAGAATTGGAGGCGCAGGTGAAAGTTTATTTGATTTTGCTATTTATGATAAAAATGGTTTTCATATTAGATTTGAAGATCCTGTAACTGGTGAATATATTTCGAGAGTAACTGGGTTTAGAAATGGTAATACGGTATTTTTAAATGAATTAAGAAATAGTTGTAATGCAGAAAAATATAGTGATTTAGATGTTGTAAATGCTTGCAAAGTAGCTTCTTCTAAGTTAATTGAAATGAGTGAAAAGAGTGCTTCTAGGATTGATAATGTTGTTGTTCATAATGCTTATGCAATGACCGAGAGTAAAGATTCATTTATCTCTTTAGGAGTTAGTAATATTAAAGAAGGATTATCTAATTTTTATTCAGATGTTAGCTCAGTGGTAAAAATACTTGCGACTACGACAAAAGATGGCAAATTTGCGCCAGTAAATTTTGATAAAAGTAAGGTTCCATCATATATGCCAGCTAGAGAAATACCTAAGGTTTTTAATGGTGCTAATGCACTTGGGATGATTAGCCGCGTTTATTCAGTTAAAAGATTACTTGCAGGAGATAATTTAGAAGATATTGAGCTAATTTATCTTGATATAAAGTATGCAATTGTAAGTAAAGACTGGTACGTTTATGTTGATAATGATGGGGTTATTCACAAGGATTTAATTGATATAGATCCACGAGCAAAAGATGAGTTATTTGAGGCGGTTATGGAAGTAGAAAAAAATCTTGGGAGTATTATGGAAACTGATAAGGAGGATGTATATGGATTACCGAGAAAGAAAAGTAATTAATTTAGCGGGTTTAGTTAAAAGCTTTGATGGATTTTCGGGAATAATTAGTTCTGATGCTGGAGAATATATTTTTTTGAGAGAAGATGTTTTAGACGAGATAAAAGAGGGTGATTTGGTTTTGTTTAAGGGGGAAAATATTCATGATATTAAGAAAGCGTTTTTTATAAAGAAAAAAAGTGGTATTGAAAAGAAGTAACTAAGTGTTAGTTGCTTCTTTTGAATTTAGAGAACATAAGATTAAATGTTCTTGCGTTATTTTGACTAGTAAGTTAAAATAGGTTTGGTAGTGAAACGTTTGAAAGTTTTTTATTTTTAGTTAGGTGATGAAATATGAGATTAGCGGATATAAATGTAAATGGGATTGATTTTAAGAATGTGAAAAAGATTTATTTCATTGGTATTGGCGGCGTAAGTATGAGTGGATTAGCTTTGATTTTAAAAAATTTTGGATATGATGTTTTGGGAAGTGATATTGCTAATACTGGTTTAAGAAGTAAAGGAATAACTGTATATGCAGATCAGGTAAAAGAGAATATAACTGATGATATTGATTTAGTTATTTATACGGCGGCAATAAGTAAGGATAATGAAGAGTATAAGGAAGCTTTGAGAAAGAATATTCCCCTTATGGAAAGAGGTCCTTTTTTGGGATTGATAACTAATCTTTATGAAAATACGATTGGAATAGCAGGAACTCATGGTAAAACTACTACTACGTCTATGGTTTCTTGTATATTTTTAGAAGCGGGATTATCGCCTACAATTCAGGTTGGAAGTTATTTAAAAAATATTGAGGGAAATTATAAAATTGGAAATAGTGATACTTTAATAATTGAAGCTTGTGAATATAGTGATAGTTTTTTGAATTTTAAGCAAAGAAGTGGAATTGTTCTTAATATTGATAGTGATCATTTAGATTATTTTAAGAATTTAGATAATATTAAAAGCTCTTTTTATAAGTATGTTTCAAGTTTTAGTAAAGATGGATTTTTAGTATATAATTTTGATGATATTAATTCTAGGGATTTAATAAATCATACATCATCTAAGGTGGTAAGTTTTGGAATTTTAAATGATGCAGATTATAAGGCGGTTAATATTGAGTTTGATGACAATGGTTTTGCTAGCTTTGATGTTTATTTTCATGATACATTTTTAGGAAATGTTTCTTTAAGTGTTGTTGGAATGCAGAATGTGTATGATGCTTTAGCAGGGGTAGCTTTAGCAAGTTCATATAATATAAGTTTTGATAGTATTAAAAAAGGTTTGAAAAAGTATGAAGGAGCTGCTAGAAGAATGGAGTTTAAGGGACTTTTTAATGGGGCTAAAGTGTATGATGATTATGGACATCACCCGACTGAAATTGACGCTGTTTCAAAAGCTGTATTAAAAATGAAATATAATAAGAGTTTTGTAATTTTTGAACCTCATACTTATTCAAGAGTAATAAATCATAAAAAAGAGTTTGCTGATAGTTTAAAAGAATTTGATGAAATAATAGTTACTGATATATTTGCGGCTAGAGAAAAAAATATTTATAATATTACATCAAGGGAAATTATAGATGAACTAAAATTAGTTAATAAGGAAGCGTTATATATTAAATCTTATGATGAGATAATTAATTATTTAAAGGATAAAGTATTAGATGGAGATATTATTTTAACTATTGGAGCTGGAAATATAACAAAGTTAAGTGATAAATTGGTTAATAGTTAAAACAAGTACATGTTAATTTGAAAAAAGGATTATATCGTGTTATTATGTTAATAGGTGGTTTAGAATGAAACAAAAAGGACAAAAAAGATTAAAAAATGGTGGTTATGTTAATGAAGATACTAAGGAAATAAAGACACTTATTATAATTACGATTGTAGTAGTGTTATTAGCCGTTGGACTTTATTTTTTAACAGATGTAGTTTTAGATAAGAAAGAAAATAGTGCTAGTGAGGCGGTATTTAATTATGATACTTGTCTTATTGGGAATATTTTTAGTAGACCTTATGATGAGTATTATGTGTTTGTTTATTCTTCTATAGATGATGACGCAAGTACGTATGATACATTAAAGACAAATTATCTTAAGAAAGATGAGGCTAAAAAGATATACTATGTTGATTTAAATAATGGATTTAATAGTTTTGCTATAAGTGATAGTTCTAATCCTAAACCAACAAGTGCATTAGATGTTAAAATTAATAAGAGTGCTTTAATGTTAATTAAGAATGGTAAAGTTAGTAAATATTATGAGAATTTAGAAGATTATAAAAAAGTGTTAAATTAATGCTTTTTTATTTTTTATTGGGAATATTTATGGTAAGATTATAGTGTGATGATAGATGATGAAGAATAATGATAAAAAACCTACTTTTGAATTATGGGAAGTACTAGTTATTGCTTTAGTATCTTCTATTATCATGAGTTTAAGTACCGGTTATATAGCATATAAGGGACGTGCTAATTATGTTGATACAGGAAATGAATATATTGATGAGTTAATAAGTTCTTATAATAATATTACTTCTAATTATTATGATACGATTGATGAGAAATCTTTAGTAGATGCGGCAATTAGTGGAATGCTTAATTATTTAGGTGATCCTTATACAACTTATTTAGATGAAAATAATACTAATAGTTTAACTAATGCTTTAGCGGGTACGTATCAAGGAATTGGGATTGAAGTTGCTAAAAATGAGAATAACGAAATAGAAATTAAGAATGTATATGATGATACGCCATCAGCTTTAGCTGGGCTTTTAGTGGGAGATATAATTTTAAAGATAAATGAAGAAGATGTTTCAGATAAATCAACTTCTGATGCGGTAGCAATTATTAAGGGGAGTACTAGTAGTGAGATAAAAATTCAGATTAAGAGAAATGATGAAGTAAAGGATTTAATAGTTGAAAGAAAAGAATTGTATTTACCAGTAATTGATAGTGAAGTGATGGCTTCTGAGGGGAAAAATATAGGTTATATCGCGGTTGAAAAGTTTTCGGAAACTGTATATGAACAATTTTCGAAAGAATTGACTAAGTTGGAGGGAACTTCATTAGATGGACTTATTATTGATTTAAGAAATAATACTGGAGGTTTTTTAGTAGGGGCAACTAAAATTGCCGAAATGTTTTTGGAAAAAGGAAAAACTATTTATTCGCTTCAATCAAAGTTAGATGAGGAAATTACAAAAGATGAAACTGACGAGAAACGAAGTTATAAAGTATATATTTTAGTAAATAAATCTTCTGCTTCGGCTTCAGAAATATTGGCGGCAGCATTGAGAGATAGCTATGGAGCAAAGCTTATTGGAACAACAACATATGGGAAAGGTAAAGTTCAAAAAACGTCTAAGCTGTCTGATGGAACAATGTATAAATATACTTCGGCTAAATGGTTAACTCCAAACGGAGATTGTATTGATGGAGTTGGACTTATTCCGGATATGAATGTAGAATTATCGGAAGATTATAGTGAAAATATGACTAGAGAAAACGATAATCAATTACAGATGGCATTGTATGAAATAGTTAAATAATGGCAGTAGTTATAAGATGACAGAAGGTATGAAAATACTTTCTTTTTTTGTTTAATATAATGTAATGAGAAATGAGTTTAGATTTTAATGGATTTGCTAGAGTGAGTATGAAAACATATAGTCATAGTTTTGCCTTTAATATAAGAAATAACTTTAAATTATAAGCGGTTTTATTGACATTTTTCTTGAGATTGCGATATTAATAATACAAAAAATCTTTTTTTTATGAAAATATTTAGGTATAATAAAAAATGGAAGGTGTTATATGAAGTACAGTGTTAATGGAAACAGTATATTTTTAATTCTAATAACAACATTTATATCTAGTTTAATTCTTGTTCCAATTGTAAAAAAAATAGCCTGGCATATAAACGCCATAGATTATCCAAATGATCGTAAGGTTCATAGTAAGCCAATGCCTAGATTAGGGGGGTTAGCTATATTTCTATCATTTTTGATTGGTTATATTTTTTTTGGTGAGGTTACAACTCAAATGATATCAATTTTGATAGGAGGAACTTTATTAATTATATTAGGAATATGTGATGATATAAAACCACTTAAAGCAAGGTATAAACTACTGGGGCAAATTATTGCGGCTACTATTGTTGTTTTTTATGGGAATATATATTTGCCATCATTATCGGCTTTTGGTTTTAATATTGAGTTCTATAACTGGGGATATCCACTTGCTGTTTTATTTATTGTTGCTATTATAAACGCTATTAATTTAATAGATGGTTTAGATGGTTTAGCTGGTGGGACCTGTTCTATATTTTTCTTAACCATTTCTATTATAGCTTTCTTTTTAGACCGTTTTAGAGCGTTAGATGTAACTTTGTGTTTAATAATGTTGGGGGCAACTATGGGATTTTTAGTTTATAATTTTAATCCAGCATCAATATTTATGGGAGATACGGGAAGTATGTTTCTGGGGTTTATGATTGCTATAATTGCGTTGCTAGGATATAAAGCGGCAACTGTAACCTCATTAATTATTCCAATTTTAGTTTTGTTTTTACCAATTTTAGATACTATATTTGCTATGGTACGGAGAATAATTAAAGGAGAAAATATTGGGAATGCTGATAAAGAGCATATTCATCATCAATTATTAAAGTTAAATAATTCAACAAGAAAGACAGTTTTAATTATGTATGGTATAAATATATTGTGTGCTTCTATTTCAATATTCTATGCTTTAGGGGATAATAAAATTTCAATTACATTATATATTGGTTTACTTATATTATTAATTATTTTAATATTTAAAACTGATATATTATTTAAACATAAATAAAAGGTAGTGATAAAATGAAAATATTAATTGGTGTATGTGCTTTTAATGAAGGCCACCGGATTGAGCCGGTATTAAAAAAATTGGTTGAAGTTCAAAAAAAGGAAAAATTTGATGTTATAGTAGTAGATGATGGTTCTAAAGATAACACTTTGAAAATAATAAAGAAATATTCAGAAAAAAATAATTGGAAAGTTTTGGTTCATGAAACAAATAAAGGAATTGGGCGTTCGCTTAAAGATATTTCTTTCTATGCGCTTGAAAATAATTATGATATTGTAACTTCGATGTCAGCGAATGGCAAAACTGATCCATATCAATTGGTAAGAATGTATTCACCTATTATAACAGATGATTATGATTATGTTAAGGGAAGCAGATATATATCAGGTGGGACATCTCCTAATTTACCATTATTTAGAAAGATTGCAATTCCGATTTATTCATTTTTTGTATCAGTTCTTATGTTAAGAAAAATTACTGATGTAACTTGTTTAATAAACGCAATGAAAGTTGATGTTTTAAGGGATCCAAGAATAAATATTGACCAAGATTGGTTAGATAAATATGAATATGAATACTATGTACTTTATTATATATTGAAGTTAAAGAAAAAATTTAAAGAGGTTCCGATGTCAATCAATTATCCTGCAGAAAAGAAAAATTATAGTAAAATTAAACCATTTAAAGGTTGGTGGAGTATGATAAGACCGTGGATTTTACTTTGCTTTCATATTAAAAAATAGGAGTTAGCAATGAATAAAATTAGTGAATATGATTTTTTAAAAAAGGATATAGATTTTTCATATGATAAGGAGATAGAGTTTGATGCCGTAGCAGCAAGTGAGGATACTACAAGGCAAAAGTTTATATTTTATCTATTAGATTTAAATTATTTAGATGTCTTAAAAGCCCATGAGTATAATATAGCTGCAATTATATGTCCATCTCATTTAAAACCTTATCTTACAGATTTTAATATTATAACTTGTGAGCAACCAAAAACATTATTCTTTTTAATTCATAATAATTTACCGGATGATGCAAGTTTTCCGACAATAATTGAAGAAGACTGCATTATTAGTGATAAATCTTCAATAGCGCCTTTTAATGTTATTATAAAAAAAGGGTCAGTAATTGAAGAATATGTCTCGATTAAGTCTGGGACGACAATTGGAGAAAATTGTTTTATTGGAGCGGGTAGTATAATTGGAACTGAAGGATTTAATGTTTTTAAGGTTAATGGTCAAAATAAATTAGTTAAGCATCAAGGTCATGTAATTATTGGAAATAATGTTGTTATACTTTCTAACTCATGTGTTGCAAAGTCAATATATAAGCATGTTGATACCATAATTGAAGATAATGTTATGATAGATAATTTAGTTCAAGTTGCACATGATGCTAAAATTCGAAAGAATGCGGAACTTGCAGCTGGAGTTGTATTGTGTGGTTTTTCTGAAGTGGGAGAGGAAACTTTCATGGGCGTAAATTCTACGATAAAGCAGCTAAAGAAAGTAGGCGCTAATAATAAAATTGGGATGGGAGCTTTTGTGAATAATAATACTTTAGATAATGAAATAATTGCTGGTCCTGAACCAATGAGATTATCTGATGCTCGAATACTTAAACATCATCATCAGGAACTTATAAAAGAAATAAAAGAAAGATAGGGTAATTTAATATGATGAAAATAATTTCAATTATACTATATTTAATTTGTTCAATATTGGGATTAACTTTAATGAAACAGGGAATGAATATTACTAAATTTAATTTAACTGTTAATACAATAAATATGTGTTTTAGTTGGAAATTTGTAATTGGATTTTTAAGTTATATTGTGTCATTTTTGCTGTGGACTTTAATAATTAGTAAATATAATTTAAGTTATATATATCCATTAATTACATCGGTATTGTTTGTTTTAGTAATGGTATCATCAGCTCTTTTGTTAAAGGAAACAATAACGACTAGTCAGATAATTGGAACAATATTTATAATAATAGGTGTATTAATTACAATAATAAAGAAGTAGGAGAAAGAAGAATGAAAGTAAATTTTTTTGATGTAAATAGACAATACAGTGATTTAAAAGAAGAAATAGAAAATCAAACAATAAATATATTAGAAAGTGGAGCTTATGTTAATGGGCCAATCGTTACTCAATTTGAAGAGAGTATGAAAAAATATTTGAATGTAAAACATGTAATAACAAATGCTAATGGAACAGATGCTCTTGTTATAGCTTTAAAAGCAATCAACATTCAACCTGGTGATGAGGTTATTACTACTTCATTTAGTTTTTTTGCCACTGCTGAAGCAATTGCAAATGTTGGCGGTGTACCGGTGTTTGTTGATATTGATGATAAAACATTAAATATTGATCCAAATAAAATTGAAGAGAAAATAACTTCTAAAACAAAAGCAATTCTACCAGTACATATATTTGGTTATCCGGCTAACATGGACAAAATAATGGAAATAGCTAAAAAACATAATTTGAAAGTAATAGAAGATGCTTGCCAAGCTATAGGAGCATCATTCGAACAACAAAAATGCGGGACCATTGGAGATATTGGTTGCTTCTCTTTTTATCCAACTAAAAATTTAGGTTGCTGTGGTGATGGTGGTATGATTGTAACTAATGATGATGAGTTAGCAATTATAATAAAAGCTTTAAAATCTCATGGCGCTGGAGAGAATGGTTTAAAAGCTTGTGAATATTTAAATAATGAAACATTTTCATTGGAAGAACAAATTGGCGGTAGTGAATTATATGATCCGTACAAATACTTTAACTATTTAATAGGATATAATTCTAGACTTGATTCTGTTCAAGCAGGAATTTTAGATATTAAGTTGAAACACTTAGAAAAATATAATAGTAATCGTAGAAGTATTGCACAAAAATATCTAAATGCGTTTAAAGATATATTAGATATAAATATGCTTGAATATAATGAAAACTGTTGTTATCATCAATTTCCTATTTTTGTTCAAAACAAAGATGAGTTAATTGAGTTTTTAACTGCAAATAATGTTGGAACTGCAAATTTTTATCCGGTCCCATTGCATTTGCAAAAAGCATTTAATAAATTAGGGTATCAAAACGGTGATCTAGAAATATGTGAAAATATTTGTCGAAGAGTAATTTGTCTTCCAATATTTCCTGAGTTAACTAATGATGAAATAGACTACATTATATTAAAGATAAGGGAATTCTATTTAGGAGGGCAAAATGATTAAAATTGGTTTTATTGGTGTTGGCAGCATGGGAAAAAATCATCTTCGTGTTGCGATGGAGCTTAATAAATATTATGAGGTAATTGGAATTTGTGATAGCAATAAAGAACGTTGTCAAGAAATGTCTAAATTATTTGGAGTGGATATTTATGATGATGCCGAAAAATTGATGGAAAAAGTAGATGCTATTGTAATAGCAACTCCGGCTTCTTCCCATTTTGAATTAGGAATGAAAGCAGCTAAAATGGGAAAACATATATTGATGGAAAAACCAGTTTGCTTAAGTATAGAAGATGCTAAAATTCTTGAAAAAGAATTAAATAATAATGTGTTTTTGGTAAGCCATGTTGAAAGATTTAATCCGGTTGTGGTTGAATTGTGTAAGTTAATTCAAAAAGAAGATGTAGTTGCGATTGAAATGCATCGTTGTAGTCCATATGATAAAAGGATATTTGATGCCGATGTTATTGAGGATTTAATGATTCATGATGCAGATATTTTAATTAATGAATTATGGCCGCAAGAAGTACTTAGTGTTCATGCTTGTGGTAATAGTATGTTTAGTAAAAAACATTTGGATTATGTGGAAGCTTTAATAAAGTTTAAAGATAATGTTGTATGTTCAATAGTATCTAGTCGTTCAACCCAAGATAAAATAAGGACTATAAATGTTCATACTAAAAGTGGATTTTATCAAGCGGATATGTTAAATCGTCATCTTACAATAACTAGAAGAACAAAATATACTGAAACAGAAAATGCGCAGTATAAGCAAGATAATATAGTTGAAACTTTAGTATTACCACTTGCTGAACCTTTAAAGGAAGAATATATTTCATTTTATAATTGTATTATTAACAATATTGTTCCTAAAACTAATATTAAAAGTTCAATTAAAACGCTTGAATTTTGTAAGGAAATTCAGGAAATTTGTGAAAAAAACTAGAAAAAGCGAAATATTTATCGCTTTTTTAACTGAATAAAAATTGATATATTTTCTATAAGTTTATAAATGGACATGATATAATAAATTAAACGGAGGTGGATATCTCATAAAAAATGTTTTTATAATACTTAATTATAATGATGCTTATACGACTATAAATTATCTAAAGATGATTGAAAATTATAAAGTAATAGATAAAATAATTGTTGTTGATAATTCTTCAACTGATGATTCATATACCAAATTAAAAAAGGTTTCGGGAGAAAAAATTGAAATAATAAAGACTCCTATTAATCTAGGTTATGCTTATGGTAATAATTATGGTATTAAGTGGGCAATTGATTTATTTCCTAATTCTAATTTAATAATATCTAATCCGGATATTATAATACAAGAAGATATATTAAATAGTTTAATAAATGTAATAAATAGTAAAGCAGATGTTTCAGTGCTATCACCAACAATAAAAGAGAATGGGCATTTAAATCGAGGGTGGCGTTTGCCATCAGCGATTGATGAGCTTTTAATGAGCATTCCCTTTTGGGGAAAGAAGTATCGTCTAAAAAAAATTGAGTATAGTAGTATGTATTATAATGATAGTTTAACAGCTGTAGATGTGGTATCAGGGTGTTTCTTTATAATAAAATCGGCAGTAATAAAGGATATTAATTATTTAGATGAAAATACGTTTTTATATTATGAAGAAAATATTCTGGCGGCTAAGTTAAAGAAAAAAAATTATAAGACATTTATTGCAAATGATTATTCTATAGTTCACAATCATTCTGTTTCGATTAATAAATCCGTTAATGAAATAAAAAAATATAAAATGTTAAAGCAATCGCAAAAATATTATTTAGATAATTATTGTAATAGTAATTTTGTGATTAATGGGATAATTAAGATATTTTCAATCTTAATAATATTAAATATTAAAATTAGAAGTAAACAATGATATAATAAAAGGAGATGAATAAAATGGATAGTAAATACGCAATTGAAATTAAAAATGTAACTAAGAGATTTAAACTGTATTATGATAAGCCTAATACTTTAAAAGAAAGAATTGTAAGATTTGGTAAAAACACGGCTGAAGAAAGAACAGTTTTAAGGGATATTAATATAAATATTAAAAAGGGAGAAACTGTGGCATTAATAGGTATAAATGGTAGTGGGAAATCGACCTTACTAAAGTTAATGACAAAAATAATTTATCCTAATGAAGGTACAATAGTAACGCGAGGTAAATTAACTAGTCTTCTTGAATTGGGGGCTGGCTTTCATCCAGATTTTACTGGTAGAGAAAATATTTATTTTAATGCTTCGATTTTTGGATTAACGAGAAAAGAAATTGATAAAAGAGTAGATGAAATTATTGAGTTTAGTGAGTTGAAAGAATTCATTGATTCTCCAGTTAGAACTTATTCATCGGGAATGTATATGCGTTTGGCATTTAGTGTTGCAATTAATGTTGATGCTGATATATTGTTGATTGATGAAATATTAGCGGTAGGAGATCAACATTTTCAAGATAAGTGTTTTGCGAAATTGGAAGAACTTGCTAAGAGTGATAAAACAATAATAATTGTATCACATAGTCTCGATGCTATAAAAAAGCTTTGCTCAAGAGCAGTTTGGATTAATGATGGAGTAATTAAAAAAGACGGAAAATGTGAAAATATTATCAAAGAATATTTGAAAGAGTGTGTTTAAAAATGAAACTATTTAAAGAATTATACAACTATAGGGAATTATTAAAAACTAATGTTAAAAAAGAAATAAGAGGTAAGTATAAGGCTTCATTTTTGGGGATTTTGTGGTCATTTGTAAATCCTTTATTATCAGTTTTAGTTTATGCGATTGTTTTTCCATATATAATGAGAGTTCAAACTCCTAATTATTTAATTTTTCTTATAACGGGTGTTATTCCTTGGAACTGGTTTACAACCATTGTTAGTGGTGGTTCAAATGTGTTTATTAGCAATTCAAATATAATTAAAAAGGTTTATTTTCCTCGAGAAATATTACCAATATCGGTAGTTACGAGTGGATTAATTAATTTTCTTATATCTTGTATTATCATATTAATATTTGTATTACTTAGTAATTGTGGTTTGTCATGGCATCTTATTTTTTTACCTTTTATTGCTTTAGCCCAATATGTTTTTAGTTTGGCTGTAGTATTTATAGTTAGTTCAATAAATGTTTATATAAGGGATACTGAATATATTATAAATTTCCTTCTACAAATGGCATTTTATGCTACTCCAATTTTATATCAATCTGATTTATTTGCTGGCGGTTGGTTAATTTGGATTTTTAGACTTAATCCTATGGCACATTTAATAAATGCTTATCGTGACATTTTCTATTTGCATAATATTCCTAACTTGTTAAATATTTTTATTGTGTTAGTAATAAGTTTGATATTGTTAGTTATTTCTTATAAAATATATAAAAAATTAGAACGTGGATTTGCTGAGGAACTATAATGAAAGTGGTAGGCGAGGTAATTTGGTATAATCCCACTCCAAAAGAAAAAGAAAATATTAAAACGTATATTGATTATGTGGAAAAGTTATATATTATAGACAATAGTAGCACAAAAAATACAGTTCCAATTAAAAATAAAAAAATCGAATATATTTTTAATAATGAAAATGCTGGGATTTCAGTTCCAATAAATAAGGTTGCAAAGAGGGCTCTTAAAGATGGGGCTAGTTGGTTATTAACTATGGACCAAGATACTGTAATGAATACTTTGTTTTTTGGTGAATTTGAAAATATTATTAATAATAATGATTGTTCTTTAATTGGTATAATTACGCCTTGGCATAAAACAAAATTAGAAACAAAAAAAACTTTTTCTAAATATGATTATCCTACTGATGTTATGACATCTGGTAATATGGTAAATTTAAAAATATTAGAAGAATTAGGTTTTTATGATGAGAGATTTTTTATAGATGGTATTGATATAGAATATGGCTTAAGACTTTGTAAGTATGGTTATAGTATATTAAGAGTAAATGATATTGAAATTGATCATAATTTAGGAAATATTAAATGTCATAGTTTATTTTGGCAGAAAATTATTTGTACAAATCATAATTATTTAAGACAATACTATATGGCAAGAAATTATCGTTATATAAAAAAGGATTATGAAGATATATTTCCTTCTTATTGTGCAAAATTGGTGAAAAATAAAAAGAATATTTTAACGATAATTCTTTTTGAAAAAGATAAAATTAGGAAAATTCGTTACATAAAGAAAGGTATAAATGATTTCGAAAAAAATATATATGGAAAACTAGAGGAGATAAAATGAAAAAAGATAGAGTAGTGTATTTATCAAAAAAAGCAAAAAAAACATTAAAAGATGAGGGAATTAAAAGTCTTGTAAAAAAAACATATAATTTTACTAAAATAAGGTTGAAACATCAAAAGTTTTCATCTTTTCAAGATATTTTATTTATAAACGGTTGTACTTTGCCTCATCCTGAAAGATATCGAGTTGATCATCAAATGGAACAGCTTAACGCTTTTGGAATAACAACTCATAAGATATATTATGAGAATTTAACAATGGATATGTTAAAGTACTATCGTGGTTTTGTATTTTTTAGATGTCCAATTACCGATACAATAGATGAATTTATTGATAAAGCTCATTATTTTAATAAGAAGGTATTTTTTGATATTGATGATTTGGTTATTAATAAAAAGTATACTGATACAATTAAATATGTTAAAGAAATGAATGCTGATGACAAAAAGATATATGATGATGGCGTTACTAGAATGGAAAAGACCTTACAAAAATGTGATTATATCATAACAACCACAGAGCGATTAAAGGAAGAGTTAAGTTCATATGGTAAAGAGGTATTAATTAATCGTAATGTGGCATCAGAAAAAATGGTTGAATTGTCGCTTGATGCTTTAGCTGAGAAAAAGAATAATTCAGATGAAATAAATATTGGTTATTTAAGTGGAAGTATAACCCATAATCCTGATTTTGAGTTAATAAAGCCAGCAATTTTAAAAATAATGAAAGAGTATGAGAATGTTAAACTAACAGTTGTTGGTTTTCTAGATGTACCTGATGAATTTGTGGACTTTAAAGATAGAATAATAACTAAAGATTTTACGACATGGTTAGAACTTCCTACTATAATTTCTGGCTTAGACATTAATTTAGCTCCAATTGAAGATACGATATTTAATGAGGCTAAATCAGAAAATAAATGGACGGAAGCTGCTTTATGTAAAGTTGTAACTGTTGCGTCAAATATCGGGGCTTTTAAGTTTGCTATAAAGCATGGTGTTAATGGATTATTATGTGATACGGAAGATGATTGGTATAAAAATTTAAAGTTCTTAATCGATAATCCTCAAAAAAGGGAAGAAATAGCAAGTCGTGCACATCAAGAGGTTTTAAGCAATTATATTACAACTTATACTGGATTAAATTTAGCTCAATTTATTGAAAAAAGATTAAATAAGAATTTTGGTTTTGTTCTTCCTACAACAAATATAAGTGGAGGAGTAAACGTTGTAATTAAACATTGCAATATTTTAAGAAATGCTGGTTATGATGTATCTATAATTAATATGCATGAAAATAATGATAATATAGAAAATTCAGATGGGGAAATAAATGTTATAAGTGCAATAAAAAGTAATATTTTTACTCGCTTTGATACTTTAGTTGCAACACTTTGGGCAACACTATATTTTGTAAAAGATTATCCTCAAGTTTATAATTGTCTTTATTTAGTACAAAATTTTGAAACTGATTTTGCTAAATATGGTAATTTAATGAGAATATCTGCTAATGCGACTTATAATTCTATGAATAATATAAAATATATTACAATATCTAAATGGTGTGAGGATTGGTTAAAGACTAAATATAATAAATCTTCTCAATTTGCCCCAAATGGTATTAAATTAGAAAATTTTAAATTTATTAAACGAAATTTTGATAAAAAGATAAAGATTTTAATTGAAGGAAATAGTGATGATTATTATAAAAATGTTGATGAAAGTTTTAAAATTTCCAATAAATTAAATAGAAAGAAATATGAAATACATTTCTTATCATATCAAGGTGAACCTAAAGAGTGGTATTATGTTGATAAGTTTTATCATAGAGTTCCATATGATAAAGTTGGGGAAATATATCAAAATGCTGATATTTTGATAAAGTCTAGTATTTTAGAAAGTTTTTCTTATCCACCATTAGAGATGATGGCAACAGGAGGGTTATGTGTAATTGCGCCAAATGGGGGAAACATTGAATATTTAAAAGATGGTGAGAATTGTTTATTTTATAAGCAGGGAGATATTGATGATGCTTTAGAAAAGATAGAAATGTTAGTATCAGATGAAAAATTGAGAAATAAACTAATTAAGAATGGTCGTAAAACGGCAGAAGAACGAGATTGGAAAAAGATTGAAAAAGAAATATTAGAATTATATGTTGGTGAATCTCATGAAAATTAAAGAAGAAAAAATTTATTTAATTATCACGCTTATAATTGGATTTATAATGGTATTTATAATACCTCCTTTTCAGGCACCAGATGAGGATAGTCATTTTAAAAAAACATATTTAATAACTGAGGGTGTTTTTTATCCGGTTGTTCAAGATGATACGTATGGAAATAAACTTCCTGAAAATTTAATAATTTATGCTGAAGACAAGCTTGCGTATGGCAGTAATCGTAATCAGAAATTTAATTACGATAAGTTTTTATTGGATTTGCATACTTTAGAAATGTCGGATAATCTAGTTTATAATGATTATTCAACGGCAGTAAAGAATCCTTTTATATATGTAATACCGGCCCTAGGAATGGTATTATCTAAAATAATTAGTTTTTTAGTGGGGATAAAAGTTACAATTCCAAGTCTATTATATGGAGCCAGGCTTGCCACTCTTATTGTATATAGTTTTATAACTTATTATGCAATAAAGATTTCGCCAAAATATAAAAAAACAATGCTTGTTTTTACATTAATGCCAATGTCATTAAGTTTATATAGTAGTTTAAGTTATGATCCTTTGCTTATATCTATTTCAGTTCTTCTTTTTGCAAAAGTATTAAAATATAAGTATGATAATAGTGCTAAGACGATAAAGAGTAGTGATTTGTTATTATTTTCATTAATTGCATTTATCTATTTAGTATTAAAAAATATTTATATTGTTAATATGTTAGCGTTATTATTAATTCCTAAAGAAAAATTGCCTTCTCAAAAGAGTGACTTAATTAAAAAAATTATAATTTGTGTTCTTGGTGTTGGTATTCTTTATTTTGCTACTAATTATCCAATATCATCTATAAAGATTTCTAATAGTGATTCTATACTAGCTGGGAAGCAGGTTTCGTATGTGCTTCATCATCCATTTAATTATCTAAAAATATATTTTGAAACGCTTGTTAAGGAAAGGTTCTTTTATCTTACAACTTTTGTTGGTGTTTTTGGCTTGTTAGATACTTATTTACCATATCCAATAATATTTATATATTTACTATTTATTATTTTAACTTTATTAATTGATGGTAATAGCGAAAATAAAAATAAGTCATTTAATTTAAAAGAAAGATTAATTGGCTTTATTATTCCTCTAGCGAGTATTTCTTTAGCATTTTTGGCGATGTATATTATATGGACTTCTATATTAGATGGTTATGGGATAGGCGCGTCTAGTATCACTGGGGTACAGGGTCGTTACTTTATACCTAGTATGTTTTTCTTGATATTATTATTTGTAAATAATTTTGATAATAAAATATTTAATAATATAAAACGGATTTATAATGCAAATTATTACTATATATATATATTTATTAATATTTTGTCTTGTATAACAATTTTATTAAGGTTTTGGATATAATGAAAAAGGTTATAATAAGTTATGTAGTACTGAGTTATAAAAATTTTCCAATAACTTTACAGTGTATTAATCATTTACAAAAAATTACTAAGAATTATCAATACTCAATTATTGTGGTAGATAATAATTCTTTGAATAAAAAGGAAATTGTTAAGTTAGAGAAATTATCTATTGATTTAATAATACTTGATGAAAATAAAGGATATGCAAAAGCGAATAACATAGGGGTTGATTATGCAAGAGAAAAGTATAATCCTGATTTTATTTGTGTTTTAAATAACGATGTGTATATATTAGATCCGTTTTTTGTTAAGCAAATAATAGAAAGTTATGATAAGTATAATTTTGATGTAATGGGGCCTCAGATTACATCTCCAACGGGGGAATCAATAAATCCATTTCCTGTTATTTCTGGAAATAGTCAGATAAAAAAAGAAATAAGAAAAAGTAAGGAATTGGTGCTTATATATTCATCATCTGTTTTGACTTTAGGATTAAAATTATATACGTTAATTAAAAGTTTGCTATTTCCTTCAATAAGTAGAGAAAATGGAAGTAAGATAGAATTAAATGTTCCACTACATGGATGTTTATTAGTGTTTTCAAAAAAGTATTTTTTATCATATGATGAAGCTTTTGATCCAAGGACATTTTTATTTCATGAAGAGGAACTATTATACGATCGCATAACAAAAAAAAATTTAACAAGTTTATATAATCCAGAGATTATTATATATCATAATGAGGGAGCTTCTATGCATTTGCTGAGTAAGAATTATCGAAAAAGCAAAAAATTTAAAGAAAAAGAGAGAATTAGATCATTAAAGATACTTCAAGGATGTGATAAGTAATGAAAATAAAACCTAAAATATCTGTTATCATTCCAGTGTATAATACAGGGCACTATGTATGCAAATGTTTAGAATCAATATTAAACCAAAATTATAAGAATCTTGAATTAATCATAATTGAGGACTGTTCGACTGATAATTCGAGAGAAGTATTAAAAAAATATGAAGGCTGTCAGAATGTAAAAATAATTGCCTAATCACAAAAATTCAGGGTTATCTTATTGCCGAAATTTAGGATTAAAATCCGCAACAGGTGAATATATAAGCTTTATAGATTCTGATGATTATGTTGATGCAAATTTTTATGAAAAAATGTTAGATTCTATTTTAAAGGATAAATCAGAGATTGCTATTTGTGACATTAAAGTAGTTTATGAAGAAAGTAATACTTCAGAAATTTCTAGAGCATATGTAAGTAATACTAATGATATGAAATATGACATAGTTAATAATGGTTTGGCAGCAAGTGCATGTAATAAACTATTTAATAAATCAGTATTATCGAGATATTCTTTTGAAGAGGGAAAAATAAATGAAGATATCGCGGTAATTATTCCTACTATAATTCATGCTCATAAAATATCATATGTTGAAAATGTTTATTATTATTATATTCAACATAAAAGTTCTATTCAAAATTCAAGATTTTCTTTTAAAAGATTTGATATATTTGATGGGGTAGAAACAACTCTAGAGCGTATAAAAGATGTTGCGAACTATAGTGAATACAAAGATGTTATTGTTTTTAATCAATTAATAACTTTACTTTTATATGTTATTCCTAAGGAAAAAAATATTAAGAAGAGAAAAGAATATTTAAAAGAATATTGTAAACGTTCTCAAAAATATGATATTAAAATGAATCATAATTATTGGAATTTTTATGCGAGTTGTGGAAAAAAACATCAGATATATTTTAAATTACTTTTTCAGTCAGTGAGTGGTGGATATTATCATATAGCTAATCTTTTAATGCTTTTTTATGATATTTTATCAAGGTTTATTAAAAAAAGCGTAATTAATGGTAATATTAGTTGTGATAAATTAGTAAAATTAGCATGGCAACAGAAAAAAAAGAGACAAGACAATATTAAAATATCTGTGATTATTCCTAATTATAATTATAGTCGTTTTTTATATGAGAGGCTTTATTCTGTACTTTATCAGAAAACTAAGATACACGAGATAATTATTTTGGATGATAATTCAACAGATGATTCTAAAAGTAAAATAAAGGAAATAGTTTCGAAGATTTCGCCATATATAAAAACTATTACTTATTTTAATGAGCAAAATAGTGGTTCGGCTTTTAGACAGTGGAAAAAGGGTTTTGAAATGGCATCTGGTAATTATATTTGGATTGCTGAGGCTGATGATTATTGTAGTAGGAATTTGTTAAAAAAGTTAGTAATTCCCATTAAAAAAGATAGTAATATTATGATTAGTTATGCTGATACTGCGTTTATTGATGCTAAAGGCAAAGTTATTTTAAAATCAATTAAGCCAGAAATTGATATTCAAAAAAGTGGACATTGGAATAAAAGCTATATAAATTCCGGTTTAGATGAAATTAAAAATTATTCATTTTTAAATTGTACAATTGCGAATGTATCTAGTTGCATTATTAAAAATGGTGAATATGTTAACTATTTAAAGCAATCATCAGAGTATAAGCAAGCTGGTGACTGGATTTTTTATGTAAATGTGATGACGCATGGAAAAATAAGCTATACTAATAGAGTTTTGAATTACTATCGTGTACATGGAAATAATGTATCATCAACTATGAAGTATGATAGTCATATAAAAGAAATCAAAAAGATTTATGCTTATTATAATGAAAAATTTAAATTAACAAAAAATCATAAAAAGAGAGAACAAGAAAGAATAGATTTTTTAATTAAAGCATGGCATTTAAAAAAGTAGAGAATATGCCTGTTGATTAAGAAAATAGAAGGAATCTTAAAAAGGTGCATTTGAATGAGCACTTTTTTATTTTGCTTTTTCTATATAAGATGTTATAATAATTTTATAAATTAGTAAGGAGGTTTATGAAAGGTATTGTACTTGCTGGGGGTTCCGGAACAAGATTATATCCAATTACTGAAGGAATTAGCAAACAGTTAATGCCAATTTATGATAAGCCAATGATTTTTTATCCAATATCTGTTTTGATGTTAGCAGGTATCAAAGATATTTTGATAATTACAACTCCTGAAGAACAACCAATGTTTAAAAGGCTTCTACAGGATGGTAAAAAATTTGGAATTAACTTGAGTTATGTTGTTCAACCTTCTCCAGATGGATTGGCACAAGCATTTATCTTGGGTAAAGATTTTATTGGTGATGATGAAAGTGCTATGATTTTAGGAGATAATATTTTTTATGGCAATGGTTTTATAAAGATGCTTAATAATGCTGTGACTAATGCTAAAAATGGAATTGCAACAAACTTTGGTTATGAGGTTAGAGATCCACAACGTTTCGGTATAATGGAGTTAGATAAAGAAAACAATATTATTAGTGTTGAAGAAAAGCCAAAAAATCCCAAGTCGAATTTCGCTATTACCGGACTTTATTTCTATCCTAAGGGAGCTTCTATTAAAGCGGAAAAAATAATTCCATCAGCTCGTGGAGAATATGAAATAACATCTTTGAATGAAATGTATTTGAAGGAAGGAAGACTTAAGGCAGAATTATTAGGTGGTGGGTTTTATTGGTTTGATACAGGAACTTTTGATAGTCAAATTGATGCTGCTAATGCTATTCGTTCTATAGAAAATAATCAAGATAAGGTTATTGCTTGCTTAGAACAAATTGCATTTGATAAAGGCTGGATTACGGAAGATGATATGTTAATGCGTATTGAACAGTTAAGTAAGAATAATTATGGGAAGTTTTTAAAAAAAGTATACGAAAGAGGTGCAAAATGCAAGCAATAAAAACTAAATTAAAAGACTGTTATATTTTAGAACCGGATAAATTTGGAGATGATCGTGGATATTTTAGTCCATATTTCATTCAAGAATTTATGGAAAAAAACGGATTTGAATTTGGTGAGGTAAGACAATTAAATCGTTCATTAAGTGGTAAGGGGATAATTAGAGGCTTACATTTCCAAAAAGATCCAAAATGTCAAGCAAAAATTGTGGAGTGCTTACAAGGAGCAATTTTAGATGTAGTAGTAGATATAAGAGAGGGGTCTGAAACATACGGACAGTGGATAAGTGTTTTGCTAACTCCTGAAAATGGTCGTCAATTATTAGTTCCACGTGGTTATGCGCATGGATTTTTGAGTTTGAAAGATCAATCATTGTTTCAATATATTGTTGATAATGATTATGCCCCTGATATGGAATCTGGTATTGCATGGGATGATCCGGATTTAGCAATTGATTGGGAATTGGAGGAACATGATATTACGAACCCAATATTATCAGAAAAGGATAAGAATAGACCGACATTAAAAGAAAGTCCAACTTATTTTACGGTGAAAAAATGAAAGTATTAGTAACTGGTTATTCTGGTCAGTTAGGCTATGATGTTGTAAGAGAATTAAAAAATCGAGGCTATGCTGATGAAGAAATATTTTGCCCATCTTCAAAAGAATTAAATTTGACAGATCCTGCATCTATTAATAAAGTAGTAGAAAGCATTAACCCTGATGTTATAATACATTGTGCTGCGTGGACAAAAGTTGATTTAGCTGAAGATGAAAAAGAAGCTTGTTTGACGGTTAATGGGATGGGAACTAAATGTTTAGTTGAGGATGCTAAATTAGTTGATGCCGCTATAATTGTTATTAGTTCTGACTATGTTTTTGATGGGGAAAAAGAAGGAATATATAGTCCTGATGATGTGAGAAATCCATTAAATGTTTATGGCGAAAGTAAGGTATTAACTGAAAATTACGCAATGACTTATGAAAAATCTTTCATTGTCAGAACATCTTGGGTTTTTGGAATAAATGGAAGCAATTTTATCAAAACAATGTTAAGATTGTCTGAAACAAGAGATGAATTAAATGTTGTATGTGATCAAGTTGGAAGTCCAACTTATACAGTTGATTTAGCTAGATTTTTGGTTGATTTAGCTCAAACAGAACAATATGGAATTTATCATGCTACAAATGAAGGTTATTGTTCTTGGGCAGAATTTGCTAAATATATTTTTGAAACAAATGGAAAAAAAGTTATTGTTCATGAAATTCCTACTAGTGATTATCCTCAAAAAGCAAAGCGCCCATTAAATTCAAGACTTAGCAAAGAATGTATAACAGAGCAAGGGTTTGATAAACTACCTACTTGGCAAGATGCTGTTAAGAGATATAATAAAGAGTTAAAAATGGAGATGATGAATAAATGAAAGTTTTAGTGACTGGTGGAGCTGGATTTATTGGAAGCAATTTTCTACATTATATGGTGAATAAGTATGAGGATTATGATTTTGTTTGTCTTGATGCTTTAACTTATGCTGGAAATTATAATAATCTTAAACCTATTTTAGATAAAAAGAATTTTAAGTTTGTAAAAGGAGATATAACAAATCGTAGTTTTGTATATGAATTATTTTCTAAAGAAAATTTTGATTGGGTAATTAATTTTGCCGCGGAAAGTCATGTTGATAATTCAATCAAAAATCCATCAATATTTTTAGATACAAATATAATTGGAACGGGAATACTTATGGATGCTTCAAGAAAATATGATGTTAAAAGATATCACCAAATTTCAACAGATGAAGTATACGGGGACTTACCTTTGGATAAACCAGAGTTAAAATTTACCGAAAATTCATCTATTCATGCTTCTAGTCCATACTCTGCTAGTAAGGCTAGTGCTGATCTTTTAGTAGGTGCTTATATAAGAACATATAAATTTCCGGCAACAATATCACGTTGTTCCAATAATTATGGACCGTATCAATTTCCTGAAAAATTAATTCCTTTGGTTATAAGCAAAGCTTTAAAAGATGAAAGTATTCCGGTTTATGGTACAGGAGAAAATGTAAGAGATTGGATTCATGTTCATGATCATAATGTTGGGGTTGACCTAATTATGCATAAGGGAAAAATTGGTGAAACTTATAACTTAGGTGGCCATTCAGAAAGAAAAAATATTGATGTTGTGAAAACTATTTTAAAAGCTTTAAATAAGCCAGAATCTTTAATAACTTTTGTAAGTGATAGACCTGGTCATGATTTAAGGTATGCAATAGATTCTACTAAAGTGGAAAATGAATTAGGTTGGAACAGAACTCATAATTTTGAAGATGGAATTAAGGAAACAATTGATTGGTATGTTCAAAATGAAGATTGGATAGAAAATATAAAATCTGGTGAGTATCAAAACTCATATAAAGATTAATAATTATAAGATAAGGTTAGTTAAAAGTATTATTTATGATTCTTTGGGAAATGCTGAAAGATTAAATAATACTTTTTGTTTGGTTAAGTTTCAGATATATAGATTGTAAGTAAAATTATTCAAACTTATACAACTTCATTAAGATCTCAGTGAAATATTTATTACTTTTATTTTTTATATTCATTTAGTATAATATAGGCATATAAAAGATTAATTAATTGATATCAAATAATAATATATGAGAGGATTTATATATGAAAAATAAATTGTTTAATGTATTTTTTCTAAGTTTACCATTTATAGATTTAATTACGGCACTTTTTGTTCGTAATTTGGCTTTTGCACTTACACCAGGCATTATCATAAAGTGCTTATTTTTACTTATTTTAACATTATACATTTTTAAATCAAAATCTAGTTATCATAAAATCAGTATGGGTTTAATAATAACTTGTGGAATATATATAATATCTTATTTAATTTTTAAATTGCCGCTTGATAAAAATATGTTGCTTAATGAACTGACGTTTTTATTTAAATTAATATTTTTTCCCATTTCATTTTGTGGGTTGCTCTGTTATTGTGATGATGCGGGCATAACAAATACTAAAATTTGTAAAATATTAAAGTATACTTTAATTGTCTATACGTTTTTATTGTTAATTCCTCAATTATTAGGGAATGATTATTCGACTTATCCCGAAGTATTAAAAGGCAGTATTGGTTGGTTTTATTCTGGTAATGAAATTGCAAATATAATGATAATGTTATTTCCTTTTTCATTTTTGTTTTATGAAACTAAATATAAACAGTATCTAATTATTTTTCCGATTATTAATTTAATAATGTTAATTGGTACAAAGGTATCGACGTTTGGTGTTTTAATTATTACTTTTATTTCTTTTATAATAGTAGTTTTTAAAAACAAAAAATTTAATAAATCTTTTTTTATTTTTCTTATTATATTTATATATGCTATACTTGCGACTGTTAATTCATACTCAGTTAAAAATTATAATTATATGAAAGAGTATAACTTCAATACAGATGAAAAAATACAAATTGATGAAAATCGTCTTAAGGATGTCGATGAAATAAGCAGCAAGCTTGATATTTTATATACGAATAATAAAGTAGGAAAGATTGTTAAGACTTTAATTGGGGGAAGAAATATACTTTTTGCAAATACATTAAGTATTTATACAGATTCTAAAGATGATAGCAATGTTTTCTTTGGAATTGGTTTTTCAAACAATTATCGTATAAATAATTCAAATGTTTCTAGACTTATTGAAATTGATATTCTTGATGGATTTTTCCATTTTGGTATTATTGGTTTGCTTATTATGTTATCTCCGCTTTTTCTAGTAGTATACTTTTTGTTAAAAAATAAAGTTAGAATAACTTTAAATTCAGTTTATTTAGCACTAATTATTGCTTTGATTTTAGGAGTATCATGTCTAAGTGGTCATGTATTTCTAGCTCCAGCTGTATCAATTTATTTTGGATTGATATTAATATTATTTCTTAATGAATTTAAACTAATTGGCCGCCGAGAAGATTTATCTAATAAAATCGCAATTTTATCACTTCATTTAGGTTATGGTGGTATAGAAAAGTCGATTGTAGATCAAGCTAATATGTTAAGTGAAAGGTATCCGGTAGAGATAATTTCTCTTTATAATACGATTAAAGAAGTTCCTTATAAAGTAAATAAGAAAGTTAAAATAATTTATTTAAGTGATTTAAAACCAAATAAAAAAGAATTTTGGGAAAAATTACAAGCACATAAGTATTTTGCAACATTTAAAGAAGGTTTAAAATCAATTTATATTTTATATCAAAAGAGAAATCTCGTTGCTAATTATATATATAATTCAGATGCTAAAATAATTATTTCAACACGGATTGATTTTACAAAAATTTTAAATATTTATGCTAATCCTAAAACGATTACGATTGCTGAAGAACATACGTATCATAAAGAAAATAAAAAGTATATTAAATGTGTAGAAAAAAATAGCAAAAATATTAACTATCTTATTCCTGCTAGTAGGTATTTAGAAAACGATTATCAGAAATTTTTGGCTAATAGTCTAACTATGGTAAAATATATACCTCAAACGATTACAGCTCTTCCTTCTTGCTTAAGTAAATGTCAAAATAAGAATATAATAGCGGTAGCACGCCTATCAAAAGAGAAGGGTTTAGATGATTTAATAAAATCTTTTAATATTGTTATTCAAAAAGATAGGGATATTAAATTAACAATAGTAGGCGATGGTGAAGAAAAGGCAAATTTAGAAAAATTAGTTCATGATTTAAATATTAAAGATAACATAACTTTTACTGGTTATTTGTCTCAAGAAGAATTAAAGAAAGAATATGCGAAGTCTTCGTTATTTGTTATGACCTCTCATGAAGAATCTTTTGGCTTAGTGCTTTTAGAAGCTATGTCATATAACATTCCTTGTTTTGCTTTTGATAGTGCTAAGGGGGCGGTTGAGCAAATAAATTCTAAAAATGGTAAACTTATACCTAATCGCGATATTAGTGTTTTGGCAAGTGAAATATTAAATTATTTTGAAAAGGGCAATAAAGAATATGAACCTGCTAAAACTATAGAGAAGTACCTTCCTTCAAATGTTAAAAAGATATGGTATAGTTTTATTGAAGAAATATTAGGTAAAAGTGAGGAAAAAAAGATTGTTTTTATTTCAAGTATGGGTGGCCATTTTAATGAGTTATTACAGCTTCAACCAACGATGCAAAAATATAATTCTTATTTAATTACAGAAAAAAGTAGGGTAGTGTCTCAATATAAGATGTTTTACTTAATGGCGGTTAGTCGTTATGAAAAAAAATATATCATTGGAATAGTTTATAATACGATTAAAAGTCTTAGCTTATTTTTAAAAATAAATCCAGATTTTATTATCTCAACTGGTTCGCATACGGCAGTGGCAATTTGTTATATTGCTAAATTATTTGGTAAGAAAGTTATTTACATTGAAAGCTTTGCTAATATTAATCAGAAGTCTTTAGCTGGTAAGTTAGTATATCCAATTTCTGATGTATTTATAGTACAGTGGAAAGAAATGCAAAAATTATATCCAAAAGCTAAGTATTGGGGGTGTTTATATTAATGATTTTTATAACATTAGGTAGTAGTAAACAAAACTTTACACGACTTCTAGAAGAGATTGATAAGTTAGTAGCAAGTTCGGTTTTAGCAGATATTGTAGTTCAAGCTAATAGTGATGATTATTTACCGCAAAACTATCAAATTATAAAAAAGCTTCCTTTAGAAGAATATAATAAACTTATGAAAGATTGTACTTTATTAATAACTCATGGTGGGGTTGGTAGTATTTTAGATGGATTAAGTCAAGGGAAAAAAATAATTGCTTTTCCACGTTTAAGAAAGTATCGTGAAGCAGTAAATGATCATCAATCGCAGATTATTACTAAATTCTTTAATGATGGATATATTTTAACTGGAAAAATAGGTGATTTAGAGCAATTGATAATTGAAAGCGAACAGTTTACACCGCGTAAATTTAAGAGTAACAAAGCAAAGTTTAATATTGAATTAATTAAAATGATTGAAAAATATTGATATTGTAAAGTTAATGAATGTTTTGCAAATTATTAAAAAGTGTTTAATAAAGCACTTTTTTTTGATACAATTACTATGTGATGTAAAATGAAATTAACACTATATGATTTTGACGGGACAATATATGATGGTGATTCATCAGTTGATTTTTTTCTATTTTGTTTAAAGAAACATAAAAAAATCATAAAGAGATTTCCTTTAATAATAAAAGCATTTTTAAAGTATAAAACTAAATATATAGATATAACTAAATGTAAGGAGTATATATTTTCTTTTCTTCAAGATGTGCCAAATGTTGATGAATTAATAGCAGAATTTTGGCAAGTTCATGAGAAAAAAATAAAGAATTTTTATTTGGAAAGAAAACATACTAACGATATAATTATTTCTGCTTCTCCTGAATTTCTATTGAAGCCCATTTGTGATAAGTTAAAGGTAAAAGATTTAATTGCTTCAAATGTTGATAAAAATAGTGGTAAATTTTACGAGCCAAATAATTCGGGTGAAGTCAAAGTTACAAACTTTTATCAAAAATATCCAGATGCTGTTATCTTAGAAATGTATAGTGATAGTTTTAATGATAAGCCTTTACTTGAAATTGCGAAGCAAAGTTATTTTGTTAAAAAGAATAAGCTATATGATTATCAAAAGTATCGTCCTAATATTTTTAAAAGATTTTGGAACTTTGGTTGGAGTATATATCATAAAAATGAAGAATTATGGAATTATTTAATTGTTGGGGGGTTAACTACACTTATTTCTATATTAACATATGCTTTATTTGCTAAAACTTTTGAATTTCACTATGTATTGGCAAATATTTTATCTTGGATTATATCAGTAATTTTTGCTTATTATACTAATCGTATCTTTGTTTTTCATAGTACAAATAATAACAAGATTAAAGAATTTTTTACTTTTACTTTATCAAGGTTAATAACTTTAGCGTTAGATACTGTCCTTATGATAGCTTTTATCGAATTAATCGAAATAAATGATCTTATTGCTAAGATATTAGTTCAAATAGTTGTAATTGTTGGAAATTATATTATAAGCAAATTGTTAGTATTTAGGACTAATAAAAAGGAGTCTGAAAAAATGAAAAAATTTATTGGATATTATCGTGATTGTGATTTACTTACAATGACAGGAACCTCACTTGCTTTACTTGGCATTTTATTTGCTATTAATGGAAATAGGCTTTTACCAATCTTTTGCCTTATATTATCGGCAATATGTGATGGTTTTGATGGGAAATTAGCTCGTCGTAAAGAAAATACGAAAGAGCAATCAACTTATGGTGGGCAGTTGGATTCTTTGTCTGATTTAATATCATTTGGAGTTTTCCCCTTAATTTTAACTATTTCTGCGCTTCCTAAAAATTGTTATTATGCTTGGATTTGTTTAATTTTCTATTGTTTATGTGGAATGATAAGATTAGCGTATTATAATACCTTAGATATATGTGAGAAAAGTTCCAAGGATTATTTTATTGGTGTACCCATAACGGCGATATCGGTTATTTATCCAGTGATTTATTTAATTTGCTTTTTCTTAAAGTTTAAATATTTTGAAATAATTGCTCCTATCTTTTTCGTTATTTTTGGTTTATCATTCATTTATAATATGAAGTTTAAAAAATTAAATGATAGATTTAAAGTTATTTTATCAATTTCAGGAGTAGTTTTGATTGTACTTGTTTTACTTAAATTTATATTATGGCATTAATAATAAGAAAAAATTAAATTAATAATTATTCTCATCTCTAATTTATAGGGGTGAGTTTTTAATTGAAAAAAATGAATAAATAAAAAAGGAAATCAGATTTTTTTCTTTAATATAAGTATTGAAAGGAATAAATATGATTAGTATTCAAAAAGTTAGTAAAATAATTAATAATGAGCTTATATTAAATAATATAAATTTAAATTTTCGTAATAAGGAATTGGTATGTATTTTAGGTCCTAGTGGTTCAGGGAAAACAACTCTTCTTAATATTATTGGTAAAATTGATATTCCAACTAAGGGTAAAGTATTATTTAATAATTTAAATCTTAACAAAATAAATGAAGATGAATTACATAATCAGATTATTAGTTTTATTTTTCAAGATTATAATCTTTTACCTAATTTATCGGTCAAAGATAATATTTTATTGCCTACGTATTTGAATGGTAATAAGTATATTTCTTTAAAAAAGGTATTTTCTAAATTAAATCTCCAAGGAATATCTTTTAAAAATGTTTTAAACTTAAGTGGTGGGGAAAAGCAGAGGGTTTGTATAGCAAGAAGTATTATCCAAAATAGTCAGGTTATTCTAGCTGATGAACCAACCGGAGCTTTAGATACTTCTAATAGCTTAAATATAATGAATATTTTAAAAAAAGAAGCTACTAAAAAGTTAGTTATAGTTGTTACTCATAATGAAGATCTGGCAAAGTTATATGCGAGCCGAATTATTAAAATTAAAGATGGTAAAATAATAAGTGATAGTAATCCTTTAATTATGACAAAGAAAGATAAAAAAGCTATTCCTAATTTAAAAAAAATAAAAATTCCTTTTAAATCTATATGGAAAATAAGTATAAATAATTTAAAATATAAAAAGAAGAGAAGTCTTTTAACTATTATTGCTTTTGCGATTGGATTATTTAGTTTAGCGATTATTCTTTCTATAAATAATGGTTTTTCGAAAGAGCTTGTTAATTATGAGAAGGAATATTTATATAATTATCCTTTAATAATTAGTAAAGAAGGAACAAGTTTAACTTCTAACGTTAAAGAAAATATAATAAAGGAAGATAATAAGATAAGTATTAATAAAAATACGTCTTTAGTAACAAATGATTTAAATAATGATCTTTTAACTAAAATTGGTAATATAAGTTCTAGTTTATATGATGACTTAGTTTATTATAAAGATATTAATATTTATTTTAAAAATGTTTCATACGCGATTAACAATATGTCTTTTTTTAAACTTGTTAAAGGGGATTATCCTCAAAATGATCATGAAGTAATGTTACTTTTAGATTATAACCATGCAATTGATGAACAAGTGCAGAGGTATTTAAAAATAAGTGATAATTCATATTCTAACTATTTAAATCATAAATTTAAAGTTGATAATGAGGAATTTACAATTACTGCCATTGTAGAAAGTGATAACGAGTATTTTGCTTCTTTGAATGGGATTTTATATCAAAGTAAGGCTTTTAATGCCGATATAACCGATATTTATATTTATCCTAAGGACTATGAAAGTAAAGAGATAATTAAAAATGAACTAACAGGAGTTAATATTATAGATAATGCTTTAAGTAGTATAAAAATAATAAAGAATATTATTAATGTTATTAGTTATGTTCTTATTGTATTTAGTTGTATATCGCTTATAGTTTCATCTTTTATGATAGCAATTATTACTTATATTAGTGTGATAGAAAGAACTAAAGAAATTGGAATATTAAAAAGTATTGGGTTTAAGAAAGGTGCAATAAAAAGTTTATTTCTTTTTGAAAATTTGACTATGAGTATATTTTCTTCTTTGTTAGGTCTTACTCTTTGTCAGTTGGTGGCGTTTATTCTGAATAATTATATTAAAAATAAGATGTTACTTGAAAATATTATTTTGTTAAGTCCTAAAATAGTATTAACTACGATTATTTTTAGTTTGGTATTAACCTTTGTTTCAAGTGTTATTCCTGCTTGTAAGGCAAGTCAAAAAAGGATAATAGCGGCGATAAGAAATACTGAATAATATGTTTTTTAATAGCCATAATAATAATGGTGATTAATTTATGAAAAGTGATTTTGAAATCGTAAACTATGTTTACAAAAATGCTAAGATGGGAAGAGAGTCTACAGTTTCTCTCTTAAAGTCATTAGAAAATAAAGATAATAAAATAGTACCGGTAGTTAATGATATTTTAAAGAGTTATGAACAATTCATGCAAAAAAGTGAGAAATTGTTAAGTAGTTTGAGTGAAAAAGGGAAAAGTTTTGGTATAGCAGCGACGATAAGTGCTGATATGGGAATAAAAATGCAGGTATTAAAGGATAATTCTGATGCTGCTATTGCTGATATGTTAATTAAAGGTCTTACTATGGGGGAAATAGAAATGACTAAAATGCTTGGTACGTTAGAAAAAGATATAGATGAAGATATTAAAGAATTAGTAACTGATTTTAAAGATTTTCAAAGTAATGCTACGGAAAAGTTAAAAAAATATTTATAATATTTACTGACTTAATGGTATAATCAGAATGGTGATTGTATGGAAGTTGTGATTGGAGTTAGTAATAGACATATCCATTTAACAGAAGAAACGTTTATTAAATTATTTGGACATTCTGATTTGAAAATTCGTAATTATTTAAAACAACCGGGACAATATGCTAGCCTATTTACAGTTGATATAAAATATAATGAAAAGATCATTCCTCATGTGAGAATTGTTGGACCGTTTCGTGAGTATAATCAAATTGAAATTGCTTCTAGTGATGCTAAATTTTTAAATGTTAATCCTTTAAGAAGACAAAGTGGCGATTTAAACGGAAGTTTGCCCATAACTTTAATAGGACCACTAGGGGAAATTGATTTATCTTCTGGTTTAATTTTGGCTGAGAGACATATTCATCTGAGCAAAGGTACTTGTGAAAAGTTGAATTTACAAAATAAGGAAGAGGTAAAAGTTTATCGTAATGGTGAGTTTATCTTTACGGCTAAAATAAAAACTTCATTGGAAGCTTATCCCGAACTACATATAGATAAAGATGAGGAACAATTATTTGATTTGCATTCAAATGAATTGGTTGTTTTTTCGAAACTATAATATTCTTTATAGTTTTTTCTTGTAAAAAACTTGCTTTTTAGAGAATATATTCTTATATTTATTATTAGAAAAGCGGTGAAAAAAATGGAATGGAAAATTGGAGATATAAGCATTAAAAATCAAGTTGTTTTAGCGCCAATGGCGGGAGTATCTAATCCTGCATATATGAAAATATGTGAAGATTTATCTTTAGGATATGCTGTAACTGAGTTAATAAGTGCAGAGGCCATATTTAGAAATAATCAAAAAACATTTGATATGTTAAAAGGAATAGCAGATTTACTTGGGCCAGTTGCAATTCAAATTTTCGGATCTAATCCTCAAACTATGGCAAAAGCTGCTAAAATTATAAATCAAAAATATCCAAATGCTATTATAGATATTAATATGGGGTGTCCTGTACCAAAAGTGGCAATTAAAAGTGAAGCTGGAAGTGCATTATTAAAAAATCCTTCTAAAATATGTGAAATTGTTAAAGCGGTAGTTTCTAGTGTAAATGTACCTGTTACTGTCAAGATAAGAAGTGGTTGGGACGAAAAAGGTATTAATGCGGTTTCGGTGGCAAAAATAATTGAAGAAGCTGGGGCAAGTGCGATTGCGATTCATGCCCGTACTCGTAGTCAAGGCTATGGTGGCTCGGCAGATTGGAGTATTATTAAGAAAGTTAAGGAAAACGTAAATATTCCGGTAATTGGTAATGGTGATATATTAAGTTGTTATGATGCAAAGAGGATGTTAGAAGAAACAAAATGTGATGCGGTTATGATTGGAAGAGGGGTACTTGGAAATCCTTGGTTAATAAAAGAATGTGTGGATTATTTAGAAAATGGTAAACTGCCAGAGGAAATTTCAATAAATGAAAAGATAGAGATGCTGAAAAAACATTATAGACTATTACAAAAATATACAACTGAAAAACAGGCAATATTAGAGATAAGAACTCATGCGCTTTGGTATATTAAAGGGCTTCCTAATAGTGCATTGATTAAAACCAAAATATGTAAATGTCAAAGTAGTGATGAACTTTTTAAGACGATAGATGAATATTTGCAAACCATTTCTAAATAATTGTCAATAATTTAGGAAAATGTCTCAAAAAAATTTAAACATTAGCGGGAAAA
>CAZPSA010000006.1:0-35677 GCA_964589375.1 uncultured Clostridium sp.
AACACATCACCTATATAATTCTATTTTCTATCTAATTATATAAATGACCCCCCCGTGTCAAGTTAATTTTTATACCTTAAAAAGTCTATGATGTTAACCTCGAAAGTTAACAACCTTGAAATTTAATCTTGAAGTATAACCATAAAATATGTTATGATGTATTTGTCAAGGAAACTTGCATAAAATAAAAAAGAGAATACTTAACTGTGCATGCTTGAGTACTCGCTAATTGTGGCAAACACATCAATCTATGCTTTTATTAGATTGAGTGCTTTTTGTTTTTTAAACTTTACTTATAACTTAATAAAAAGTAAAGCGACTAATGAATAGATAATAATAAACAATAATATTGTATGAAAATCTCTTTTATTCATGTTATATCACGCTCCCATCTTTTTTAAGATGGAGCGAGCACTCAATCTGTTAGGTATTTCCTAAAAAGTAATATATTATATTAATTATACTAAGCCAAGAAAAATACGCACATTCTTTCGTAAATAATATTTGCGATTTTTTAAAATTATTTAACAATTTTGCAGCAAAAAATTACACCCAAAAAACATTATACAATTAAAAAGTATACTTAATTCACCATAAATATACTTCTCATATTCTAAATATTTTGATAATGTTTTAATTCTTCTTTAGAAGATATTGAAATTGTTTCACTAAGTTTTACTTTTTTATTACCCACTTCATAGATTAATAACTCATCATTATTATATTCCGTTTTTTTAGTATAGGAATTTAACTTTTTAAGTTCTTCTTCAGTTAATTTATCTAAATAAATAATCTTATACTTATCATTAGTTTTCTGTAATATGCTACTTAAAGCAGCTATATTAAAAGCATTTTCATAGTTTATTTTTTCATTAATTAAAGCAATATATTCCTTTTTCTTACCCTTATATATACTTGTTAACTTTTTCATTGTTATTGAAGTATACTCGCTTAAGTCTACTGCTAATAAAGAACTGTACTCATCATCAGTAAGTTTATTAATCTTCTTAAAATTTTCGGTATAAGCAACATCTAAAGTTGGAAAATAAGTATTTTCTTTCTTATCAATTGTTAATATAAGTTCTTCTTTATCAAATGAGGCTATATATGCTTTCTTATTTCCACAACCTAACTTAACTACATTCGAACTACTATTAAAATGATAATTATGACAATTTTCAAATTCTACCATTGCTACATTATTCTTTAAATATTCAAAATTATTATCCTTAAATGAAATTTGGTAAACATCTTCGCCTTCTACTGCATACCAACTATTATTAACAATATTATCATCTAATTTATCACTAAAATCATAAATAAGTAATCCAAAAACAAAGAGTATTACTAAAATCACTAATAAAATAATATTTTTTTTCATTTACTACTACACAACCTGTTCTATTTTAAAATAAAATATAAAATTACAATAATTCCTAAAATAATTCGATAATAGCCAAATGCTTTAAAATCATTATTCTTAATATACTTTAATAAGAATTTTATGGCAATAAGAGATACGATAAAAGCTGTAATCATGCCAACACTTAAAATAATTATCTCATCTATTGTAAAATTAAAACCAAACTTTAAAAGTTTCAAAAGTGAAGCTCCAGCCATTACTGGAATTGATAAATAAAAGGTAAAATTTGTTGCGACCTTACGATCTAATCCTATCTCTAAACCACCAATAATAGTAGAACCACTTCTACTTGTTCCTGGAATTATGGAAAGTACTTGAAACACACCTATCTTTAAGGCATCTAAATAACTCAATTCTTTTATATCATTTACGCGAGCTTTTTTAGTTTTATTTTTATTTTCAACGATTAAAAACCATATACCATATATTATTAAAGTAACTGCTACTGTCCAAGGATTATAGAATTTGGCATTAATATAATCATCAAATAATAATCCAATAATTGCACAAGGTACACAACCTATAATTATTTTAAACCATAAGTTAAATGTGTCCTTAGTGTCTTCTTTAGTTTTGTTAAATCCCCAAGGAAAAAGCACTTTAAAAGCAGTAAATACTACCGCCATAATAGCACCCAGTTGAATAACTACCTCAAACATTTCCCAAAATTTATCAGTAACATCTAATTTAATAAATTCATTTGCTAATATCATATGACCAGTACTACTTATTGGTAGCCACTCAGTCACACCCTCTATTATACCAATAATAATAGTTTTAACAATATTTTTTATTAACATATTTTATCCTCTTTTCATCTTTCTTTACATTTATAGCCTATTAATATATATATAATTACCTATTATTTATTAATAGATGTTTTATTTTTTTGAATTTTATATACTATTTTTAGTTGCAATGAATAAGGAATAAATCTAGAAAAGAAAATACCTAGTTTTATTTTTAAAGAAGGAATTATAATCATTTTTCCTTTTAAAGTCTTATCTACTGCATATTTAGCTACATAAGTACTAGTTAATGCTTTAGTATTAAACTTTCCTCCAGCTACATTATTAAAATTTGTATCTACTGGTCCTGGACATAAAGCACTGACTTTAACTTTACTATTTCTAATTTTTAATTCTTCATTTATAGCCATTGATAATTTTAAGACATAGTTTTTAGATGCATAGTAAGTTCCTAAATATGGTCCTGCTAAGAAACCAGCAGATGATGCAACATTTAAAATTTTACCTTCATTTCTTTTTACCATATCTTTTAAAAATAATTTAGTTAAAACATGAACGGCCGTTATATTAAGGTTAATCATACTAAGTTCTTTGGCTAAGTCTGTTTCATCAAAATAACCAAATAAACCAAAACCAGCATTATTAATTAAAAAATCTATCTTTTCATCTTTAACTTTTTCATATAAATTTAAAACTTCGTCTAAATTATTTAAATCGCATACTATGCTTTTCGCATTTTTGCACATTTTTTCAACATCTTTTAATTTATCTTTATTGCGGGCTACTAATATTAATTCATAGTTTAGTTCATTTAAATATAATGCGATGTCTTTGCCAATACCGCTACTAGCTCCTGTAATAAGTGCTTTCATTCTTTTATCATTTTCCTTTCAATAATTTTATTAATAACTTGTAATACAATAAAACCTAATATAAATCCACCAACTATATCTGATGCATAATGAACTCCTAAATATATTCTACTTATTCCAATTGATAATATAACAAATGAAAGTAACATCATAATTAGTAATTTAATATTTTTATTCATTTCACTATTCTTTATTAAATAAATTATTCCTCCATAAAAGCATATACTTCCCATTGCATGACCTGAAGGAAAACTAAATCCAGTTTCTTCGATTAATCTTAATATTAAAGGTCGATTTCTTTGAATAATGTTTTTGACAATTAAATTAATTAAAGTTGATACAATCGTAAGTAATATGATATATAATCCTCTTTTTTCTTGCCAAATTAAAGGAATAAGAAATAATAAGCAAAATATAATAATAGTTAAAGGATTAGCAAGTACTGTTATCATTTTCATAATACTTGTTAAAGTACTACTTTTAAAACTAATAATAAAATTATATATTGTATTATCAAACCAACTAATATTATTAGTAATAATTAGAAATGTCCATATAATAAATAAAACTATTAATAAAATGATTTTTATGTCTAAATTCTTCTTCATAAAATAATTATATTAAATATTAAAAAAATTTACTAGATAATTAGTAAATCTCTTGACATATATTAGTCTCTGGTCGATAAAAGCAATGATTTTTATAGCTTCCAGAATATGGTTGATCATACCAGGTTACTTTACAAGTATTTTTTCCTGGTGCATAAAACCATAATGCATGAGTAGCAGGATAATAATATTCACCTTTTAAGCATCTTTTTGCTAAATCTTTTTCTTTTGTAGTACTACTTCCATTAAATAAAGAACTATTAATTCCCGAAAAACCCCCAGGACTTTGATAAACAACATCACTAATTGTTCGAATGTTTTTAAACGTATAGCAAGATGCTAATGCCCGATTTACAATTACATTACCAACCATAAGCATACCTAAATTTCCTTCATTTAAAGCTTCTGCTCGCATTAATCTGGCCATTAAATCAAGTTCTTTTGTAGTATAGTTAATTACCATATATATCACCTAAAATATTGTATGTTATTAATAAATTTTTGCTAGTTTAACTTTTATTTTAATGCCTTATAATTAATAAGAGGTTTCACATTGATAAATTACGATATGTTTCAGAAAAAACTTGCTAAGTTAAAGATATATATGCTATAATTTTAAATGTTTACAGATATAAGTGTTTATATTGTAAATACTTAGGGAATTAGTTAAATGGTATAATAATGGTCTCCAAAACCACTGTTGGGAGTTCGATTCTCTCATTCCCTGCCATAAATCAGTACCGATTTAAGCCTTGTTTCTAATGGTTTAAGTCGTTTTTTATTTACAAACATAACCAGATGTTTTATAAGAATTAACTGCATTTTCAAAAGTTAAATCAGCCTTTGAAAAATCAATTCCTAATTTTTTTAACTCGGTCTGTGCTGATGCATTATTAACATCTCCACCATAAGTAACGATTACTTTGTCTTCAACTTCAACTTTAATATTAAATCCATCATAAGCTTTATCTTTTTCAAAGCCTAAATTTTTATACATATTATTAATGAATTCCTGTTTTTGTTCTTCAGTTACATTGTCAAGATTATCGGCACCAAAAACTGATGGTTCATATTTATAAACTGCATCAAATCTTGAGACTTTACCATTAGTGCCACTTAAAGTAATAGTTTCGTGATGTGTACTTTCTTGTTTTGTACAAGTTGCTGTTTGATCTTCTATTTCAGTTTTTCCACAACCAGTTAATACTCCGACTATTATTACTGCTAATAATAAAGATATCTTCTTTTTCATTACTGTTCCTCCTTGTATATATAATTATACTATAATTTAATTTATATTAAATATATTGAATAAAAATTCTAAAAAAGAAAGCCAAGTTGACTTTCTACGAAGTTAATTTTTTTCTAGGTTGATATTTACTTTAGTTACTTCAATACCATATTTGCTTGTAATTGTTGAATTTAAAGCATTTAATTTTTCAGCACCAAATTCTTTTTCAGTTGATAATTCTGCATAAGTTTTAGAACCCATATTAGCAATGAATATTGCGTTAATTTGAGTATATATTGCGTTTGTCATTTTTTCAGTAGTTGTATAATTTTCAATAAATGTTTTACTATCAACTATTTTATAAGAATAAGTACCAGTTATTTTTAACTTCATACTTCCTTCGGTTGGATCTCTAAATGCAATATTAGATTTACTGCTAAATTCGTTGCCAGTTATTTCATCTTTTTTTACAAAATAACACTTTGAAACTTCGGGTTTATTTTCTTCATTAAATTCTAATAGTCCATCAGTAAATTCTTTCATTTCAGAATTGCTATCAAAGTATGCAAAACTTTGTTTATCAGTTATATTGACATTAACGTCTTCCTTAAATAAACTTACTTGTTCATCAGTACAAGTGTATAATAGATCATTACCATTATAACTTAATTCAGGTGTTTTAGAGCATCCAGTCATAAGACATAGTCCAAAAATACCAAGCAATATAGAAATTTTCTTCTTCATAGCATCCTCCTAATAATAATCACTAAACATTATAACTATAGCATTTTTTATATAAATTGAAAATAGTTCCGCAATAAACTTATTCAATATAAAAAGCAAAATAGAAACTTCTGTTAATTATAAATTATTAATTAATTCATTATATTGATTAGATAAAGCAGCAGAATTAAATGATATTTTTTCATCATCTATTTTCCATGAAACTTTATTATTTGCTAAAAAGTTAATTACTTTCTCTGAATTTTAGTGGAGAAAAATAATATCATTGATAGGGTTTTATATTGTTTTATCCTCTTTATCAGTTTCAATATCTTTTACAAATTCATCTTTATAAATACCTATATACACATTTTTGTCATTATTTTCTCAAACGTTGCCATTTATAAAAACAAAAAAGATGTAGTATAAAATTTGATGGGTGTGACAGACTACGCCCCTAGCATTAAGATTTTAGCGAACTAATCTATTCGTTTAAGTAAGATTAGTTTTTGTACCAATTTTTTTATTGAAAAAATATTTAATTAGTAATGGTTATTCTTTTCCTGTTTAATATAATCAATATCATATATATCTAAATCATTAATAGTTATTACTTTATGCTTTAAAGCCACACTAATAAGTTCTTCCTGACCATTTTCATATATTACAACCATATAATCATTCTTTATACAACTCCAATAATATCTATATGTATCATCTTCATAAAATTCTTCTATTGCTTCGGCACAAGCAAAATCATTCATATTTTTAGTTTTATCAATAATATTTACTATTTTACCAATATTAAGTTTAACATCAGAACAAGAAAATTTTGTTCCTTTTGCTTTTATTTGAGGAACACTATATTCAGCACAACTATAAGTATCATAAAAAAATCCTTTATAAACAGTTCCTTCTTCTTTTTGAATAGCAAATATTGGTCTATTTATTGTCAAAATACAAACTAAATCTAATCCAAATAATAAAACTATAACTCCAAGTACTCCCAAAGTAATTTTAAATCCTTTTTTCATGTTTCCTCCTTTATAATAAATGATAACTTAATAAAAGTATAACACACATCATATTAAATTAATAATGGTTTAAGGTATTTTTTAACTTTGTCATAGCACAAATTTTAGGATTAGTGAGAATTTCCTTATCTATTATATGTTCCAAGTAAGCATCCTAATAAAAGTTTTTGTTATTAATTTTTTATATGTAATAATTGATTTTGATTAAAAGTTCATATAATATATTATATATGATTAAAAACGTAAAGGAGCAAATTATGGAAAAAGACTTTAAAGCTTATGATTTATTTTGGCAACTATATCACGGCAATACTGAATTTCAAAAAGTTATAAAAGAAAATATGAAACTAGGAAAAATTAGATTTTTTAATGAAACTGAATGGGTTAAAATTAAAAGTCAAAACTATATTCCACCTACTAGCGATCTTCAGGAATTTATTGATATATTTATTAAAGGATACAATATTGGTTCTTGTGGTACAACAGCAAGACAACTTAGTTATTCATATAATAATGTCAGCATTGTATCTGGAACATTACCTATTATAAAAGGAAGTAAAAATGCCGAACTTGAAGGTGGTCATGTTTGGCTAGAAGATGATGAAAATATTATTGATACATCCCTAATGTTAGTTATTGACTTAAGTTTAAAATCACAAATTGGTTATCAAGAAGAACAAAGATTAACTCCTCAAATGCTTAGAAAAAGTAATGGATATCAAGCTCGAAAAGAGTTTGTAAGTGATGCTAGTTTAAAAAAATCTTAATTAATTTAAGAAGTATTGATAAACTATCTATGTCATTTGGAAAGCAAATTATCTTTGATGATTTAAATGTTAATTTTAAGTAAAATGATAAATGTCATATAGTTGGAGTTAATGGAGCTGGTAAAACAACTCTTTTTTAATCTTATTTTAGATAAAAATTCTTCTCATAAAGGCAAAATATTGCCATACAATCTAGAAATTATAACCTATTACGAAACTATAAATAATCATTATTTTTTAAATAATCATAAATAATATTTGTTTTATTACTCATAATATAATGTGAGATTAAATGAACCAGTTAAATAAAATATTAAATGAATTACAAGATACTCCTGATTTAATAACTCGTAAAATTAAATATAAATTAGGTTATGTCTATCTTTACTATATTGAAACTATTAGTAGCAGTGATCGCGTTAATAGTTTTATTTTAGATAATTTGACAAATCCAATTAATAAGCCCAGCCTTAAAAATTTACTAGCAGCTCCAAACTTAAAAAAAATAAAAATTGAAGAATTTAAAAAATATCTTTTTAATGGTTTTACCATTATCAATTATTTTAATAAGCTATATGTAGTAGAAACTAGAGCTGATTTAGATCGTGGTGTATCATCACCTGAAACCGAACAAGATCTTTATGGTGCTAAAGATGCTTTCACGGAAAATTATCAAAAAAATATTGGTTTAATTAAAAGAAGAATAAAATCTTCTCATTTAAAGATTAAAAATTTTCAAATTGGTAGATACACTATGACAAATACTGGTATGTTATATATAGATAATATTTGTAAAATACAACTAGTAAATGAATGTCAGAAAATATTAAATAAAATTGATACTGATGCTATTATAGATGCCGGAGAATTAAAGCAGTATTTAATAAAAGAAGGTAAAAATGTTTTTCCCTCAGTAAAACTTAGTGAAAGACCAGATATTATTGTAAGATCTTTATTAGAAGGTAAAATAGTAATTATCGTTGATACCTGTCCTTTTGCCATTATATTACCTATGGTTCTAGCGGACTTTATTAATCCTATTTCAGATAATTATGTTACTAGTTTTAATGCTAATATTTTAAAATTTTTACGATTTATTTGTTTATTTATAACAATATTTACTCCGGCTTTATATATTGCCGTAGTTAATTTTAATCAAGAAACAATTCCGGCTACTTTATTAACATCTTTTATAACACAAAGTGAAGGAGTGCCATTTCCTGCAACAATTGAAGCTTTTTTTACTTTATTTATATGTGAAATGTTAAGAGAAAGTGATATGCGCTTTCCTACTAGTTTTTCCTCTTCCATTTCAATATTAGGGGCTTTAATTTTAGGAGATGCAGCAGTAAGTGCTAATGTTGTTAGTCCAATTATGATTATAGTAATGGCTTTAACTTTTATATCTTCCATGATTTTTAGTAATGTTGAACTTACAGGGGCAATACGTACTTGGCGGATAATTGCTCTACTATTTGCCTCATTTTATGGTCTTTTTGGAACAACTATTGCCTTCATATTTCTAATTGTTAGTCTCTCTTCTTATAATTCCTTTAATTTACCTTATACATTTCCCATTGCCCCATTTGACCTTGCTTATTTGAAAGATACATTAATTAGAGGTAAAAAGAAGAATGACAATAAAAGAAGTAAATACTTAACTAATAATATTAGAAAGCAAGGGTGAAATATTTGAAAAAAATAGTTTTAATTATACTGGGATTTTTACTAACTGGTTGCTATAATCATATGGAATTAAATAAAATGGCTATTGTTTCCTTAATCGCGGTCGATTATCAAAGTGAAGAATTTATTGTAACAATTGAAGTAAGAGAAAATAAAAAAGAAGATGAAAATTCTTCTGCTATCTATAAAGCAACTGCTTCTTCCTTGGCAAATGCCCTTCAAGAAATAGCCGTATCTCTTAATAAAGCATTATATTTTATTGATTTAGATACTGTGATCATAACTAAAGAAGCCGCTAATGAAAAATTAGACTTTATTATCGATTATTTAACTAGGGAAAGTACAATAAGTGGTAATTTTAATATTCTAATTAATGATGAAATAGATAAAACTATAAATAGTATTAAGGATAAAGGCGAAGTGGCTGGTAAGTTTTTAAAAGAAACTGTAGTAAGTGAATTTAACAATATTGTTAATATAAAATTTAATGACTACTTAGAAAACTACATATCAAAATATTATGATTTAATCCTTCCTAAAATTGTAAATGAAGATGATGAAATAAAAATAAATAAAGCCGTTATTTTTAGTGATAAAAAAATAATTGGTGAGCTAGATTTTGATATGGTGCAGTTATACAATCTTTTAATTAACAATAATAATCCAACTCTCTTTAATATTAATTATGAAGAAAAAAATATTATATTTAAAGTAATTAATTCGAAGGCAAAAATAACATATCAAAATGATAAAATAAATATAAATTTAGACATTACCGGTTCGATTGCGGAAGCTGAAGATGTCGATGTAAATAATAAAAAAAATATAGAAAAAATCCGGTTACAAATAGAAAATAATATTAAAGCTAATGTTACAGGCTTTATTCGATTTCTTATTACTAAAAATAGTGATATCTTAGGATTTAGAAAAGATTATTATAATGCTATGAGAAAAAATATTGATGATATTAATAGCCTTAAAGTAAATATAGAAACTAACGTTAAATTAGATCGTAATGGCTTAATCTTTGGTCCAATTGGAGAAGAACATGAAAAAAATAACTAATTTTGAAAATTATAGTTTAATTTATTTATTAATCTTTCCTTTATTTATGGGAATAGGATTTTCTAAAATTATAAAGAATGTAGGAACTGATGCTTGGATTAGTGCGATTATTGGTAGTATTTTAGGTTTACTTATTAATTTTCTTATTAAAAAATTACCGAATGAAGATAATAAATTTTTTAAAACCGCGTATAGTATTGGCCTATTAGTTATATCTACTATGTTAATTGGTAAACTAGTTAGTTCTATTTATTTAAATAGGACGCCGGCTTGGTTTGTCTTAATTCCTGGTGGCATTTTAATTTACTATACTTCGCTTAAAGGAAAAAAAGCCTTATATCAAAGTGCTAGCTTATTAATAATTATCCATCTGCTCTTATTTTTAATAACTGCATTAACTCTTATTCCAACAATTAATATTGATTACTTTAAGCCTATTTTAGTAACAAGTTTTTCCAAAATATTTTCTTCGGCTCTAGATTTTGCCTTGATTAGTACTACTCCAATGATATTAGTAGATAATTTTAAAGAAAGATATAATTATAAAGTATACTTATTTTCTTCTATTTTATTAATTATTATGATTTTTTGTACTATTGGTAATTTGGGAGTGGAAATATCAAAATTGTATCGTTACCCAGAATATATGGTTTTAAAAAAAGTATCAATATTAAATTTTATTGAAAATATTGAAAATATTCTTTTTTCTCTTTGGATTATTAATATTTTTACTATAACGAGTTTATCATGTATTAATATTAAAGAAGAAACAAATTCTAAAATATTATTTTTAATTTTAATTTTAATGATAATTATTGTTGGGGGGTTTATATTAAATAATTATAAAACTTCAAATTTCTTTTTAGACTATTATACTTACATGCTTTTAGGTTTATTTATTTTATTTATATTAAGTAAAATATTTAGAAGGAAGCATAACAATTCTATATCCAAATAAAAACTAGTAAAAATGAGAAATTACTAGTCTTTTTATTATTCTAAAATTATTAAATTTATTATTTTTTAGCAATAGTTGATATATGTTTTTTAACTTCTAACATTGCGGATTATTATTATACCAGCAGAACCAACACTACCAGCAATTCCACCATCACCAGTATTAGATTTTATTTGCTGGTACCTCTTTTGATAACTTTAACTATGCATTATCACTTACTAATTTTATCATTTTGGTTTCAATTGCTCCAATGATATTTGATGCTAAGTTTTAGACTAGCAAAAAAGTCTATGATATTAACCATAGACCTTATAAAATCCAAGTATTTTTAGTTTTAGAAATTATCTCTATCTCTTAAAAATGGTGGAATATCAAAGTCACTATCGTCTTGAATATTCTTAGTATTGGCACTTTCCCTATTAGCTTCGGCTGCTCTTTGTTCATCTTCAAAACCGGTGGCAATAACAGTTACTATTACCTCATCATTTAAGTTTTCATTAATAACAGCACCAAAGATGATATTGATATCATTATTAGATGCTTGTCTTACAACCTCAGCGGCATCTTCTGCTTCGAACAAAGTTAAACTTGTGCCACCGGTAACATTAATTATCGCATCAGTTGCACCATCTATACTTGTTTCTAAAAGTGGACTAGATACAGCTTGTTTAGCAGCTTCAATAGCTCTATTTTCACCAACACCTAAACCAATACCAATTAAAGCAGAACCTCTTTTTTCCATTACAGTTTTAACATCAGCAAAGTCTAAGTTTACTAATCCTGATACGGCAATTAAATCACTAATTGATTGTACTCCACGATGTAAAACATTATCAACTTCTTTAAAGGCATCTATCATCGGTGTTTGTTTATCAATAATTTCTCTTAATCTATCATTAGGAATAACAATCAAAGTATCAACATGTTTCTTTAACTCTTCAATTCCTAAGATAGCTTGTTCCATTCTCCTTTTACCTTCAAATCTAAAAGGCTTAGTAACAATACCTACAGTAAGTGCTCCTAAATCTGCGGCAATTTCAGCAATAACGGGAGCTGCACCTGTACCAGTGCCACCACCCATACCACAAGTAACAAAAATCATATCAGCACCTTTTAATGCTTCCTTAATTTCCTCCTTGCTCTCTAAAGCTGCTGCTCTACCAACTTCCGGATTAGCCCCAGCTCCTAGGCCATTAGTAATATTTGCCCCAATCTGAAGTTTATTTTCAGCTTTAGAAACATTTAAAACCTGTAAATCAGTATTTGCTACAATGAACTCTACACCTTTAACTCCAGACTCTATCATACGGTTAACGGCATTACAACCACCGCCACCAACACCAATTACTTTTATTTTTGCAATTTGATCCATCTCTAGTCCAAACATAAAATCTCCTCTTTCTTAATTGTCAAAAAAGTAACTTACTACTTTTCCTAATATAGAATCTTCAGCAATTACATTTTTCTTACCAGTATCTGTCATCTTTTCAATATCGCTTTCTGTAACTGCACTAAAATCCCTATTTCTCAAACTTAACTTTTCATTAAAATAAATGAGCATACCAACATCTACACTATAAGAATTATTCCTCACTCCAATATTATTGATATTACCAACTTTGGCAGTACCACCATAAATAGAATTTACAGCATGAGGAAAATCTTTAATTTCCGCTAGTCCTCCTGTTATAATTATATAACTAATTTCCTTTTTTGTTAAGTGGTTAATAGAATTTTTCACTATTTTTAACATTTCTGCTAGTTTTTTACTTACAACTTGAGTTAATTCATACTGATTTATCTTAACATTAGTACCATCTTTAGTTATAACCTCACACTTTTCCTTAACATCACAACGTGCCATTACGGCTTTAGCTAAATGTTCTTTTAAATAAGTGGCTTCTTTCTTACGTAAGTTAAAAGTAAGTGCTATTTCTCTATCAATATCAATTCCACCAATATCAAGAGTTTGATTATTAATATATACTCCCTTACTAAAAACACTAATATTAGTCTTAGTATCCCCTAAATTAACTATTACTACATTCTTTTCATCTAATTCAGGTGTTTTAAAATTATAATAGTCAACTAATCCGGTAGTAGTTATATCTATAACATCTAACCCTACCTCATTTAAAAAATTGATCATATCATAAACTTGTCTTTTACCAGCAGATACAATAATACTCTTAAGTCCTAAAGTATTACCTACTTTACCATAAGGACTATCTGTATCATTACCACCAACTTTAAAAACAACAGGAATATTAGCAATCATCTCATCATTAGGGTTAATTTCGTTATTAGAAGACTCTTTTAAAACTTTTAAAATATCCTTACTACTTACTACTTTATCTTCACTTTCAACATTCACTTGATATTCTACCATCTTAAACTCATTATAATCAGTTGGAATATTCAAAATAACTTTCTTTATTCTAAAAGACAATTTACTTTCAGCTTCATCTAAAAGTAAATTAAGAGTACTTCTTAAGGCTTCTTTATCAACTATTGTATTATACTTAAAACCATTAGTACTCTTTTTAAGCGCTAATAAAACATGAATTTTATCATTAATAAATTCAGCCACAACTAATTTAACACTACTTGAACCTATATCTAAAGCACTAAATATCTTCCTCATAAAATCAACCTTTACTTTAAAGAAATTATACTATAAAGTCATATATATTTCAAATAAAACAATAAGCCTTGATTTTTCATTTTTTTAAATATATTATAAACAAGTATAGTTATTTAAGGAGGTTAGAATGGTAAATTATCAAGAAATAATAAAAACATATAAATTATTAATAGTTAGAAATAATATTAGTTATAAAGAATTAAAAAGCAATAATATTTCGCCAAGATGTGTCAAACATATGCTTAGTTTACAAATGATTGAAAAGAAACCTAAAACTTCTTTAATAAACCCGATTTATCAAATTAAAGACTTAACAAAACTTTATGAAATAACTTATAAATGCGATTTTAAAGATAAAGAAATATTTTTAAGATATTTATATGACTTAAATTATTATACTTATGATTTATATATAGAACTACTTAAAATAGCGTTTAAGAAAAAAGATTATGATCTTTTATTTGATATTATAGATAAAATAATTTTAAATTATAATAACAATAATTCTATTCAAAATGGAATAACTAGTATCTTGTATACCCTATCTTTTATTACTAAAATACCACCTAAATATAATAATAGAATTAAGAAAAATATAAATGAAGATAATATAGATGATAACTTAGCAAGTTTTAAAATAACTCTATTAGAAAGTCAAAAAGCTTTAATTCATAAAAGAAATAATACTATCAAACGTTTAATTTCAAATAATGAATTTCAAAATTTAAGTTCTTTTTTAGAAATAGAAAGTGAAAAAGTAACAAGTTTAGGGACAATATATGAATTAATTAAGTATATTAATGAAACTATTTTAAGACTATTTAAAGGGGAAAAAATATGGATTAAAAATACCACTGAATTAAATATTTCTACTCTTATTTATAGTAATAATTTTAATATTGCCTTAAAACTATACATAATTATTCAAAATAAACTAAATTTAAATGATGATAATTTAAAAGTAATACTAGAAAAAATAGTTTTAATAAGTAAAATGATGAGTAATATTACCGATGATGATTTAAAGCAAATTGCGGATTTAATAAGTGATGAATTTACGGTTGATAAAGTAGCAAATTTATTTAAATTAAGTTTAGAAGATAAAACTATAGTAACTTTATATGTTATAAGAAAAGCATTAATTAATGATAATACCAAACTAGCGCAAAGTCTTTTGAATAAGCCATATATAACAAGCTGTGATAGTTCAAATCTAACAATTAAAGGGCTTTTAAGGGAAATTTATAAATTAAAAGAAGAACTAGGGCCTAAAAAATTAATAATTGAGAATAATAAGTAATGAATATACCTAATTTTAACTTAGATAATAATAGTTAGAAACTTATCTGATTTTACTATTTTAAAAGGTATTTTCTTTAAGTTTTTTGTGAGACATGTTATACTCTTATTGGTGATAATAAATGAAAACTACCTTATTAATATTAATAAATAAACTTATAACTTTAGTATGTAATATCTTTGGTCGGGATGGAAGTGTCTTTCCGGCAAGTATAGTTAGACCATTTGATAAAAATATCTTAGAAAAAATAAAATATCCTAAATATGTAGTTGGGGTAACTGGTTCTAGTGGTAAAGGTAGTACAACCTCAATTATTGCTCATATATTAAAAACTAGTGGTTTAAAAGTATGCTATAACGCTAACGGGTCAAATGTTGTTAATGGGACTTGCACTTTAATTTTAAATAATACAAATGCTTTTACACATAAAATGAAATGTGATGTATTGCTACTAGAAATGGATGAATCCTATATTAAAGAAACATTTAAAAATAATACTCTAACTCATATAGTTGTAACAAATATAACCAGAGATCAACCATCAAGAAATAAAGAGCCAGAAATAATACTAGATAAAATAAAAAATAGTATTGGAAGTGCTCACATAGTATATAATGCTGATGACGTATTTGTAAATAGATTAAGCTTATTGCCTAATGCTAAAACAAGTTATGGAATTGCTAAAACAAAATATAGTATAAAAAAACCAATAAGTAATAATATTGATGCGGCTTACTGCCCAATATGTCATGAAAAATTAATATATAGTTATTACCACTATGGACATTTAGGAAGCTATAAATGTCCTAATGATGATTTTAAAAGAAATATTGATTATTTAGCTAAAAATGTTGATTTAAAAAATCGCCAATTCCAAATTAATAATAATGATATAACTTTAAATAAAGATGCTTTCTTTGCGGTTTATTATACTCTAGCCGCTTATAGTCTATGTAAAGTTTTAAATATTTCAGAAGAAACAATAAATAAAGCCTTAAATGTTAATCCTTTAGAAGCTAAAAGACTAAAAACATTAAAATTAGATAATCGTGATGTTGAAATGATTGAATCTAAAAATGAAAATAATTTAAGTTATCTAATGTCTTTGAACTATATTAATGACTATCAAGGGCCTAAAACTGTTATTCTAGGATTTGATAATGTTTCAAGGAGATATAAATATAATGATATATCATGGCTATATGATGTTGACTTTGAAATATTAGATATAAATAATATTGAAAAAATATACTGTATTGGAAGATTTAGATATGATTGTTATAATAGATTAATATTAGCGGGTATAAGTGAAGATAAACTAGTATTAGTTAATGATTTAAAAGGATTAATAAAAGATGTTAAAAAAGAAACAACTGGTACAATATTTACTATGGTATGTTTTGATATGACAGCAGTTTTAAAAAAATTAATTATGGAGGAAAACAATGATTAAAATAGCTCATTTATATTATGATTTATTAAATCTATATGGTGAACAAGGAAATATTTTAGCCCTTACATCTTCTTTAAAAAATCAAAATATAGATTATACTGTAGACTTATTTTCCTTAAAAGATGATATAGATTTTAAATCTTATGATATTGTTTATATCGGGACAGGGTCTTTAGAAGATTTAAAATTGGCTGCTAAAGATATTATAAGATTTAAAAGAAAACTAACAAATTATATCGAAAGTAATAAATACTTAATTGCGACTGGTTCTTCTTATCTTTTATTTGGAAAATCAATTACTTATAGTGATAATGAAGTTATAGAAGGTCTTAATATATTTGATTATTATGCAAAAAAAGTTCCACAGAGAATTGTATGTCATTCATTTTTAAGATGGAAAGATAACTATGGACCAATTATTGGTTTTCAAAATAGATCATTTATTGTTCAAATTAATGATAATCACCTTTTTTCTGTTATTAAGGGAAATGCAGACAATGAAAAAAGTAATTATGAAGGATACCGTTATAAAAATTTTATTGGTACTCATTTAATCGGACCATTTTTAATTAGAAATCCCCACTTTACTGATGAAATTATTAAAGATATTTTACAAAAAGAAGGAAAGAAATTTCATAATGACACTAATACGCCAAGTTATAGCGCTTATAATGAATATTTAAAAAACTTTTATGAAAACGCATAAAAGTTTTTTTCAAAACAAAAGACTGTTTAAAATTAATTGCTTAATTTCGTAACAGCCCCTATTATTTAACATACACAATCTACATAACAATCATTTAAACATCTAACAATACAACAACAATCTAAGTTCATTGTAAAGAAGCTATTAGTTGCAATATATGGTTGGCTGTTACAACAAGATTGATCTGGATTTGTTGCTAAAACTCTAAAAGTACAGCAATTTCCTTCTATCTTTTCAACTCTAAATACATTTGAGCAACCTTCACAAGAACTATCAACAGATGGTGTTGAGCATGTAGTGCTTAAATCTTTGCTAGTTGGCATACTTAGTGGAACTCCATTACCACAACACATATATATCATAACTGGTCTAGTATTGCAAATAAGGCAATTATTTCCCCCACCAAGCATTGGTCTATCACATGAGTCTAAACAATTTTCTGGACAAGCATTTTGTTGTAAAATACAAATAACTTTTAAAGTTTCACAAATACAATTACCTTCATTTTGATTATTACACATTTTTTTCACCCTTTCATTTACTCAATATATTTTATGTGGAAGATAAAAAATAGTGTATTTTTTTTAAAAATTTGATAAAATGTTAATAGGTGATAAATTATGTGGTGGCAATATTTAATTATTTTTTTTGTTTTATTTCTAATTAGTTTAGTAATCGTAAAGTTAAATAAGAAAAATTTTACATTTGAAATTAATAAATTAGTTCAATATTTAGGTGGCAAAGATAATATTTTAGATACCGAAGTTAATGTATCAAGATTAAAAGTTACATTAAAAGATATTACTTTAGTTGATAAAGAGGCAATCCAAAAACTAGGCGCTAAAGGTATCGTTGAAATTGATAATCAATTGAAAATAATTTTTGGCCCTAACGCTAAAGCATTAAAAAAATACATAAGTGAAATGAAGTAACTTATGTATTTTTTTTAAGACAACATAATAATAAAGTCATTATTTTAAAATATCAGATTATAATTCATCTTTTTCGGGTTGTTTTTTATAAACTTTATATTTCTTTATACTTTTTATTAATTTTTCAACATTATTTTCATCATAGTATAGTTTTATAAATTCTATTGATTGTTCATATTTTTCGCTCTCTAATTTACCACAAATGGAGCAGCTGCTGTTCCGGTTCCACCCGAGTTAATTGTGGTGGTACTCTTGAGAGAAAGACTTGGTCGCAAACCATAGTCAGATATCTGCACGCTGGTGCCACCCACTTTACCATCGCCATTCGCTCGCCACATGAGCGCACGGTTATCATTGTAGAAGTAGTATGGCGACAAAGTCCACCAATAAGTAGTGGAACTTACATTTCCATTTAAATAATTAGATGTTGATACAGTTTCCCAATCTTTATATCCAGCATATGCTAATTCATCATATGTTAATAAGCCTATTTTATAATCTAAATTACCATTTCCATTGGTTGTATCACTTACAGTAAATTTAGAAAGTTTTCCACCTTCATTATCATTTGGACATATTAGACTTGGTGTTCCACTAGTATATCTATTATTTGCACCATAATCTGATCTTGAAGTACTACTTCCTTTTCCATCTCCCGTTGTACTTTTATCATTACACCAGATAGTATCAGCAAGTTTACTTTCGTATGTAGCAATATTATTTTCATACCATGTTTCTAAATTAGTCAAGATTGTACTTTTAGTTTCGTTCGCATGAGTTGAGCCATAATCACTTCCGGTTGGTGAACCATACATGAAACCAACATATGCATTACTATTGTAATTTGTATTAAAGGCTGTTGTATATGAGGCACCACTGTATCTAGCAAAAGCTAAATTGTTTCCAGTTTGGGTACAATCAGTACTTGAGTAATTATATAGTACTAGTTTAATTGATCCATCGCCCGTTACTCTGACTATTCGCCAGCACATTCCCGCAAAAGATACAAAATTATTTTGAACATTACCTCTAAAATAATAGCTTATTCCATAATCATCTTCAGCTGCTGCCATGACTGCTTCAGTACTTAATGATACTTCTGTTCCTGGGGTTGTTAGGGGTTCTGTTGGATTATTATAATTTGCTTTTATTCCAGCTAAGAGTGTTTCACTTGCTGCTTCGCTCCATCCAGATGGGGCAGAATTATATGCTTCTGTTCCAGCACCCTCTATTTCAATATGAGCAGCAAACTTAGCTTTTTGATATTTGTTTTGATCTTCGTTATTATCTTTGAAATATATTTTTAATGTATAATTATGTTCTTTGTCTTCTCCTGCTATGAAATAGCCTTGTCCTAGTTCTTCGGTTGTTGTTCCACTTATTGTTCCATCTGTTATACTAGCTATTACTTTACCATTATCTGATGTGTTTACACTATCTAAGCTATAAGTTAAACTATCTTCAAATTCGTTATTATCTATGACTAGTTTAACTTTATAATACATTGCTAGTTCCGTAGTATTATTACCTGTTACTTTAAACTTTTTAGTTATCCATTCTTCATCTCTTGGATATATTTTAGTTGCACTTACATCTAAAGCATTTGAGTTATCACTATAGGTTATTGATAATTCGCCAGCATCCATATAAATAGTTGATGAGCTTTCACTTCCCGTTATAATGGCACTAAAGTAAGCAAAAGATACGCCCGCAATAACTACTACTAATAATAAAACTATTGCAAGTATCAAACTTTTCTTATTGTTTTTCATACGCCATTTTTCCTCTACTTTCTTTCCTATATTATACTGATAATAGGTATAACTATGTCAAGTTAATTTTCTATATCAAAAATGTCTACGATATTAACCAAATAAAAACTTGAACGATTGTCCAAGTTAATTATTATTATTAGATTTTTCTAACTAATTGTATTCCTTCTGAAAAATTACAGCATGAAGAACACTTAAAGTCTGGGAAAGTACATCTAGCTCCATTAGTTCGTTTCTTTATATCTCCTGCTAAAGGACTACCTGAATTTTCTAAAGCTTCCTTATATTTTAATAAAGTTTCTCTAGTTTGTTGGACTATTTCTAATTGAGCAGCCGTACAAAGTCTTTCCTTACATTTTAAAATGAAATCATCATATTTACCAGATTCACAAATTCTGATAAACTCACCTTGAGGATTTACATCTTTAACTACTCTCATATCCTTTAACCATTCATCAACTAACATTTCATCATCAGCAATTATTGGTGGAACATAATATTCTTTTTCATCTAACATTTCCATTTGATAATCAAGAGTTCTATGACGCAGAGCATGGGCAAGTTGAGCAAAAGAACCCTTATAAGTTGTAATATAAACCTTACCAAAATAATCATCAGTTTCATCTAAATTGTGACCAAATAATGATAAATGGCGACATTTTTCATTTTGCATTAGCCTTTTCTCTAAGACATTTACTTCATCTAAAGCAGTTAATAACTCTTGCATAGCTTGAGCTAATTTTCTTTCAAAAGGAATATCATTATTAGCGTTCTTAATAAACTCTTGTAACCATGACGCTATATAGTTAATTTGTCTTAAAGATGTAGAATAAATCATCTGTGTTGGCATAAATACAGTAACTAAATATCTTGCATTTTCTTGAGCTAATTTTTGAATCTTAGCATCATTATAAAAATCACCATATTTTTCTTTGATTTTTAATTTAAAAATATCAATCCACTTATTATAAAGGGTTTCTTCTGCCTCAGTTATAATTGAACCTTCTTGTCTAATAACTGGAGTATAACGAGCAGATTTTTCACTAGTAGTATATTGATGTTCATTATTAATTACCATTGCTAAAATTTTAGGTATATTTTGGAGATTAAAATTAATCGTAATATGATCATACACACTATGATGACCATTATTTAATGTCATATTAACTCTACGCATTGTTTTTTCTTCTGGCTCTTGTTCTAAATGGGAAAATCCTTCTTTATCATAACAAATACCAGCAATTTTTCCAGATAATTTTATTGCTTCTTCTTTATCAAAAGTACCATCTGGTTTTAAATACTTGTTTGGTAAAATACTTACCTTAATCTTTGTTTGTTCCATAAATCCTCCTTAGTTTTTTACAAATTAATTATATCATATAGCAAATTAACCCTGCAACTAAACTAAATGAATTAAATAAAGCTTAATTAAGGAAAAAATATGATCTTTTTGACCATATTTATTTAACTATTACTCTAATTATATTTTTCTTACCTTTATGTAAAACAAAATCATTTGGGCATTCATAGTTTGGATCAAGTATTTTATCTTGATTAACCATAATTCCCCCTTGAATAACTAGTCTTCTAGCTTCACTTTTAGATGGTGCTAATTTACTTTCAACTAAGATATTTAAGATATTATTATCGCTTACAGTAACTTTTGGCATTTCATCAGTTACTTCACCATTAAATATTTTTTCACTAATCTCCTTAGCTTTTTTAGCTTCATCTACCCCATGTAAATCTTTTACTACTTCATAAGCAAGAGTTTTTTGGGCTAATCTATTTTCCGGATTATTTTCAACTTCTAAAGCTAGATTTTCAATTTCTTCTTTAGATAAGAAAGTAAATACCTTTAAATATTCAACAACTTTAGAATCATCAGAATTAAGTAGGTATTGATATATTTTATATGGAGATGTTTTCTCTTTATCTAGCCATAAAGCATTACCTTCACTTTTACCAAACTTTTTTCCTGTCGCGTCTAAAATAAGTGGCATGGTAAAGCCATAAGCTTCTTTACCTTCTATTTTTCTAATAAGCTCAATACCAGTTGTAATATTTCCCCATTGATCTGAACCTGCTGCTTGTAAAACACAGTTTTTATTATTAAATAGATGTAAGAAATCAAATCCTTGTAAAAGAGTATATGAAAATTCAGCATAAGTAATACCAGTTTCTAAACGTCTTTGAATTATATCTTTTCCTAGCATATAATTAACATTAATATATTTACCTATATCTCTTAAAAAATCTAGAAATGTTATATCCTTAGTTCAATCATAATTATTAACTATTTCAGCTTTTCCTTCTAAAAGAATGGTTATTTGTTTCTTTAAACCTTCAATGTTTTTTAATACTGTTTCCTTGGATATTATTTCTCTTTCGGCTGTTGGTCTTGGATCGCCAATTAGTCCAGTTGCTTCGCCAACCAATATTATAGGGTTATGACCATGTCTAGCTAATCTTTTAGCAGTTACAAATGAGGCATAATGACCTATATGTAAACTATCCGCGGTTGGATCTGTTCCTAAGTAAAAAGTTATAGTTTTTCTTCTAATTCTGGTGAGCTAATGTCTTTAACTACACCTCTCCATTTTAGTTCTTCAAAAAATGTCATGTTAATCCTCCTTATTTGTTGAACCGATACCACCAGCTCTAACATTTGTTATTTCTTCTTCATCATCTACAGTTAAATATTTCATAAAGACAGCTTGAGCAATTCGATCAAAAGCTTTTACTTCAATATCTTTATCACCATGATTAATTATTTTAACTTTAAAGTGTCCTTCATTATCTGGATTATTATAAAAATCACTATCTATAACTCCCACACTATTAGCTAAAGTTGCACAATATTTATAACCAAATGAGCTTCTAGTATAAAGGTATAATACCTCATCATCATTCATACATACTTTTAATCCAGTTGCAAAAACTTTAGCTTCTTTTGGTTTTATTACTTCATCTTTTAAAGCACAAATATCATAACCAGCAGAATGTTTAGTGCTTCTTTTTGGTAAAGTATATTTTTCATATAATTCTTTATCCTCGGAAATATCTTTTTTAAATTGTTCAAAACTAATTTTTTCAAATTTTCGCATTTTTCTTCACTCCATTCCATTAAAAAAAATCATTAATTTAAGGACGACTATATGCCGCGGTACCACCTTATTTCATGATTTTCATGCTCTCATCATCTTAACGCGATAAACGATTTAACTCCAGAGGTTGTAAGGCTCTATCTTTGCTAACAAAGTAAGTATAGCAAACTTAAAATTGTTAGTCAATTAGAGAATTACAACGAACTCTATAAACTATGATTAATTTGTGATAAGATTAATTATTTTTATTATATTCCTTACATTTTTCTTCTAACAATATAAAATTACAGCATCTTTTTTTATTCTTTCATCTAATTTATTATTTTTATATTTATCATACAAATTAGATGCTTTTCCTTTTCCTTTTTTAATATTTTTGTTTAACTACAATAATTGTGTTTTTAATAGATTTTGCCATTTAAGTTCATTGGTATCTTTTTGGCACCGCATTTAAATCAAATAATTCATAATTATTTTGAGTAACTGGTATCATATTATTGAAGTTAACAATCCCTAAATTTTCTTTAGCAATTTTAACCGTATCCAAGTTATTTTTCATATGTACATGCTTAACTTTAGGACTTGATAATGGGGCAAAGTATTCACAGCTATCTATAGTAAACAAAATTCCTATAAATTATACTACTTTATTATCAAATTGTCTTAAATAATCATAAACTTTTACTATTTTAAAATTTCTAATCAAGATATATCACTTAAAATAATTATATCCTATTTTTATTCCAAATAAAAGATTAGAGTAAGCTCTCTAATCTAGTAAGCTCTCTAATCTATCACCGCTTTTTTTAATTACCATTTTCGGCTGGTTTCACTCGCTTTTTATTGCTATTAAATAGCATTATTATTATATACAAAATTGCATAGCATAATCACTCATGCGTTTGTAATATACCATAAATATAGAAATGTCTAGTATTACACGAATAATTTTTAAAAATTAAAAAGATGATATTTAATCATCAATTTAATTAGATTTTTTTAAATTCTTACTAGTTTTTTCTAATGATTTTGCTGTGTTTGCAAGTAATTCAGCAGCTTTATCTTTTACTTCTTTGGCTGCTTTTTCTAAAACTGGAGAACTCTTAGTAACTGCTAAATCATATAATTCTTCCGCTTTATCTTTAATAATAGCAGCTTTTTCCTTAACAACACGAGTTGCTTTTTCTTTATCTAGTTCAGCAAGTTCCTTCTTTAAATCTTTAATCTTTAACTCTAATGAACTTTTTACTTCATCATAGTCTAGTTCTTTAACTTTATTCCATAATTCATCTAATTTTTTAGAAATATCCTTTCTAGTCTCAGAACCCTTTTTAGGAGCAAAAAGCATACCTAAACCAGCACCTACAACTAAACCAGTAAATAAAGCTCCTCCTTTTTTACTCATAATCTTCATCATCTTCCTTTCTTTTATTAAATATTGGTAATCTACTAATAAGGTCCATTATAAAACCACTTATTTTATCTGTAATTAAATTAAATTTGTTATTTACACCATTAATAATCTTAAAAAGACCATCTAAAGCTTCAACCTTTTCTTTTATATCATCTACTATATAATTAACCTTATCTATAGTTATTATAAGTTTAATCCCTAAAATAATTCCAATTACTAATAAAACAATTAATAAAATATAAATAATTATTGGTAATATGCTTGCTAAAAATTCCATTATTATTCCTCCTCTTCATTATTTTTTTCTTCATACATTGAATCAATTAAACTAAATAAGTCATCTTCTAAAGTTGTTTCTTTCTTTTCATCTGGATATGGTTCATCAGGTAAATAGTCATCTTCTAATTTTATATCTTCAGGGTCTATTACTTTTTCTACATCTTTTTTTACTGTAGGTAGTTCTTCTTCTTTCTTGACTTTCTTATCCTTACTTATTAATATTTCATCTAATGTTTTTAAAGGCGGTTCTTCAAAATTCTCATCAAATATCTTTTCTTCTTTTTTCTTAATTCCATGAGCTTTATTTAAAGCATCATCTAAACTAGGATTTTTAACTCCCACATCAGTTTTAACAATTACATCATCTTTAGTGTAATTTTGATCTAATATTCCATATACTGGCGAAATAACTGGTGATGGTTTAAATGCTTCTTTCTTATGTTCTTTTTGTAAGATTTTCGAATAATCTGGGGCATCTTTTCTTCTTGGGGCTGGTTCTTCATAACGTCTTATATCTCTTACTGGTTCTTTTACTGGTTCTCTATAGCTTGTTTTAACCGGAAAATCATCATCAAATAAATAATCTTTTTTACTACTACGTAAAGGGGCTGGTTCATCTAAATCAATTGGAAAATTAAATGTTTCTTTCTTTGGTTTAGGTTCTACATACTCTTCTTTAGGTATTTTAATTTCCTTTATTGGATTTTCCTCTTTTACTACTTCTTTCCTTACTTCTTTTTTTATAACTGGAATTTCCTCTTCTTCTACATCAAAAAGTACATCTTTTAATTTCTTAAATACTCCCATAAGCTCTCTCCTTAATTAATTAAGTCATAATCTGGTAATTCTTCACCATCATATGTTCCAAATTCTTTTTCAATTTCTAAAAAATTACTTTCTTCTTGATTGGTATCAAAGATATTAAATTCTTCTTCACTAAAATTTAACAACTCACTACCAAGCATATTTTCAATAATATCTTTATTAAAACTTATAGTAGAAAGCATTACAAGTGAGTTTGTAACTGCCTCATTGATATCACTCTTATCTACCATTACCTCTATTTTAGCATAATTATACATTATTTCAATTAAATATTTAGGGTTTTTTTCATTTATTTCTAAATAACCAAATGCTTTATTATCTTTTAAATTAATACTTTTATAACAATTATCTTTTACTTTATATTCATATTTAGTTTCATTATAATAACTAATCATATCAACATATAAATAATAATTATATTGACCATCTGTTAATACTTCATTTGCTGTTTCATAAGATTTAACACTAATATTAGTTGGTAAATAAAACTTATAACCTTTACGGTATTGATTAGATAACTTTAAATCACTATCTTTTATATCGGCAATTATATCTTCAATAGTACTATCGTTAATATTTACACACCCACAAAGTGAAAATAATAAGACTAATAATAAAATTACTTTTTTCATATATTCTCCTAAGGTAATTATAACATTTAAACATATCTTTGTAAAATTGTTTTAATTTACTTTTTTATTAGCGTCTAAATAATTTATAGTAACGCCTTTATTTCTAAATTTCATTTCATATTCAGTTAAAATACTTTCAGATATTGGTAAATCTAAGGATATTTTATTAAATTTAAAACCATTATTATTTAAAGTCTCAAGACTATAGGCAAATAAATCTTTATTATCTGTCTTCATTATAATATGGACATTTTCTCTACTTATTTTATTATATAATTCTAAAAATATTGGACTAGTAAGTCTTCTTTTAGCATGTCTAGTTTTTGGCCAAGGATCAGAAAAATTTAAATAAATTTCATCTACATTATGATTAAATATTTCATCTAAAGTACTAGCATCACAGCACATAAAACGTAAATTGGATGGTATTTCAGCTATTTTTTCTAAAGCTCTAACTAAAACTGACTCATACTTTTCTATTCCAATATAGTTAATATCAGGATTACTAGCGGCTAAATTAATTATAAAATCCCCTTTACCAGTGCCAATTTCTAAACAAAGTTTTTGCTCAGCAGAAAATATATTTTCTTTTATTACCAAAGGACTATTTTCTACTATTTCCTTAGCGTTTTTAACATTTCTTAATCTCATCTTTTAAAACTCCTTTATTAAACTTTTTTCCTATATCACATATATTATTATAGAGGTGAAATATGAAAAAGGATCGTAATTCTTTCTTTTCAGAGTACGGCTATAATCAAAGTACCGGATATATTCCAAATATGAATAATCAAAATATGAATATGCTTCCTAATCAAACTATCGCGGCTAATTCTAACTTCTATGTTGGCCCTACTCCTAATTATAGTAATAATTCAAATGTAAATATGTATAGTGATATTGATGCTAGAATGGCCAAAATAGAACGGGAATTAAATCGTTTAGAAACTAGAGTATCAAGATTAGAAGGCGATAGTAAAAATACAATTGATGAGCTAAATCTTGGTTCTAATATGTATATGGTTTAATATTAAGAATTCTTAGGGAACTTACCATGAGTAAGTTTTTTTAAGATCTTTTTAATATAATCATTGCCAAAAATATGATCTATTATTCCCATTTTATAACTTATAAAGAAGAAAATAGTTGACCCAATAAGAGCATCTAATCCAATTTGAATTAAAGCAGTTATCTTATGATATGGATTTAAATTTATTATTTTATTTAAAGGTATTAAAACTATTACCATTACAATTACTGGTATTAAAGTTTTAACTATATAAATAAAAGTATCTTTATAATTAAGTTTAAATTCATTGTTTCCAACTAATTTTAAACCAAGTAATATTGATATTATATAACCAATAGTTGACGCTATAATCGCCCCATAATATGGACCAATATTTAATTTATTACATAAAAGCATTAAAGGGACATCTAATAAAGCATTAGTTAATAAACCTAAAATATTAGTTAAATAAACAGCTTTAAAACGATTACAACTTTGTAAAGTAGCACTTACTATCATACTAATATTACCTAATAAAGCATTAAATATTATTACTTTAAGAATTGCACCTCCATAAGGATTAGTATTATAAAACATTGTCCAAATAGGAACACTTAAAATTGAAATACCAACTGCCATTGGTAAAGATATAAATATTACCATTTGAAGAGCCTTATTTAAATTATCATTTAATTCTTTATGTTTTTTAGTCGCAAAGGCTTCTACGATAGTAGGAATTAAACTAACTGTCATTCCCATCGCAATAGAGTTTACTACCATACTTATTTTGCCACTCCATGTTGATATCGTACTAGTTATAAATTCAACATCACTAGCTTCAAATCCTAGTTTTGTTAGTGTTCTTAAAACTAAGACCATATCTGTAAAACTATATATATTATTTACAATATTAATAATAATAAAGGGAACAGCATATGAAATAATCTTTTTAATTATTTCCTTATTAGAAATATCATCTTTAGGATATTCTTTATCTAAGTTTAAATCACTTTTATATTTCTTCATATTTTTCTTTAAATATAAATAAGCAAATAATCCGCCAAAGAAGGCTCCGGAAACGGCAATACCAACGGCGATAGTAAGTTTAGAATGAAACACTTTATAAGCTAAAAAAGATCCGGCTAAAATTACAAATATTCTTATTACTTGTTCAAGTAAATTACTAATAGATGATGGGGTAAAGTATTTATGGCCTTGAAAATAACCTTTAGTTACGCTTAAATGGGGAATGACTAAAACGGCAAAAGATACACACCTAATTACAAATGAAACATCATAAATAGTATTACCACCTGTTAAATCACCAATAATAAGAGTTGCAAATTCTTCAGCAAAAACAAATAATAATATAAACATAATTATAGATATATAACCAATTATTTTTTTACCTAAAGAAAATACTCTTGTTTTAGCTTCCATATAACCTAAAGCATTATATTCACTAATAATTTTACTTATTGCACTGGGAATACCAGCTGAGGATATTCCTAAAAATATTAAATATACATTGTAGGCATAACTATATAAAGCTGCACCTTTAGACCCAACAATATCATAAAAAGGAATAACATAAAGCATTCCAAGAATTTTTACTAAAATAACCGAAGACGTTGCAATAAATGTCCCCATCATAAAACTATTTTTTTTCAACTATTCATCACTCAAATTTCTATAAATTATCATGGCAGTAAAACAATATATTTGCTCTTCTTTACAAGCTGTTATTGCCACACTATACTTAATATCTATTAGTTCATCTATGGTTTTTAAAAAAGCATTAACGCTATTTTCTAAATCTTTTTCATGAGACTCATCAAAAACTTTAACTAGCATATTATCACCATTATTATTTTAAAATAGTAATATGATAATTATTGTCGAATTAAACCATTTACTATAATTTTATTCTTTTGTTAAGTAATCATAAATAAGAGAATAGATTTCTTCACTTATTTCTTCAATCGTTCTGATTTTCTCTTTTTTAATGCAATTAATTATAAGAAAATTATATCTTTCTGAAAGTAAACCATAAACACTTTCAGTATTTTTTAAATGTTTATTATCATCAGTTTGATCATTTCGATATTCATATGGTAAGTACAAACAAATAACTTTATCTGGTCTTGGTAAATCTAAAAGATTAAACTCTAATTGTTCAAGCCATAAAAGCATATTAATTCGATCATATAATTCATCAAATTTAGCAGCTTGGTATGCCATATTAGATTCCACATAACGATCTAAAACAACATTAGTTCCCGCTTCTAAAAGAGTATTAATTTTATCAATATTATAAGCGCGATCAGCAGCATAATATAAAGCTGCAACTTTAGGTGGTATTTTATTAATTCCTTCGGCAAAAAATGGTTCACTATTTTTACCTAAAAGACACTCTCCTATTATTTTACCAGTGGGACTATCATAATCTGGAAAACGCATTTTAACTGTTTTAAGTCCTTCATTATTTAAACGTTCTACTAAAATATTAGCTTGAGTTTCTTTACCTGATGAATTGGTACCTTCAATTACAATTAACTTACCTTTTTTCATTAAGTTTCTTCCTTAAACATCTAGAACATAAAGCCATATAATTATCATTACCAACTAGGATTTCATTATCTTTTTTGCCATCATAATAAGTATAACAAGCATCACGATTACATTCATTACAAGATGCATATTTAATAACAATTTCATCAGCTACAGCTAATATATCTGGCATAATTCCAAAAGGCTTTTGCTCGCTTGTCATATTAAGTCCAGCTAAAAATATATCTATATCTTCTTTAACTGATAATTCTAAAAGAACACTTACATCTCCTTTTAAGAAATTAGCTTCATCAATAAATATAGTATTTATTTTATCAGTAAGATGTTTTTTAATATCTTTAATATCACTAATTAATATAGCAGGTATTTCTCTTCCATTACGAGTTTTAACCATCCCAAAATCTCTAGTATCAATTTTAGGTTTAAATAAAAGTATTTTACTTTTATGATATTTACTATCATATACTTTAAGTAGTTCATCTGATTTACCACTAAACATAGGTCCAGTGAAAACTTTAATCATAAATATCACCCACTTTAATATTAAACTTTATTTAAGTTTTAGTCAATATTTTAGCTTTAAGCCTATCCATCTTTACGCCAAAATAAAACTATAGATTGCTCTATAGTTTTATTCAAGAATATTACCACATTTAACGCAAACTTTAAAAGCAGCGTTATTTGCATGACCACAGGATTGGCATTTTTTGGTCTGCAGTGGGCTGGCACTTGCTACATCACTAGCCATCTTAGGTAACTCTAAAGTATCCTCTAGACTAGTTATTTCAGGTCCATTAACAGGTGCACTTGTTGTTATAGATAATTCGCCTAAAGGATCAGATTGCTGATTTTCCTTAGGCATTGGCATATCAAATGCATTAATTTCTGGTTCTGTCTTTGATGAAGTAGGACCCACCTCATCATTAACATTTTCTATCATCCCAGATACATCATTTTGAGGTAAAGTATTTAAAGTTTCGATTGGTTCAGGTTGTTCCGTTTCATTTGCCATGGCTTTAAAATCTTCGATAGTATCTGGTGTAATACTTAGTTCGTTGCCAGTATTAGCTAAAATCTCCACTGATTCGTCACCACGTAAATTTTCCAAATCAGTTTGCGGATCATCAGCCCCACGTATATTAACTAAGTTATTACCATTATCAATATTTGTATCAACCAAATCATCACTTGTCAGCATATTGTTTTCTAAGTTTTGATTAACTTCGATCATTTCCCCTACATTTCCGGTACTATTATCATTTATCTCAACTGGTCTTTTCTTAGAAAAAATAATAATTAAAATAATAACTACTATAATTGCTAAACAAAGACCAATAATCCATATGTTGTCTAAAATAAAATTCATTACTTTACTTAAAGTCTCATTTTCTAGTATCGCTTTCATTTTAACCACCTTTTATCATAGTCATTATAACATAATTTTAATAAAGTGCAAAATAAAAAACACTAGTTTTTACATTTATTTATAAAATTAGACGTGATATAATGTTGTTGGAGGTAATTTATGAAGTTAAATGTAGTTATTCCCTGTTATAATGAAGAAGGAAATATTGCCTTAATGCATGAAAAATTAACTAATACTCTTAAAGATATTAATTATGAACTTATTTTTATTAATGATGGTTCTAAAGATAATACATATCAAAAATTAGAAGATATATATAAATTAGATCCTAAACACGTTAAAGTTATAAATTTTAGTCGTAATTTTGGGAAAGATGCCGCTATATATGCTGGATTGAGTAACGCTAAAGCTGAATATACGACCATAGTTGATGCTGACTTACAACAAAATCCTAAATACATTATTGAAATGCTTAACTTTTTAGAAACAAATAAAGATTATGATGCAGTCGCGATGGTTAATCAAAAAAGGCCAAATGAAAAAGTTATTGCGAGAATTTTAAAGGGAGCTTTTTATAAATTCATGAATAAACTAAGTGATACTAAATTTCATAATGGTGCATCTGACTTTAGAATGTTTAGAAGTAATGTAGTTAAATCAATTGTTAGTTTAGGTGAAAACAATCGTTTTTCTAAAGGAATATTTTCTTGGGTTGGATTTAATACTAAATATTTAGAATATGAAGTTGAAGAAAGACATTCTGGCAAATCTAATTTTAATTTAATTAAATCTTTTAAATATGCTTGGCACGGAATAGTTAATTTCAGTGTTAAACCTTTAAGACTTGCTACAACATTTGGGGTAATATCTTCCTTATCGGCATTTATTTATTTAATAGTTACTTTGATTAAAACATTAATAACGGGAAGTGATGTTCCTGGATATCCTTCTTTAATTTGTGTGATGCTTTTATTAGGAGGACTTAACTTACTAGCAACTGGAATTTTAGGCGAATATATTGCCAAAATGTATTTAGAAATTAAAAAGCGACCTATTTATGTCGCTAAAAATACTTTAGGTTTTGATGATGACATTTTATAGTGTCATTTTTTAATATTATGAAGAAACTTTATACTTATATCACTACCTATTTCTTTTAAAAATTCTTCATATAAAGAGATAACCACTTCGTTTTTATATGGATATTTAATAATTGCTTGCTTATCTATCTTAAGTAAGCTTTTTTGTCTTGTTGTAAGAAGCTCTTCACGTTCTTTAATTGGCATTAAAATTCCGCCGCCGCCACCAATACAACCACCAGGACAATTCATGACTTCAATTAAGTCATAGTCATTTTTTATTTTAAGAATTTTTTCTAAATTAATCATAGTTTTAACGGCTGCCATTTTGATTATTTTTTTATTAATCTTTACACTATATTCTTGATAATACTCTTTATCTGTAATCAAAATTTCAGAATTGTCTAAATCTTTTTTTGTCATTTCGTTATATAGACATCTTAAAACTGATAAAGCAACTCCCCCACTTATTCCAAATATTTTGCCTGATGAAGAACCAATTATATCATCATATGGTGTATCATTAAGGGCTTTAAAATCAATCCCTTGTTCTTTTATCATAAGGGCTAGTTCACTAGTTGTTAAAGCAAAATCACAATCTGAATTTATTATTTCAGCTTTCTTACTAGTACATGGTACAATAGAAACAATAATTAACTTTGTTGGATCAATACCTTCATTTTTAGCAAAGTATTCTTTAATTATTGTACTAGCCATTCCAATTGGACTTTTACAAGTTGAGATATCTTTTTTTAATTCTGGATGATATATTTGGGCATACTTTACCCAAGATGGACAACAACTAGTAAACATTCCTTTTTGTCCTAGATTTATTCGATTTAATAATTCATGAGCTTCTTCAATACTAGTTAAATCAGCGCCAAATGAAACATCAAAAACATAATCAAATCCAAGTTTTTTAAGAGCACTAACACATTTTCCTTCAACAAATGTTCCCTTAGGTAAACCAAAAGCATCACCTAACGTAACTCTTACTGCTGGAGCAGTCATGGCAATTATAGTATGATCTTTATTATTAATTAACGATAATACTTTTTGATAATCATATTTAGGGGTAAGAGCTCCAGTTGGACAAGTTAGGATACATTGTCCACAATTAATACATATTCCATCGCACTTAGTTTCATCATAAGTTATCCCAACATTATTTTTACAAGTTTTAGAACAAACTCCACAATTAATACATTTAAAATTAATTCTATCTATACTTAAATTATCTTCTTTAATATTTACTCTATTATAGACTTTTTCTTCTTTAGTAATTAGCGAAAAAGATTGAAGATTACTTCGGCAATAAGGACAAATATATCCATCTATTAATTCTCCATAGTGAAGAAAACCACAATTTTGACATTTATATATCATATACTATTCACCTATATTAATGATAGCAAAACTAATTAAAAAAAACAATTAAGTCCTTTTAATTGTTTCATAATAAGCATTTACTTTTTTAGCCCAAGAAGGATCTTCAGCATATTTACTATTCATTAATTCTGCCGTAGTTAAGCCTTGAAGCCAATAATATTTATACACAATATTTAAGTAGCCATTGATACCTTCTTCTAAAGTATTATAAGACATATATGCTCCGCCCCCACAAGAAGGCTTGCCTTTTAAACCACCAATATTATTACATTTTTTAACTAGAGCGGAACAACCCCATTTACAACCTGTTTCTAAATTAACAATTGAAACGGCTAAGTAAGGATCTAAACCATATTCTTTCGTAAAATTAGCAAAATAAATCCCGGTTCCTTTTAAAGTATCATATAGATTAGCATCTAATTTTAAAGTTAGTTCTTCTAAAGTTAAACCATCCCATACTAGCATTTTAGTTGGAGTTGTTGTTGTAGTGGTAGTTACTGAAGTGGTAGTAGTTACTTGTGTTGTGGTTTTAGTAGTTTCATCTACAATATCAGCTAGATTATTATCATCAAAGAAAGCAATTTCTTCTAATTTTCTTGCACTTCGATATTCATTAAAAAGAAATAAACTCATAACATTAAATAATCCAATAATAACTATAATAATATATATAAAATAACTAAATTTCGTTTTCATAGTTGTATATTATAACATACCATCTGCAAAAATGCTCACTTTTTGTCATGATGGATAATTCAATGTTAATCAAAAAAGCAGTATTTCTACTACTTCATTTGTTTCTTAAAGTATAATACTCCACCAATTAAACCAATTAATGAGATAGCACCAATTATTAAAGTACTATTTATATTATCTAGAGTTTTTGGATTTTCTTCTTCTACTGCTACTAAAAAGTTAGTTTCAGCAATACCTCCATCAGTAAATTCTACTTTGAAGGAATGCTTTCCTACTTTTAGGGTATCTAGATAACTTTGATTTAAAACGATGATTGTACTACCACTTTCTGATGTATAGTTTTCTTTCTCTACAAGTTTACCATCAACATATATTAAATTATTAAATAAATTATATTCAGCATCTATTCTAAATCTTAACTCTTTATCTTTAGTTATTGTATATGTTTGATTAGCGCCTTCTAAAAAGTTATATGCTGCCTTTTCAACAATTACTTCAACTTCTATGTTTTTAGTAATATTGGATATTGTTAATTTATCATTAATTAAATTTTGTTCTTGACCATCAACTAATACCTTAACTAGTTTATAACCAGAATTAGCGGTAATTACAAAGTCTTGATTATCACCATAACTAACATTAATAACTCCGTTTGGGGTTATAGTTGCATTTGCATTATCTTTTATTGTAATTGTAAATGGAAGTTTTTTATATATTACGACTACATTTTTATCTTCATTCATTGTAAGCTCTAGCTTGTTATTAATTACTGGAGTTTCTACATTATTAACTAGAACTTTATCAATCATAAAGCCTGTTTCGGAAGTAAAAATTACCGTTTTCTTTGTATTTGCTAAAATATCATTTTCTGAACTAGATACAGTTCCACCAGTACCATTTACACTTGTTGTTAAATTATATTTAGCATCAGCAATTTCTATGTACTCATAGTTTTCCATTGTATTTGCATAAAGACTAGTTAACATAGCATCATTAGCGCTTGTTGTTCTATTAGCTATTTTTATTTTCTTATTTAACGTTTCATTTCCAATATACATAGCTGATGTATTTGGTATTATATCATTAATACTATAATCATTTAAATAACTATATTTTTTTAGTAATTGTCCATTTTTGCTTTTAAATGTTAAATCATTAAATTTTAAATCTATATTTAGAGTTGGATTTTCATTGGGAGTACCTGTTTCAATTATTCCTCCAAATAAAGCACTTGTTGATAGTGCATTATTATTATAAGTTTCAAAAATAGCATCATTAATCTCAAATGTAAATTTTACGTTATTATGCCAAGCAGTATTATTACTTTCTACTAAAGCAAAAATACTATCATATACTAAATTATTAGCAGTAAGAATTGATGTTTGAA